>JAFRAP010000039.1 GCA_017405345.1 Candidatus Saccharimonadota bacterium
ATTCCGTTTATTCTTACTCACTTCATTATAAACCGTTAATACTTTTTTCGCAACATCTTCCCATGAAATTTTATGATATTCCTTCAAGATTCCGTCTCTCAAGGTGTTAGCCAGAGCAGAACTTTTAGCAATCGCCACAATCTCATCTGCTAATTTTTCCTCATCCCAGAAATCATAGGCCATCACACTACGCAGCACCTCAGCCACGCCAGACTGCTTGGTCAAGATTAAAACGTTGCCATGATGTGCAGCCTCTAGCGCCGTCAGACCAAACGGCTCGCTCACACTAGACATCACAAAAATATCAGATATGCTGTAAATATCTCGTAAACGCTTACCCCTGACAAACCCCGTAAAAACTACATTATTGGAGATTTTATAGCGCGCTGCTAGCTCTACCAGCTCTGTGCGCTCCTCACCATCCCCAGCAAAGACAAAAACCAGCTTTGGCTCCTTTTCAATCGCTCTGGCTGCCGCTCTCATCATGTGTGTCAGCCCCTTCTGGATGGTAAAGCGCCCCACCGTAGAGACAATCTTATAGCCTTGCGCTTTTAGCGCTTCTAGATAGGCATACTGCTCCCCATGATATTCATAGGCATCCCGCATAAATTCATCGCCAAGAGAGTTATAAGCCACATCAATTTTATCCAACGGAATATCATACTTCTCGTGGATCAGCTGTTTGGTCGCCTCAGATACAGCCATGATTTTATCGGCCCAAAGCAGCCCTTCCCGCTCAATCGCATGAATCACCGGATTACCACCATGCATACCAGAACGGTCAAACTCCGTAGCATGAACATGCGCCACCAGTGGTACTCCAAAATTTTTCTTGGCCAACACCCCCGCTTCAAAAGTCAGCCAATCGTGTGCATGCACCAAATCCGGCTTAAATTCCATTAAATACCGCTCTACAAATTCTTGATAGTGATGCTGCACATCCCTGATAGATAGCATCTTCTCTCCTACCAAGTCTGGGATGATTTCTTCTTCTACTTTCAGCGACTCATACGCGCCTCCGCCATAACGATAAAGCGGGTCAATATGCATCGCAGAAAGCACTTTCATATGCTTGATACTGGCGTGGTCAGCCTCATATGGTACCACAAAATCAATCTCCGCTCCCTCATTAGCTAGCGCTCGGGATAGATTCAAACAGGCTACACCTAAACCTCCACTATTGTGAGGTGGCAGCTCCCAACCAAGCATTAGTATTTTCACATTTCTCATTATAGCATACAAGTTTAGCATTTTTTGAAGTATTTTTGATTAATTTTAATTAGTCACTGAATAAAATACTAAGCTTGTATGCTATAATAAGAGAGCACGAAGGGGCGTAGCTCAGTTGGTAGAGCACTGGTCTCCAAAACCAGGTGTCGTGGGTTCAAGTCCTGCCGCCCCTGCCATTTTTTTATGCCTTTTATGCTAAAATAAACGTAAGATGAAAGCGTTCCTAGCTTATTTACATCGCATTGACCGCACCTGGCTTGTAACTTGGGCTTGCATTTATTTTGGCTTTTTGGCACTCGGTATCTTAATACCTGGTTTTTTTGGCATTACCGTCCTTAAATACACCGGCATCGTCTTAAACCTCGTTTACGCCATCCAAAAATTCCCGCGCGACCATCTCTTGCAGACCGCCCTCTTCTTCACCCTGCTGGCAGATACCATCCTCGTAATTGATAACACTTCCATCATTGGGGTGTTTGTCTTCTGTTTAGCCCAGTTTTTCCATATGACGCGCCTTTCTAAAATCCGCCCTATTAATCTGCTCCTCTATCTCTCCCTTATCGCCATCCTTTATCTCTTCAGCCTCTATCAGCACATCCCACCCATTTTCGCCGTCTGCTTCATTTACACTGGGTCACTCATCGCCAATATCATCTTTTCTTTTCGCTGGCACAAAAAATCTCCTGGCATCCAGTCTAACTGCGGTCTGGCTGGCTTCTTGCTCTTCGGCGCTTGCGATACTTGCGTGGGGCTTTCTTATCTGTCATACATCCGTGTTCTACCTTACTTTATCTATGCCCCAGCTAATTATTTTGCTTGGTTTTTCTATTATCCATCCCAGCTGTTCATCGCCAATAGTTCAAAAACCTTGCGCGCACCTAAAACTGTGATACAATAAAAATATTATGGAAGGTAATAAGAAGACAAAACCGCGCGCTATCTTGGTATTCGGTGCACCTTGTAGCGGCAAGACCACATTTTGCGAGAAGTTTTCTCGCCGGTTTAAAGCCCCCTATTATAATCTGGATTCGCTCCAAGAAGAGGCTGATTTCACCGAAAAGCAAATCCACATCATTCTCGGCGTGATTGCCAAGGCCGGGCAGAACATCATCATTGAGGGCAATCTAGACACTGAGGAGGAGCGCGACGCCGTTCGTCAGCTCTTAAGAAGCTGCGGCTATAATCCCGCCCTCATCTGGATTCAGACCGACGTCAGCACTATCAAGGCTCGCCTAAAGACCCGCACTCGTTCCGTCAAGAAGGCCAAGGAGGAGTACGAGACTCGCATCTCAGAGATGGAGGCCCCCTCAGATTCTGAGCACCCCATTATCCTCTCTGGCAAGCACACCTTTGAGACTCAGCTCTCACACGTGCTTTCTCAGCTAGCCTAATGATTTATCAAGATCGCGAATTTGGCGAAATTATCGTCCGGAAGACTGCCTTCGCTTCCGGGGTAAAGTTTTCCATCTCTACTTCTGGCCGGCTCCAAATGTCCGTTCCGCGTTTTACCAAGGACTTTCTTTTAAAACGTTTTTTAGAAAGTAATCGTAAGCAAATTCGTGAAAAGCTGCCCCTAAAAGATCCCGCCACCCAACGCGCCCGCGATGCCAAAAAGAAGCTCCTCATGAAAAAGGCTAAGGATTACCTACCATACCGCCTGGATTACTTTGCCAAGTTGCACGGCTACACTTATGCCAAACTACGTTTTTCCCACGCTAACACCCGCTGGGGCTCCTGCTCATCTAATCGCACCATCTCGCTCAATATTGGCCTAATGCAGCTCCCAGAGCCTCTACGCGACTACGTCATCCTTCATGAGCTTGCCCACCTTAACCATATGGATCACTCCCCTGCCTTTTGGGCAGAAGTTGCCGCTCACGACCCCCGTTATAAAGAGCACCGTAAAAAGCTAAAATCCTTCAGTCCCGGCGTTTAATGCTATAATGTACTTATGGCAAGATTATCCGACATTACCAACCCGATTTTCCGTGAATATACCCCCATCCTTAATCGTGTCGGGATAGAGCTTGACTTAGACTTAAAAAATCCCATTACAGAAGTAAAGAACCCCAAACCTCTTGAATTTGAGCTAAAAAAATACCTTGAATTCACCACTGTCCTTCAGGCCACCTCTGATGGTAATCTCCGCACCACTGATAAGCGCATCGTTATCTCTGATCGGCCTCATCAAGTCATCATTAAAGATCATTCCGCCGTCCTCTCCCCAGAGCAGCGCCAGCTTCTCACCTCTGATACCACCTCTGTTAAATCTCGCGTTGGTTTTGGCACTACTGTTACTATTGATTTTTTAGCGTAAGTGTGATATAATTTAGTTATAAACTGGTTGAGAGACCAGGGGAGTGTGAGAGATGAAATCGGGGAAGTTTAAGCAAATTTTTTATAATTACGCGTTAGCGGCACTTTTTGCTTGCTTAGCTGTGAATTTAATCAATTTTGCCACCTCTACCATAGGCTTATTCACCAAAAATCACACCCCAACTTACACCAAGATTTCTGATAGTATCTCCACCGGCTCCCACGAAGAGGAGGCCGTCGCCCTTACTGCCCCAGAAGCCCCCACAAAGACTATTGCCAGCAGCTACGCCCGTAAAGTAGTCGCCCCTATTCACACCGTCAAGGCCACCGCCAAGCCAAGTGGCGATTATATCATTGTCGGTGGTCGCACCATCGCCATGGTTAGCGTTAATGATACCAATTGGACTCCAGCTAATTCCGCCGCTCGCCTCACTGGCTGCCGAGACGACGCCTGTAAATTTATCTTTGCTCACAATCTGCCTCATCTCTTCGGCCATCTTAACAGCGCCGCTAACGGTGAAGCTGTCACTATTTCTATTAATGGCGAGGCTCGTACTTACCGTATCGCTAAAACCGAGCGCATTGCTAAGGCCGGCGCCCCCATGTGGAGCATCGTTCGGGCTATCAGTAGCGACCATCAACACTACGCTTACGCACTCATGACCTGTGTCGGCAATGGTGCCACCGAGCGCGACGTTATTTACCTAAAATAATCATCATGACTATCCTCATTCTTTTTAAACTTATTTCATTACTCTTATGCTATAATAATAGCAATGAGAGTTAAGGGTCATAGCACGACGTTTCGTTTGCCTAAGACGTTTTTTCACCGTCTTCGTCTGGGCTTTTTAGCGGCCTA
>JAFRAP010000007.1 GCA_017405345.1 Candidatus Saccharimonadota bacterium
CCAAGGGAGACGGCGTTAAAACTATCGTTCTCGGCGTCAACGAGGAAGATATCACCACAGAAGATAACATCATCTCTAATGCCTCCTGCACTACTAACTGCATCGCCCCAGTTATGCGTATCTTAGAAGATAATTTTGGTGTAGAAAAAGCCATGATGACTACCGTTCACTCTTATACTGCCTCTCAGCGCCTGCAAGATGCCCCAGCCAAGGATTTGCGCGAGGCTCGTGCCGCCGCCGAGAATATCGTTCCCACCACCACTGGCGCTTCTAAGGCCACCGCTCTGACTATCCCCTCTCTAAAAGACAAGTTTAACGGCCTCTCCGTCCGCGTTCCTACCCCAGTCGTTTCGCTCTCTGATATCACCGCGCTAGTTAAGCGTAACGTCACCGTAGAAGAGATTAACGAGGTCTTTAAAAAGGCCGCCGCAGAGCCATACTATGAGGGAATTTTGGACGTCACCAGCGAAGAGCTGGTCTCTGGAGATTTCAAGGGTAACTCCCACTCCTGTATCGTAGATTTACCTTTGACCGACGTCGTAGATGGTAATTTAATCAAGGTCGTTGCTTGGTATGACAACGAGTGGGGTTATTCTAACCGCTTAGTAGAGCTTACCGCCGACTTTGGAAAGGAAAGCTAATGCGATTATTCCTCGGTGCAGACCATCGCGGCTTCGCCGAAAAGCAGCGCCTCATTAACACCTTAGGCGAGAGCAATCTAGAATGTGAAATTGTTGACCTTGGCCCCACCACAGTCAAGCCAGACGATGATTTTAACGATTCCGCCATTGCGGTGGCTCGCGCCGTCCGGGAGAATCCTTACAGTCGCGGCATCCTTGTCTGTGGCTCGGCTCATGGCATTGCTATTCAGGCTAATCGCTTCAAGGGGATTCGTGCCATCTGTGGCTACACTCCAGAGCTAGTAAAGCTCGGTCGGCTTCATAATGACGCTAACGTCCTCTGTCTTTCTGCCGATTTTATGACCACCGAGCAAATAGACACCGCCGTCAAGACGTTCCTAGAGACAGCTTTTTTGCCAGAGGAGCGCTATATCAGACGCAATCGTCGCCTAGACGAGGAGGATATCTATGGCTAGCCTTACGGTAGTCCCGGCCATCCTCACTAATGACCCAGCGGTCTATCAGCAGCAGATGGCCAATTATCTGCAATTTACCAAGCGCATTCAGCTAGACATCACCGACGGAGAGTTTACCCCCACCGTTACCATTCCGCTGAAGGGGCTAACTTTCCCACAGGGTGCAGAGATAGATCTGCACGTCATGATGCTGCGCCCTAGCGAGCATGTCCAGGATATTATCACCGCAAGGCCCAGTTTAGTAATTTTGCACGCTGAGGCCACCGAGCCAATTTTACCAGTCTTAGAGCAAATTAAGGGTGCCGGCATCAAGACTGGTGTAGCCCTGTTAGAGCCTACCTTCCCAGAGCGCGTGCGTGCCTACATTGAAGTGGTAGATCATGTGATGATTTTTGCTGGGACAATTGGGCAGCAAGGTTCATCCGCAGATTTGCTCCAGATTGAAAAAATCCCACTCGTCCGTGCCATTAAGCCAGATGTAGAGATTGGCTGGGACGGTGGCGCCAACATGAAGACCATCCGCGCCCTCGGCCACGCCGATTTAAACGTCATTAACGTTGGCTCAGCCCTAGCCACCGCACAGGATCCGGCCGCCACTTATGCCGAGCTAGCCAAGGAGGCCGAGCGCAGAGGAGTAGCCCTCTAATGGCCCGAATTGTTTCGCTTGGTTCTGCTCTGCAAGATATTTACCTGGTAGATAGGAATGATTTTGTTGCTAGCGAAGTTGGCGACATCTCCATTTTTGGCGAAATAGCCATCGGCACTAAAGTAGATATAGATAACATCTCCTTTGAAGTAGGCGGTGGCGGCACTAATTCAGCTGTTTCCTTTGCTAGGCACGGCCACGAGAGTATCTTTATGGGTAATATTGGCCACGACACAGCCGGAGAAGCTATCTTGGCCAACTTAGATAAAGAAGGTGTAAATAGCAGCTATGTTAGCTACATCGCTAACATCCAGACTGGCTGCTCTGTGATTCTGCTAGACGTCAAGAGTGGCGAGCGCACCATCCTCACTCATCGTGGTGCTTCTGCGCGTTTTGATAACCTAAAAGAAGATGACTTAGAGCAGATCAAGCCAGACTGGCTGTATGTCTCCACCGTACGTGGCGACATGGACACCCTTTTACGCTTTTTTGAAAAAGCTCATGAGCTTGGTGCTAAGATCATGTTTAACCCTGGCAAGTTAGAATTGGAGCAAAAGAAGAAGCTCCTCGGCTTGCTGGAAGATGTAGATATACTCTTGCTGAACAAGGCCGAAGCCGCCGAGCTTGTCCCCGGCAAAGTGCTAGCAGAGCTGCTTTCGCATCTGGCTAATTACGTTCCCACGGCTATTATCACTGATGGTTCTATGGGGGCTATCGCCACCGATGGCAAAGAGACTTATCGCTTTGGTATTTACGAGGACGTACGAGTTAAGGATACCACTGGTGCCGGTGACGCCTTTGGCTCAGGGTTCTTGGCGCACTTGGCTGCTGGTAACTCTTTTGAAGATTCGCTGATTTTTGGTTCTGCTAATTCCACCTCCGTAGTGCATCAGCTTGGTGCTAAAGCCGGCATCCTCACTGGCAAGGAAGACCTTCACCCCATGCCTATTCAGCGCATATGATATAATAATGCTTATGGATAAAGAGCTTTATTACTGGCTAAAACAAATTAAAGGTGGCACTCTAGATCCGCACGACGTAGAGCGTGCCCTGGAGTATGTCCGGGACCTAGGTGGCGGCCTAAAAACCGTGCGCACCTATGCTCAGGGTGTGACAATTTTTGGCTCAGCCCGTATTCCAGAAGGTGATAAATATTATAATAAGGCACGCGAGCTGGGCAAGTTGCTTGCCACTAACGGCCATGCGGTCATTACTGGTGGCGGCCCAGGTATCATGGAAGCAGCTAACCGCGGAGCCTTTGAGTATGGTGGTCGCTCTATTGGCCTTAATATCACCTTGGAACACGAGCAAAATCCCAATCCTTATCTCACAGACACTTTTAAGTTTAAATATTTCTTTGCTCGCAAGGTAATGCTGGCAATGTCTGCTAAGGTCTACGTCTTCTTCCCAGGGGGCTTTGGCACGCTAGACGAGTTGTCAGAAATTCTGATTTTAATGCAGGAGAATAAGATGCCAGATATGCCGATGTTTCTAATTGGCAAGAACTATTGGCGTCCGCTAGAGCGTTTCTTCCAGGGCCGCATGTTAAAAAACAAGCTCATCTCTCGTGGGGATTTAAAGATCTTTAAGATCACAGACGATATTAATGATGTTGTGAGAGCCGCCAATAAAATCGGCCATCCTAAGCTCCGCACCAACATTTACGACGATTTTGACAAAATTTAACCATGGGGAAGGGGCGCCCGTAAGCGCCCCAAAAGCTGTAGTTTTAATAGGAGTGTAGTTTAATTGACGTTTCTATGGGTTTCGGTAGTAGCTTTAGCAGTTTTGCCTTGCGTACCGTGAGCGCTATCTCTCCCTCATGGCATCTAAAGCAGAATTCATGCTCCGTAAACTTTGCCCTTAGCGTCAGACTTGTTCCGTCCAGCAGTTCCACAATGATGGCTTTTTGCCCTGGGTGTGCTTCCCATAAATACACCGTTCTCCCCCTAGTGGCTGCTACTGGGTTTAATGGCACCTCGGTATTCAGTTGTCCTTTGGTGATGCCGCGAACATCGCACAGATAGAGATAGTCACCGCCGAGTGAATACTGTGCGTGCCACGGGCTATCATTGTCAATTGATAAATAAACTTGACTAACCGGTTTTAGCACGGCGGCGCTCCTTCTACTCCCTTGTTAAACTACAGCTACCCCCATTGTAGCACACTTTTTGCTATAATGATTATATGCAGAAATTTCAGTTAGTCTCTAAGTATCAGCCCACTGGTGACCAGCCAGAAGCCATCAAGGCACTCACTGCTGGCTTAAAGGCCGGCTTGCGCGAGCAGGTCTTGCTTGGTGTTACCGGCTCTGGCAAGACTTTTACCATGGCTAATCTCATTCAGAACGTCGGGAAGCCCACTCTTGTTCTTGCCCACAATAAGACCTTAGCCGCACAACTTTATTCGGAGTTTCGTGAATTTTTTCCTAAAAATGAAGTGCACTATTTTGTATCCTACTTTGATTATTATCAGCCAGAGGCCTACATTGCCAGTTCAGACACTTACATAGAAAAGGACTCCGCTATTAACGAAGAGATTGACCGCTTGCGCCATGCCGCCACGGTGTCACTCTTGACTCGTCCAGATACCATTATCGTAGCCTCGGTCTCTTGTATCTATGGTATCGGCTCCCCAGACCATTACACAGAGATGTCGCTATCACTCTACAAGAAAGCAGATGAGTGGGGAATGGGTGGCGCCCATATCTCCCAACGCGACTTCATCGTTTATCTAGTGGCAATGCAATACCACCGCAATGACCTCTCTTTTGAGCGCGGCAACTTCCGCGTCATGGGCGATACCATTGACGTTTGCCCTGCCAGCGGCGAGATTGCCTATCGCTTTGAGTTTGGCTTTGACTCCATTGAGGATGTAAGGATCATTGACCCACTCACCGCAGAGACTCTAGACCATCCAGAGCAAGTGCATCTCTTTCCCAATACTCACTATGCCACCCCTAAAGATCAACTAGAGCGCGCCCTAGAAACCATCCAGGCCGAGTATGATGAGCGGCTGAAGTTTTTTGAAAAGCACGATAAATACCTAGAAGCCCAACGTCTTTCGCAACGCACCAAGTATGACCTAGAAATGCTAAGAGAAACGGGCTTTGTAAAAGGGATAGAAAATTATTCTCGCCACCTAGACGGGCGCAAAGCTGGTGAGCCACCGGCCACTCTGCTTGACTTTTTCCCAAAAGATTTCCTAATGCTAATAGACGAATCGCACATGACTATTCCACAGGTACGCGGAATGTATAACGGCGATCACGCTCGCAAGGAGACCTTAGTAGAATATGGTTTTCGCTTACCCAGCGCGCTAGATAATCGTCCGCTCACCTTTAGTGAGTTTGACCAACATATTCATCAAGTAGTTTATGTTTCTGCTACTCCAGGGGAATATGAGCTAGCACGTTCGTCAGAGCCAGTCCAGCAAGTGATTCGCCCCACCGGCTTGCTAGACCCAGAAGTAGAGGTGCGCGGCACCACTGGTCAGATTGATGACCTAATGGAAGAGATTGACCGGTGTATCGCTAAGAACCAGCGCGTATTGGTCACCACTCTCACTAAGCGTATGGCAGAGGATTTGTCAGAGCATCTAAAAGATCGCGGAGTGAAGACAGCTTATATCCATTCCGACATAGACACCTTAGAACGGGGAGATATCTTACGCGATCTTCGTGCTGGGGTATATGATGTGCTAGTGGGCATTAACCTCTTGCGCGAAGGGCTGGATTTACCAGAGGTCTCTCTTGTGGCTATTTTAGATGCCGATAAAGAGGGTTTCCTGCGTTCTGAATCCGCCCTCATTCAGACCATTGGCCGGGCTGCTAGGCATGTAGAGGGTAAAGTTATCATGTATGCAGATTTTATCACAGACAGTATGGAGCGTGCTATCTCAGAGACTAATCGTCGTCGTGAAATTCAGCAAGATTATAATAAAAAGCACCACATCACTCCCCAGTCCGTCAAGAAGGAAGTCTCCGTTGGCTTGCGGGCTATCATTCCAGAGAAAGCTAAGGAAAACAAATTAGACTTGCGCAAGGTACCAAAGGAAGAATACCCCAAGCTGATTAAAGAGCTTACTTCTCAGATGCAATTAGCTGCCGCCAATTTAGAATTTGAGCAAGCCGCATCTTTGCGTGACCTAATTGAGCAAATCAAGGCAGATTCTACCGGTAAAAGATAAAGCGTGGTATAATTAAAAGATGGAAATCACGCGCGAGGAGATTTTACATTTAGCTGACCTGTCCAATTTTTCTCTTTCTGATGAAGAGATTGACCATCTCGGCGCAGATTTACAGAACATCATTAAGTATATTTCTCAGCTAGACGAGCTAGACACCGCCGGCGTGGAGCCAACCTATCAAGTTTTTGAGATGGAGAATGTTTGGCGGCCAGATGTCATTACTGCACAAGACGCAGACCGGGAGCAGCTATTAAAGCTCGCCCCCGCTAGCGAACAAAGTCAAATTAAAGTTCCAAAGGTTTTGTAAATGAAAGTCGCCACAAGAGAAAATACCGCACTCAGCATGGTAGAGGAGGCCCTAGAAAAAGCCCGCGAATACCAAGATTTTAACGTTTTCACCTCGCTAAATGACGAAGAGGCTCTAAGGAAGGCTGCTATTATTGATGCTAAAATCGCTAAGGGCGAGCCAGTTGGCCGGCTAGCTGGCGTGCCATATGCCTTGAAGGATAATTTCCTAAGCCGTTCTGGCAACACTACAGCATCCAGCCGGATTTTAGAGCCATTTAAAAGCCCCATCACTGCCACCGCAGTAGAAAAGCTAGAGGCAGAGGGCGCTATCCTGATTGGCCG
>JAFRAP010000040.1 GCA_017405345.1 Candidatus Saccharimonadota bacterium
ACTAGCTTCCACGACTTTTTCCAGTGGATTATCCAGACTTTACAACACCGCCCAGTCTAATAATGATATAATAAATACATGTCTAAGGAGGTAAAGTCCACACTAAAGCCAAGTGATTTTGTGCATTTGCATAATCATACACATTACTCACTACTAGATGGCTTAACCAAGGTTGACGAGCTAGTTGATTTTGTTAAGTCCACCGGCATGGAAGCAGTCGGTGTAACGGATCACGGCACTATGAGTGGGCTTTTTGAGCTTTATAAAACCGCCAAAGATAACGGCATCAAGCCAGTCCTAGGGCTAGAGGCTTATGTGGCCGCCCGTAAGATGACCGATAAGGACCCCGTTCACGATAAAGAGCGGTTTCATATTACTCTACTTGCTCAAAATAACCAAGGCTATGAGAATCTCTGTCGCCTCATTACTGAGGCTGAAACTCACGGCATGTACTACAAGCCACGGATTGATCATGCCCTGATGGAACAACTAAACGAGGGTATCATCTGCCTTTCTGGCTGCGCCAGTTCAGAAATTTCCTGCCGGCTAAAAGACAATGATTACGCCGGAGCGAAAAAGCTCGCCACTTGGTATGCCCAGACTTTTAAGGGGCGTTTCTACCTAGAGATGCAAGACCACGGTCATCCAGACTCACCCACTCACTGGGATGTCCAAAACCGAATTAATCAAGGCCTGCAGAAGCTCGCCAAAGAGCTAAAGTTGCCGCTAGTTATCACCTGCGATGGTCACTATTTAAAGCACGAAGACCGCGACGCTCATGAAGTATTACTTTGTATCGGTACGGCTTCTAACCTCTCCGACGATAAGCGCATGACTTTGAAAGATTTTGAGCTACACGTCATCCCACCAGACCAAATCATCGCTCGGTGGGGCAAGGATTTTCCGGATGCCATTAAAAACACTAAGAAGATTGCCGACCTCTGCAATGTAGAGCTGTCTACTGACCATAACCACATCCCTAAATTCCCCGTACCAAAAGGTGAGACAGAAAAATCGTACCTAGATAAACTAGTTTTTCGGGGTCTGGTCTCTCGTTATACCGATAAAAATTCCGCAGAAGCCGAGAAACTCTCTGTCGCGCAATGTCGCAAGCTTCTCCCTAAGGAAGTCCTAGAGCGGATTGATTACGAGCTAGGCGTAGTAGATAAAATGGGCTTTAACGGCTATTTCTTAATCGTCCAAGATTTTATCAACTGGGGAAAATCTCAGCGCATCGTCTATGGGCCAGGTCGTGGCTCTGCCGCCGGCTCTATCTTAGCTTATGCCTTGCGCATCACCGAGCTAGACCCTCTAAAGTACGACCTGCTCTTTGAGCGCTTCTTAAACCCAGATCGCATCTCCATGCCAGATATTGATACCGATATCCAAGATACCCGCCGCGATGAAGTAATTGAATATTGTACTAAAAAATACGGTGATGCTCGCGTGGCTAACATTGTTACCTTTGGTAAAATGATGGCAAAGAACGCCGTCCGTGACGTTGCACGCGTGCTAGAAGTGCCTTATGCCGAGTCGGATCGCTTAGCTAAGCTAGTGCCAGATCCTGTCATGGGGCGTCACACACCCTTAAAGGATGCCATTAAAAACACGCCAGATCTTAAGGCAGAGTATGAGAGTAACCAGACCTCTAAAGAGGTGATTGATTTTGCCATGCGCTTAGAGGGTACTATCAGGAACCACGGCGTACACGCTTGCGGCGTGGTGATTGCCCCAGATGATTTAGTCAAGTTTATGCCGCTAGAAGTTTCTGCGAAAGGGCCTATCGCCACTCAGTTCCCCATGACTCAGGTTGAGGAGTTGGGTCTGCTGAAGATGGACTTTCTCGGCCTATCTAACCTCTCCGTAATTAATAATGCCCTGCGCATGATTCGTAAGGTTTATCATAATGACATTGATCTCTACTCCGTCCCTCTGGATGATGCCAAAACTTTTAAGCTGCTTCAAGATGGAGAAACCACTGGCGTCTTCCAGCTAGAATCGGCCGGCATGAAGCGTTACTTAAGAGATCTTAAGGCTTCTACCTTTGAAGATATTATCGCTATGGTGGCACTTTATCGCCCCGGCCCCATGCAATTTATTGATTCTTTCATTCTTCGTAAGCACGGCAAGGAGCCGATTACTTACTTACATCCCGGCCTAGAAAGTGCCTTGAAGAGTACTTACGGCATCTTAATCTATCAGGAGCAGTTCATGCAGATTGCTCGCACTTGGTGTGGTTTTACTGGCGGTCAAGCCGATACCCTTCGCAAGGCCGTTGGTAAGAAAAAGATTGACCTCATGAATAAGGTTAAGCCAGAGTTTATAGAGGGTGCGATTAAAGTCGGCGGCGCCACTAAAGAAATCGCCGAGACTTTTTGGAATCAGCTACTAGAATTTGCTAACTACTGCTTTAACAAATCTCATGCCGCTTGCTATGCCCTGATTGCTTACTGGACAGCCTATCTAAAAACCCACTATCCAGACGCTTTCATGGCAGCACTGATGACTTCTGACATGCGCTGGACAGATCGCCTGGCTATTGAAATGGCCGAGTGCAAGCGCATGGGGATAAAGGTTCTAGGGCCAGACATTAACCAGTCTTACTCCGACTTCGCTATCGTTAAGGATGAAAAAACTATTCGCTTTGGCCTGGCTGCCATTAAAAACGTTGGTAAATCCCTGGTAGAAGATGACGTCATCGCTAATCGTGATAAAGACGGCCCGTACAAATCCGTCTGCGATTTTGCCGCCAGGGTTAACGCCACCAAGTTTAATAAAAAATCTTGGGAGGCCGCCATTAAAACTGGTGCCTTTGACAGCTTTGCAGATCGTTCAGATCTGCTTTATAACCTTGACAGCATCCAAGCCTATGCCAGCAAAATCCAGAAGGATAAAGTCTCCGGCCAGACCGATCTCTTTGGTGAGTTTGGTGATGCCGGCTCCATTCCAGAGCCAGAGCTAGTCCCTGCCCCCACTAAAGTCACCGAGAAAGAGCAGCTCCTTTGGGAGCGAGATTTAATGGGGCTTTATCTCTCCGCTCATCCGCTGGACAAGTACGACACTTTCTTTACCGAGCAAACTCACCCCTATGAATTGGTTAAGGCAGAAAACGACGAAAAAACCATCACACTTGGTGGCATTATCACCAATGTGCGTAATATTTTAACTAAATCTAACACCAAGATGGCCTTTGTTACCATTGAAAATAAAAATGCCGTCCAAGAGTTGGTAGTTTTCCCCAACCTGTATGAGACTGTGAGCGGCAAGCTCGTCCAAGACAATGTCATCAAGGTCACCGGCCGGGTTAACGCTAAAGATAAAAGTGGCCGCATCACCACAGATATAAAAGTCATTGCTGTCTCCATTGAGCTAATCACCGACGAAATGCTAGACAATTATCAGCCTACCGGTACTAAGCTCCCCGCTCTTGCCAACCCTGCTCCGCGCCGCAGGTTTAGAAGTTCTTCAGAGCGCGTAACTAAGCGTCCAGCTCCTGTGCCTCAGCCAGCTACACCAGCGGCACCAGTTACCCCGCCAAAAGATCATAGTCATGAGCGGCTCTTCGTCTTAGTTAAGGACGCTTCTGACGTGGCTCTACTGACTAAAATCCGCACCCTCTGCGACCAAAACATCGGCCCACAAGAGATTATCCTGGTAGTTAAAGAGGGCGAGGAGAAACGCCCCATACGCCTACCATTTAAAGTAGACGCTAGTAGTGAGCTTGTTCAATCTCTAGAGCAGCTCTTAGGTAAAGATTGCGTCAAGCTAAAGTAGCTGCAGCTGGTACAGCGCAATCCCTGCCGCCACAGAGACATTAAAAGACTCCTTCTGCCCCAACATCGGTATTTCTATCAGCACATCCAGCATCTCCAAAATTGACTGGCTAATTCCGCAGACTTCTTCACCCAATACTAGTGCCACTCGCTCACCTAGCCGCTCCTTTAGCTGCGGGTTATTTAGCGCAACTATCCGTTCGTCAGCCAAGTTATTCTCCAGCCCAGCCAGTTTGTACCCCTGCTCCTTCAGCTCCGTCAGCCGCTTGCTTAAGGATTTGGCATACTCTAACTTCAGCATTGTTTCTGCGCCCAGCGCTGTCTTATGGATAGCTGACCGTTCTTTTTCTACGACATGCGGTAATCGGCCACTCCCCTCGTTTGGGAAAGGCGTATAGCCAGAGCAAATCACTTGAGTCACACCCAGCCCTTCTGCCGTACGCAAAATAGCCCCCACGTTATAGCTAGAACGAATATTATCTAACACTGGTACAATTTTCATACTTCTATTATAATATAAAGATATGGAAAGATACGATCCACTAAAAATTGAGCAAAAATGGCAAGAGCGTTGGGCTAAGGGCGAGGCCTTTAAGGCGCGCGAGCTAAATGACGATGCCCCTAAGATGTATCTAGCAGAGATGTTCCCGTATCCGTCTGGCGCCGGGCTGCATGTGGGGCATGTGCGCAATTTTACAATTGTGGATGTCTTAACTAGGTTTTATCGCCAGCAGCAGTTTAACGTCTTGCGTCCGTTTGGCTATGATACTTTTGGTCTGCCAGCAGAGAACTACGCCATCAAAACTGGTATTTCTCCAGAGCAAGCCACCGCCACCAATATAGAAAACTTCCGCAAGCAGGCTAAGAAACTCGGCTTTGCTGTGGACTGGTCACGCGAGGTTAATACTTCTAATCCAGATTATTACAAGTGGACTCAATGGTGCTTCTTGCAGCTCTTTAAAAAGGGTTTGGCCTATCAGAAGGAGAGCTATCAGTGGTGGTGCCCAGTAGACCAGACCGTACTGGCTAACGAACAAGTAGAAAATGGCCATTGCTGGCGCTGCGGTAGCGAAGTAGAAAAGAAAAAGATGAAGCAGTGGTTCTTCAAGATTACCGCCTATGCAGACGAACTACTGGACGAAATAGATGCCCTAGACTGGCCAGAAAAGATCAAGACCATGCAGAAGAATTGGATCGGCCGCAGTGTAGGCGCAGAGATTGAGTTTGAATCAGGTAAGTATAAAATTAAAGTGTTTACCACGCGGCCAGATACGCTCTTTGGTGCCACATTCCTAGTCTTAGCTCCAGAACATCCACTAATCTCTAAGCTCGTCACCGATAATACTCGCGAGAAAGTAGACCAGTACTGCACTGCTGCCATGAAAAAATCCGAGATTGAGCGCCAAGAAAATAAAGAAAAAACCGGCGTTTTCACCGGCTCCTACGCCATTAACCCTGCCACTGGGGAAGAAATCCCCATCTAGATAGCAGATTACGTTTTAATGGGTTACGGTGAGGGTGCTATCATGGCCGTTCCCGCACATGACGAGCGCGATAACGAATTTGCCAATAAGTTTGATTTGCCCATCAAGCAGGTGATAGAAAAACCAGAAAGCTCCAAAGATAATTCCGTTTGCTACAGTGGCGAAGGTGCCCTGATTAATTCAGGTAAGTTTAATGGCGTGGCTACTTCTGATGCTCGCGAGCAAATTGTGGCTTGGCTAGAACAGCAGGAAATTGGTAGCTATAAAGTTACCTACCGCATGCGCGACTGGCTGATTTCTCGCCAGCGTTACTGGGGCTGCCCCATTCCGATTGCTTATGACAAAAACGGTGAGCCGCACCCCATTCCAGAAAATCAGCTACCAGTAGTATTGCCAGAAGTCACAGATTATCAGCCAGACAAATCCGGCCGCTCCGCTCTGGCCAAGGCTAAAGATTGGCTAAAAGTAACAATAGACGGCGAAGAAATGACGCGCGAGACAGATACCCTAGACGGTTACGCCTGTTCATCCTGGTATCTCTGGCGCTACGTTTCCCCACACGATACCAAGCATGCCTGGGACAAGGATGCCATTAAGTATTGGGCGCCGACTGATGTCTATGTGGGTGGCGACCATGCCGTGGCACACCTATTGTACGTCCGCTTCTGGTGCAAATTCTTTGCTGACGAGGGCTATCTACCTTTCCGTGAGCCAATAAAGAAGCTGCTTTATAATGGCTACATTAACGCCCCAGATGGTAAAAAGATGAGCAAGTCCAAGGGCAACGTGATAGACCCTCTAGACGTAATTGACTCTGGCTACGGCGCTGATACTTTACGTACTTATGAAATGTTCATTGGCCCCTACGATGAGGATGCTGCTTGGTCTACCAAGGCCATCGGCGGCGTCTACCGCTTCCTAAACCGCTGCTGGACGCTGTGTTTTGGAATAGATACTACCCAAAAAAATACGACCAACACCATTCGTGCCAAGACAATCAAGAAGGTCACAGAAGATTTATATCGCCACAGCTTTAATACTGCTGTCGCTGCCCTAATGGAGTACGTCAATGAACTTTATAAGGCTGGCCCCACCGATGAAGATATAATCACCCTAGCTAAACTCTTAAAGCCATTTGCCCCACACCTCGCCTCAGAGATGTTAGAAAAATACGATGCAGATGATGAATGGCCCGTCTGGGACGAATCTCAGCTTGTCTCGGATACGATAGAGGTAGTAGTTCAGGTCAACGGTAAACTCCGCGCCAAGCTCAGCGTCCCCCAAGAGCTGCTAGACCAGCCAGAGGAGCTAGAAAGACTCGCCCTGGCCGACACTAACGTCCAAAAGTTTGTCGCTAGCAAGCCAAAGAAAGTCATCGTGGTCAAGCACGCAAAACTAGTCAATATTGTTGCCTAAAAAAAGAAACCCCTACGGTAGGTACATACTGCACCGTGTAGGGGTTTCGTTATGATAATTCTACTAAATTAGTTTGCCGATGTCAATAATCTTACCCTGTTTTGTTATGAAAATTAGTTGTCTAATCTGTCTTTGCTTACGCATTCGGTTTATTAGGTAGTTTTTCAGTGAATAGTCTGGCTTGTTTTTAATCCTGGAGGAGTCCAATATGATATTGCTAGATTGACTATTAACGGCATCTTTCAAGCGGTGCTCTATGGTGTTAGCCTTACTAGATAAAGGTGATTTTATCTCAAAAATAACCCCGTCTAAATAAATATCAGCCGAACCGATAACACCACGCGGAATGAACTCTACAGATAATGACGCGTCCGGGTTTCGTGTTGTTGGTATAGAGGTGTTTCATTTTAGCCTTCCTTCTTACCGATGGTAAGCAATACTGTCTAAAAAGGCAAGCATAAACTAGTTAGAATTTAGTCTAAATTCTTGCATACTTCATTCTGTTTATGCTATAATAAGAGCAGTAATTTTGAGGTTCAGGTGAAGAAGAGTTATTCCGTGCCGGGGGGGGGGTATAAAAGTCACTTATTAAGTAATAGCT
>JAFRAP010000041.1 GCA_017405345.1 Candidatus Saccharimonadota bacterium
GCTACTAATGGTGGACATGGCGCTGGAAAAGTCGCGGGTGGAGAGATAGCCGGCACCAGCGTACCAGGCGGGCGATAACTCTGGCTCTAGCTCGTAATAGTGGGCTAGCTCGGCCATCCAACTTTTTTCTAGACCAAAGAGGACGGCGTAAGGCAAAAGCTTCTCGTGCAGCCTTACAATACCTTTGGTGGATGTGTCTGCGCCCTTTACGCTCTGTAAGAACTCAATCCGTTCGGCCTCGGCGAGGCTGATATATTGGCGTAAACCCTCGGAGTAAATAGAAAGCTCCAGCCCAGATTTAGTGCGCTCTTTAAAACGCCGGCAGCTGCCACTGAGAATGCTGAGTATAATGGTGGCTAAGATGGCGGCGGCGATAATGGAGAAAAATAGCCCAGACCCACCCACGACCCGACTAAGATCATCCGTGGAGATGCCGATGAAGATAGTGTCTGTTAAAGCAATCAGCCCAAAGAGCAAGACGGCGACATTCGGCACGAGAATAAGAAGGATGATGATGGCGGCGAATAGATTACCACCAGGAGTGGCATTACTAAGTGAGTTGGCGGATTTTTCTACGTAGTGGCGATTTTTTAATGAAGAAAGGATATCTTTATCGTAGGATTTTTCAATACTGGCGAGAGTAGAGCTGTAAGTGTGCTTTTTTACCTTAAATTCGTCTCCAGCGGCAATGGTAGTGCCACCAGCAAGCAGCTTGAGCACATCATGCTGCTCGCGGCTGAGGCCGTGCAGACTCTTAATCTTAATATACCAAGCATTTTTAAAGGTCTTTTCTTCCTTGCGGAATTGGATTTTATCTTGAACGGCCAATTCTAGCAAAGTAGCGACTTTGGGATTTTTTATCTTGCCAAGATAAATAGCGGCCAGCTCTCCCACGGTGTGGCCTTTTAAGGGAGAGTATTGTGGGGCAACGGGAGCGTATTTATACCAGTGACGCTTTTCTGCGGTGGGCGCCCAAGTCTTACGATAAAAGTGCCGGGCGATTAAGAAGATGATGATAGCTTCGGCAGCAGCTAGTAATACTAGCGTCCAATTAAGTGGTGGTTCTGGCACGGTAAAAGTATCGGCCGCAAACTCTACATCAAAAGTTAAGTTCTCTCCCCTAGCTAAATCGGCAGCGGTAAAAATGTAGCCATCAGTCGTGCTGATGATGCTGCAACGATCTTGGCCGGATTCGCCATAGGACCCAACGTAACACCAGGCTTTACCTGGGGAGAGCTGAGACAGGAGAGGATCTTCTACGTGCAGAATGGCGGTGACAGATTCAAAAGGTTGGCGCCAGCCAGTGCCATTAGCATCCCAGTAAAGCTCCTGGAACCTGGTAAAATCAGTGATGACTTTTTCAAACTCGTATTCTAGGGTGTACTCTTGGCGGCCATGAACGTACTCGGCGGAGTTGCCAAGATAAACAAGATAAACGTTGCCAGAATGCTCAATATTGGCAACTTGCTCTGGCTGGCCGTTACGGGTGGCGCTAATATTTAAGCGTGGGAGGGTGATATTTTTACCATCTTGGTTAGTGAAGGGGATTTCTCTGACGATACCACGATTTTGGTCACACTCTGGGAAGACGGCTGTAAGGTGCTCCACTACGCGTAAATGGCTAATTCCCTGCTCGTCGCGGGTTAAATAATAATCAGCAGTAAAATCTTCAAAGTAAAAATCGTTAGTATCGCCGCTACAAGAAAGCTCGCTAGTAGCAGAAGCGGTGGGGGTAATTAAGATCGTAAAGAGTAAAGTAAAAGCTAAAAAGAGTCTTTTCATAACTCTATTGTAGCATGTGTTTAAAGGTCTTTAACGGCTTCGTAAGCGGTTTTTAGGGCGTTAACAGAGGTCTGCAGGCGCATACCCTCTTGCTCAGTGAGATTTAGCTCTAGCCGGCGTACCACACCATGTTTACCAAGGATGGTGGGAAAGCCAAAGTAAGTATCTGTGAACTCGTCATAAGATGAAATGGGGAGTACGCGACGCTCGTCTAAGAGAATACATTGAATGATATTGGCCACGCAGGAGCCGATGCCGTAATAAGTAGCACCCTTCTTTTCTATGATGGTGTAGGCTTCATTACGGGCAAAATCTTCAATTTCGTGCTGCTCTTCTGGGGTGAGTAGACGGTTGATAGGCTGACCACCAAAATCTGCCATAGACCAGAGGGCAAATTCTGTATCGCCGTGCTCGCCAACTTGGTAAGCATGCACGCTCTTTGGTGAGGCGCCGAGCCGCTCGCCGATGCGATAGCGTAATCGGGCGGAATCTAGCACAGTGCCAGAGCCAATCACCTGCTCCTTTGGCAAGCCGGAATATATTTGGGTGAGCTGAGTGAGCACATCCATGGGATTAGTCACTACTAAGAAGATGCCATTAAAGCCGGAAGCCATAATTTGGCTCACCATGTCTTTAAAGATGGCAGCATTCTTTTTAAGTAAATCCATTCTGGACTCGCCAGGCTTTTGTGGGACTCCGGCTGTAATGACGACGATGTCGCAGTCTGCGGCATCTGCATAAGAGCCGGCATAAATCTTCATGAAATTAGGAGCAACAGCAAGTGTGTCGCGCAGATCCATCGCCTCTCCTTCAGCATCAGCGGCGTTAATATCGGTTAAGACTAACTCGTGTACGGCGGTGGATTGGTTAATAAGGGCATAGCCGACACTGGCGCCAACATTGCCAGTGCCAACAATCATAACTTTACCAGACATTAGTGCTCCTTTAAGTAGTTAATGGCGGTTTGACAAATTTCTACTAGCGCCTCATTTTCAGCGTATTGGCTGAGAGTGAAGGTGCGCTTGGTTTCGTCGGCTAGGATGGCCTTGACAGATGTGACAAATTGCTCCACGGTGCTGTGGTCTAGTGTGCCGTAGTAAACTTCATCAACGATACAGTTGGTATCATCCTGGCTAGGCTCATCACAGGCCTCACGTGTGCGGCCATAGTGCACCACTGCTTCTGCTTTGTCGTTGTGAAGGTCAATTTTTAGCTGGCGCTCAATGGCGGGAGCACCCCAGTCTGAGGCGATGATTTCTAGATAATCATCATTCATGGCGACGGTGTTATACATATCTTCTTCAGTGATGAGGGAGAAGCTGGAAACTCGGGCGTTGGTCTCGTGATAGTATTTAATGGTGTGATAAATCACAACTCCGCATACACAAGTGACACAGATGACCGCAATCAGCACGCAGGCTAAGATGACAGTCTTGCAACGGTTCTTGTGGCGGGCAACGCCGGCAGCTTTAAGTTTGGTAGTTTTATGAGTAGATTTCTTAGTTGGCATATAAAATTAACCCTTTCTTAGTGTTTATTTTAGCATAAGCCTTTAGCGTAAGGCAAGGTCTTTAAAGCTTCTTCATTAGCGGGAATGGCACGGCCTCGCGCCCAGAGACGCCTTCTAAGAGCCAGAAATTACGCTCGCTGTTACCCCAGCCACAAGTTGGCGGCATCCCGTACTCTAGCATCTCTACAAAGTCCATATCTAGCATTTGGGCTTCGTCGTCGCCAGCATCACGCATGGCTTGCTGTTCTTTAAAGCGCTCTAGCTGGTCTAGAGGGTCGTTTAGCTCAGAAAAGCCATTGCCCATCTCCGTACCAGCGATAATGGGATGAAAGCGCTCAGTAACGAGAGGGTTTTCTGGAACCTTTTTTGCTAGAGGGCTAAGTGCGGTAGGTTCGTGGATTAGCCAGTATGGGCCGGCAGAATCTTTACGGATTAGCTTCCAGATATTGTCTAGCATCCGGGCAACGGAAACTTCGCCAGAAAGCTCCACGTGGTGATCTTTTAAGATTTGCTTGAGCTGCTTTTCATCTGGGTTAAAGACATCTACGTTGAACTTTTCCTTTAAGAGATCGGCGTATTTAATGCGTGGCCATTCTCCAGACAGATCAATGTCAAAGCCCCCTACTTTAAACTGGAGCGTGCCCCAAGTTTGCTCGGCGACATACTTAATCATTTCCTCATAGAATTTCATGCCGTCTTCATAATCCTCATAGGCGGCATAAGACTCAAAGGCGATATGCTCTGGCAGATGTTCATCATCCACTCCCTCATTGCGAAAACGAGGGCCGATATCATAAACTTTCTCAAAGCCACCGCCAATCAGGCGCTTTAATGGTAGCTCGTGAGAAATGCGCAGGTACATGTCTTCATCATAAGCATTGATATGAGTAACAAAGGGGGTGGCATCGGCGCCGCCAGTGGTATGCTCTAAGACTGGGATATTAACCTCAATAAAACCATGGCTATTCATAAAGTCGCGAGTAGCCTGCCAGAACTTACTG
The DNA here is from genome assembly GCA_017405345.1 of Candidatus Saccharimonadota bacterium. Lineage (GTDB taxonomy): Bacteria > Patescibacteriota > Saccharimonadia > Saccharimonadales > Saccharimonadaceae > Nanosyncoccus. Next base: position 4,294 of record JAFRAP010000041.1, read on the forward strand.
CGGCGAACTAGACGCTCACGCACTTCAGGATTGACGTTCATGTCAACATAGCGGCGGCGATAACGCTCTTCCTTGTTAGTGAAGCCATCGCGACCAGGTAGGGGGCGAATAGACTTAGTGAGGAGCCTGATGCCGTCGGTAAAGATGGAGATTTCGCCGGTTTTGGTTTTATCCACGGTGCCGGTGGCTTCAACAAAATCGCCAACATCCAGCAAGTTTAGGCGACGAATGCTGAACAGTTCTTCTTCGGGTGCAGAAGAAGGTTCAGCACTCGCCTCACCTGCTTCTTCCTTCATAAATAGCTGGGTTTCGCCGAAGTAGTCGCGGATTTTAATGAA
>JAFRAP010000042.1 GCA_017405345.1 Candidatus Saccharimonadota bacterium
AAAAATCCCAAATCTTGTTTGGGATTTTTCGAACCGACGCCCGGCGTTGTACCTTTGCTTTAGCAAAGGTACTGTCCAGTCCCGGGAGCCAGAGTTTCGAGTTAGAAGCCGCCATGCGGCATTTTTCGTGTATAATAGAGCCATGAAGAAACTCCCAAAACTGTTTAAGAAATGGCTGAGAGATTCCAACGAGCCCCCTCGTGTAGTGTATTTAGTCATTATGATATTATCTGGTATTGCTTTTTTAAATTCCCTTTTAATTGGGGATTGGTTCAAGATTAGTCTTGCATTTGCAGCAATAGTTTTGTACCAAGTACCTTTCATAATGATTACTTTTTTCAAAGTTTTTCTACCGACCGTAATGGAAATTACGTATTATATTTTTATATTCGCAGCCTTGATTCTTGGTGAAGTTTTTGCGTTTTATGGGCCTTTTCCGTTTTGGGATATTTTCTTACACTTCCTGAGTGGCTTTATGATAGCCGGCGTCGGAATTTCAATCGCCGCAAACATAAATAAAGGTAGTAAATCTAAACTATTCACTCTGCTGTTTGCGTTTTGTTTTTCGATTACCCTTGGGGTAATGTGGGAATGTTTGGAGTTTGGGTTTGACTGCACAGTCAGGACGGATGCCCAAAAAGATGCACATCTTCATAGCATCTCAACTATTACTCTGCAGAGAGATGGTGGCAACCAGCCAGTAAAAATCGATAACATAATAAAAACCGACATCATCCTCCTAGACGGCGAGATAGTTACAATAGATGAAGGTTTTCTTGATATCGGATTAATGGATACAATGAAAGATATATTGGTGAATACTGCGGGAGCAACGGTGTTTTGCTTCTTCGCGTTGTTATATCTTGTGAATAGCAAAAAATACTCATTTGCACATAATTTTATCCCTAGAAAGTGAATCGTTAAAATATTGTTTTAAAAAGTCCAAGTGAGACCGCTAGCATAATTAAACCTGCAGTAATGATGCCGGCAATTATAGCAATGGTGGTCTTTTTGAAATCTAAGTTAAGGATGCTGGCGGCCAGAGTGCCGGTCCAAGCCCCAGTACCAGGGAGCGGAATGGCAACAAAGAGAAAAAGTGCAAAATAAGTACCATAATTCCCGGTCTTCTTGAGAAGTTTTTCACCACCTTTTTGACCTTTTTTAAGACAAAAATTGCAAAATCGTTTCAAAGGCTTCCAATTTTTCTTAACTCCCCATTCGAGAAATTTGCGAGCAAAAAAGAAGATAATTGGCACTGGTATGATATTACCTATAATCGCTACAATCAAGACTAGCCATTCTGGGAGTCCAAGGTCCATCCCAACGGCTACAGGGATAGCCCCACGTAGTTCAATTAATGGCACCATAGAGATAATCAAAACAATAAGAATTTTCCAAAGCATGGTTCTATTGTAGCATAAATGACTATATTAATGGTTTTGTTGTATAATGGAGAAAAGGAGTTTTATGATAATTACAACTATAGAAACCATACCTGGCAAAACAATAAAAGAGATTTTGGGTGTCGCTAGAGGGCAAATTGTGCGTGCTAAACATGTCGGGAGTGATATTGGAGCTGGTCTAAAAGGTTTAGTTGGAGGTGAGATTAGAGGATACACTGACATGATGGAAAAAGCACGCATAGAGGCAACAAAACGAATGATAGAGGACGCTGAAAAAATGGGGGCTGATGCGATTGTTGGGATGCGATATGGTTCCTCTACGATTATGGGGGGAGCATCAGAGATGCTAGCTTATGGGACTGCGGTCAAATTGAAATAAGGGAGGTGTTATGCTTGCAGATAAAAAATTACTGATTGGCAAAACTGAGGACGGAACAGAACTCATGATTTTGCCACAGATGGCAAATCGGCACGGGATTATTACTGGTGCGTCTGGTTCTGGTAAGACTATCACTCTCAAGGTAATGGCAGAGAGTTTCTCTGATGCGGGGGTGCCGGTGTTTCTGGCCGATGTGAAAGGCGACCTAGCTGGTACTGCAGTAAAAGGCGAAATCACAGAGGCAATCCAAAAACGGCTAGATAAACTCGCAATCAAAGATTTTGAGGTGGAGTCGTTCCATGTGCGGTTTTGGGATTTGTTTGGTACTGAGGGACATCCGTTGCGTGCTACGGTGGAATCAGTAGGACCAGAGGTACTCTCTATTATGTTAGGGCTCTCTGAGGCACAAGAAGGCAATCTTGCTATCGCGTTTGCCATAGCAAAGGACGAAAACTTAGCACTGATTGATCTTAAAGACCTCCGAGCAGTACTCCAGTACGTGGCCGAAAACAAGGATAAATATTCTACAAAATATGGCAACATTACCACTCAAAGTATAGGTGTGATACAGAGGTCGCTTTTGACACTAGAAAATCAGGGCGCAGACCACTTCTTTGGGCAACCAGCATTAGATGTAAATGATTTCTTTGCAACAGAGGACGGACGCGGGGTAATTAATATCCTTCATGCGGTGACTCTGTTTGAAAGCCCAGATATGTACGCAGCGTTTCTCCTCTGGTTGCTCACGACACTCTTCTCTACTTCTCCAGAGGTGGGAGATTTGGACAAGCCGAAGTTGGTATTTTTCTTTGATGAGGCACATTTGCTCTTTAATGGGATGCCGGCTTATCGGCTGAAACGAATCGTTCAGATAGTAAAATTGATTCGCTCGCGTGGGATTGGGCTGTACTTTATTTCTCAGAGTCCGACTGATGTTCCAGATGAGATTTTGGCACAGCTCGGTAACAGAGTACAGCATTCGTTACGTGCTTATACTCCGTCAGAGCAAAAAGCAGTGCATGCGGCAGCCCAAGCTTTCCGAGTCAATCCAAAGTTTGATACAGAGAAAGCTATCTTAGAATTAGGGACAGGTGAGGCTTTGATATCCTTCCAAAACGAAAAGGGTGCGCCAGAGATAGTAGAGCGCGCCACTATCTTGCCGCCCCAGAGTATGATGGGGGCGATAGATGGGATAACTAGGAATAAAGTGATAAACGCCAGCCCGCTGGTGGGCAAATACGATGAGCTCCTAGACGCAGAATCTGCAGCAGAAATTCTCCAGCAAAAGGCAGACACAAAGGCGGCAGAAGTAGCTGCCCAAGCCGAAGCTGCAGCAGCTGAAAAACAACAGATAGCAGCAGATAAAGCTGCCGAGAAAGCAGCTAATGAGCAGGCTAAATTGGCCGAGAAAGAACGTATTGCTGCCCAGAAGGCCGCCGAGAAAGCAGAAGCACAAAGAGTGCGGGATGAAGAGAAAAGGCGCTTAGAAGCCGAAAGAGAGGCCAAAAAGGCCAAAGAAAAGGCTCAGAAGACTAAGGATAGGCTGCTTGGAAATATACTGGGGTCGGCTGGAAGCACGATAGGACGCAAAATAACAGATAAAATTTTAAAAGACATATTTAAATAAAGCAAGGGGTAAGGGCAGTCTTGGGCCTTGTTGTATAATTCATTAGTCTCGGGAGCTTCGTAGCGTGATAATCTTCGATTATATCACGCTACTTCGCCCCTTCGGCGGCAAAATCAGAGATTTT
>JAFRAP010000043.1 GCA_017405345.1 Candidatus Saccharimonadota bacterium
ATACCTCAAACTCAATTGTCGCCGTACCGCCACCGTAGTCTAGTGAGTACATCTGCCCACTGGGATATTTCTTTATCACCTGCCTCAGTGTGGGCGTGACGTCATCATTGTGGTGATAGTATTCTTTAATGATGGCCGGGTCATAAAAAGATTCATTCAGAACAATCACGATATTGTAATCGGTGTCTGCTAAAGAAGTGCGGCTAGCATTACCGGCCTCCGCCTTTTCTGTGTATTTAGCGGCAATCTCACTCATGGCCGACTCGCTATAACCACCTGGCGCCTTTAATTCAAACTTATCTAAATTGTATAAGAATCCCAGTAAAAACCCGTTAATCTGGTAATTATAGGTCTGGTTCCATGCTACAAAGGTGGTGTCTAGCCAGGCTAAATTTTCGTGCTTTTGGCCACTGTGATGCCGCACAAAGCTCGTGCCTAAAATCATCCCGGTCACCGCCACTGCCGCCACCAGTATACGGGTGGCCACATGATACTTCTTCCACCAAACTTTAGCCTCAGAGGGCTTCTCCGGCAATAAAAACTTTGCCGTCACGCGGTTCAATATACCGGTCAGCACCCCAATCAGCCCGATCGCAATGAGCAGCCGGATAATACTACCCATATCCACAAACTTTGTTAAGGTTCCGGTCTGGTCTGCCAGTAAAAAATCCTCTGGCAAGAGCGGGCTACCGCGTAAAGTAAACTTAGCAATATGAATATAAGTTATTATGGCGATTAAGCTGGCCAGTATACCAACACTAGTCCAGGGCTTGCGTGTGAAGCAACTTAAAAAGATAATTGCCAGACTCATTAAAAATGCCGTATAAAGGTAAACTCTTGTTTCAAAGCGCACAAAGCCGACTGCCCCCCGGATGTCATTAGAGTTGTGACGATACTCTAGAAAGAAAGTTAGTGCCAGTGCAGAAATGATGATAACGCCTACTCTCAGTAGGATTCTGCGTTGCTTTGGTGTCAGATGAATCTTTGGTAAGTGCATAAGATAATTTTACCATAGTTTACTAAAGAAAAAGAGCCTAAGAAAAAGACGCCAGAGGCGCCTTTTTCTGTAATGTCAGTAGTGATTACTGCTTGATTTCTTCACCAGAAAGACGAGAAGTCACATCTGATAGGAAGAAGCCAATCACGCCACCTAGTATTGGGAAGATGACGTAAGTGACTAGCGCCAAGCAAATCTCACCAAAGATAGCACCAAAGCTCTCTCCGCTAGTGGGGAAGATTTGGTACATCATGGAGATGGCTGGGTTAATCATGAAGTTGTTCTGCAAGCTCACAAAGTTGCTAGAAATCACAATCAAGAATAGTAGCGCTACGGTAAAGCCCAGAGCCACTGTCACTGCAAAGGTGAGAGCGCTGCGCTTGTAAGAAAGTGCCCGTGCAAAGAAGAACCCAAACACGGTTGCGCCCATGAACTCAATTAGAGTGACTAGCCAGAATTGGCCATCCGCCACAGCTGCCATTGCTGGCAATTCCACGGCGTTCTCGCCTGCTACGATGAAGGCATTGGCAATCAAAAGACCAAACCAAGCACCGATAATCTGAGCGATGATATAAAGTACGCCCCGGATAGCAGAGACCCGGCGAGTAGCCATCGCACCAACGGTGACTAATGGGTTAAGGTGTGCGCCAGAAAGGCCATACACTGCCATTGTAATAGCCACCATACCAAACATGACATAGAGTGGCTGATACAGACCTAGGGTGAACATCAGCAGAGATAGCAACATCGTACCGATAATCTCACCAAGGATTGCGCCGTAAATCTGCGGACGCTTAAAGATGGTTAAGATGTTTTCAGTTTTGTCGCCTTTGCGGGCAAAAAAGCCCTTCATTGGGTTTGTATTGGTCGCCACCGTTTTTGTCTGTGGTGCTACAGTTTTAACTGTAGCGGTCTTTGGCTTCGTGGAAGTCTTCCTCGTGGAAGTCTTCTTGGACTTGGTTGTTGCCATTTTACCTCCGATAAATTGTTATTATAAGCTCATTGTAGCACACTTATGCTAAAATGGGAATATGGGAATTATAGTTCATAAAGAAACCGAGCGAAACACCGAGCTAAATGACCGCATCGCCGCAGACTTGCGCGCTCGCGCCCAAGCCAGCGAGCACGAAGATCCGGATCTCATAGAAGACACCGACTACGCCAAAGATTTAAAAAAGACCAGTCGCTTTGGCTGGGTTTGGGCTGTGCTAGTGGCGCTCGCCCTCATTTCTCTCGCTTTTATCGTCTTGATTTAAGTGGTAGTAATTATCTGGGCTTTGCGGTATAATAATATATTATGTCCGACGTTACGAGCCTTAAGGAGCAGCTGAAATCGCTTAATCTAGAATATGCTAAGATTAAGGATATTCCTCAGTCTGAGCGTAAAGCTTTTGGTGTAAAGCTGAACGAAAGAAAACAGGCTCTCCTTGCGCAGATTGCCGAGGCAGAAGCTGCCGCCGAGTCGGAGAATATTGAGCCTATTGATATCACCGCTCCGGCTGCGCCTAATCAGCCCATCCCCACATTTAAAAAAGGCTCTAAGCACCCACTGATGACTGAGCTAGACCGCGTGATAGACATTTATTCTCGCATGGGCTTTAACGTGATGGAATCTTACCAGCTGGACGATGAATTTCATATGTTTGAGTCGCTTAACTTCCCAGATGGTCACCCCGCACGCGATGGCTACGATACTTTTCGCACCGCCGAAGGTTTTATCCCACCAGCTCACACTTCCACCATGCAGCACCGCGCGCTCTTGCGCTACAAAGAGCAGCTAGAGCAAGGCGGGCAGATTGCCGTGGTAATCCCGGGGCGCGTCTTTCGCAATGAGGACGTGGACGCCACCCACGAGCACACTTTTTATCAGTGCGAGGGCGTTTATGTGTCAGAGGATGCCACGGTGGGGCAGATGCTAGGGCTTTTAAAGAACTTTTTTGAAGCCTACTATGAGCAGCAGCTAAATATCAAGACTCAGCCTGGCTATTTCCCATTCACCGAGCCATCACTAGAGCTGCTAATTGAGAAGCCAAAGAGCCTTGGTGGCAAGGGAGACGGCTGGCTAGAGATGCTCGGCTGCGGCATGATTCATCCTAATGTGCTAAAGTCCGCCGGCATTGACCCAGATAAATACAAAGGTTTTGCCTGGGGTGGTGGTATTGATCGGCTTGTCATCATGAAATATCAGCTCAGTGACATCCGTTATTTTGAATCTGGTAAATTGCAGTTTTTGGAGGAGTTTTAAATATGAAGATTTCCCTCAATGAGATTAAAAAATTAGTTAAGATTCCTAAGGATGTTTCCACCAGCGACTTAGTCCAGCTCATCGGCTCGCGCTTGGTGGAAGTAGAGGCTAA
>JAFRAP010000044.1 GCA_017405345.1 Candidatus Saccharimonadota bacterium
TGCAGAAATTAAAAATTATTTGGAAGAGTTATTTAAAGAAGCCTCTGATGGAAAGGGTGATGTAGAGAAGTTTCGGGGAGATATGGCGAGTGAGGCAGTGGCTAAGCGAATGGCGTTTGATTATGGGCTGGGAGAGAAGGTGGGGCTGACTGGTACGCCGACGTTCAGGGTTAGTGGTGAGGCGGTGGGGCCGACTGAGCTGAGGGCGGTAGTGCAGCGGATGCTGCAGGATTAAAGTTCTCGCCCGGCCTCTGAAAAACCGATAAATTAAAATAATGCCCAAAGGGCATTCTTTTAATTTATGGCTCCCGGGGCCGGGCTCGAACCGGCAACCTCGAAGTTAACAGCTTCTTGCTCCACCATTGAGCTACCCGGGAAGGTGTATTAATAATAGCACAGGAAAAGAAAAAGGGCAATATATTAAGAGGGGTGGAGATAAGATAGGAATCTTTGCATTGATATGATATGATGGAGGTATAAACGGGAGAAACCATGGGATTATTTGGCAAGATTTTTGCAAAGCAGCCTTGTGCTATTTGTGAGAAAGAAGTGGGGGCACTATCACGAACAAAACTAAAAGACGGTAATTATATTTGCGGTGATTGTCGGAGAAACGCTAGCGGATTTTATAACCCGAGTAAATACACACTAGAAGAGGTGAAGAAACACTTTAATTACATGGATCAGATGGAGAAGCTGTACGAGAAGGAGTTTTTAACGATAGAAAAAGGGCGCCGAGATAGAAACGTGCATTTGGGATTTTATGGGATTGAGTTTGCGGATGATATTGGAATGTTTGAAATTATCTCGTCAGAGGCAAAGAAGTCTAATCATAAAGAGTTATTCCGCTATGATCAGATTGATGGATTTGAAACTTATGGCATTAAAAACACTGGAGAAGGGAAGAAAAAGTATAAAGAGACTGGAGTGCGGCTAAAGATGCGCTGTGCGGAAGATATTGAGCAGGCCGGGACTAGTGCGGCAGAAAAAGCGCGCATGCATCCGTATGTAACAGAGATAAAAATCCCGATTGAGCGAGATGTGGATGAGATTACGCATAATGGGCTGATTGTGGGGCACTTTAACTTTATCTTTGGCGGGAAGAGCAACACCATCTTTGGTGCGGTAAAAGAGAAGTTTGTGGGGACAGGGCGTGATAAAGCTGGCCGGACGGCGCAGTTTGAGGCGATGGGGGCATTAGGCAGTTTACTAAAGGGCGATATTGACGGTGCCACTAAGAAGGCCGGAGCAGCAATGGATGCGACGATGGACTTCTTGACGGAAAATCGTCATAAATACGGCAAGTTAGCCGACGAAGCCGAAAAGCGCGCCCTTGGTAAAACTTTAAGAGAAATTAATAAGTAAAGGAGTAATATGAGTGAAAAAGCCGAAAAAAAGTCCGAGAAAAAAGATAATAAAGGTTGGATTGCGGCGGCGATTGTTGGGGGTGTGGTGGCAGTGGCAGCAATTGTGGGGGTGGTGATTGGTGTGACGAGTGGGGGCGAAAAAGAGCCAGAATACAGCAAGAAAACTGAGACTTATGTAGCAAAAAATGAGAAGCGTGGATCTGAAGTGAGCTTTGAATTTGCTGCGGAGGAGCTAGGATATGAGGCAAAAGATTATACAAACGGGATTGAGTTTACTAATCCAGAAGATAAGTCCAGCATTAGGATTAGAGTGTATGATGAATACTATAAGAATTTAATTAAAGACGAGGATGCTTTTAGCACTAAGAGCTTCCGTGACTATGTAAAGGGAGAGTTTGCGGGGCATGAAGGATATAAGATTGTGAAGTTTGGTTCGCTGGCGAGCAGTATAGAGATGGCACTAGTACTAGACATGTACGACTCGTCCAAGAGCCGAGTAGATGGCGTGGCGATTCAGATTGTACAGAGTCCGATGCAGCCAAGAGAAGAAGAGTTTAACTCAGAGAAGTTCTTTGAGTCGGAAGATTTTCAGCATCTGCTAAAGACCCTGAAGCTAAAGGTGAACGAAGCGGAAGAATAAAATCAAAAAGCCCCCGTTTGGGGGCTTTTTGGTGGTTACTTCTTGCCTTTTTTGCCTTGGTCTTTCTTAAAGCAGAGGAACCAGTCTAGGCAATACATGTCGCCAGCCTTACCGTCCATGCGATCTTTAGCGACGCCACAGGAGCCAGCAGTGGGAACGATTACGTCATCACCTGGCTGCCAATCGGCAGGGGTGGCGCAAGCGTCGGCATCAGCCTTCTGCAAAGCGACGACGATACGCTTGATCTCAGCAAAATTGCGGCCAGTGCTGAGAGGGTAGTAAAGAATAGTGCGGATTTTGCCCTTTGGGTCAATAATAAAGACGGCGCGTACGGCCTGAGTATTACTGGCATTGGGCTGGATCATGCCGTATTTAGTGGCAACTTCCATGCGGATATCTTCAATCAGAGGGAATTTGACTTCCATGTGCTTTTTGCCGTTCCACTCAAGCTCCCCAATTTTACGCAACCAAGCAATGTGGGAATAAAGCGAGTCTACAGAGAGGCCGATAAGCTCAGTGTTTAAATCTTTAAACTCCTTCATCATAGAAGCAAAGGTCATGAACTCGGTGGTGCAGACTGGGGTAAAATCGGCTGGGTGAGAGAAAAGAATTACCCACTTACCTTTGTAATCTGCTGGGAAGCTAATATTGCCCTGAGTGGTGACAGCCTCAAAAGCAGGGGCGTCATCACCGATTAGGGGCATCTGATGACACTTTTCACAACAATTTTCTGATTCCATAAAAACTCCTTTAGTTAACTTGTCTTTTAATTATAATCTTATAGGAGTAAAAGTAAAGTACTTAAGTTTTTATTGCTAAGATGGGGGTGATAAAATAGAGATATGAAAAAGAGAGGTGCTAGTTTGGCTAGGGAAACTTTGTTTAGCGTGCAGGATTTGCATGTGACAACAGAGACCAGGGAGATTTTACACGGAGTGTCGGTAGAGGTGAAAGCAGGCGAGACGGTAGTGCTGTTAGGCCCGAATGGGGCGGGAAAGAGTACCTTAGCAAGTGCGGTGATGGGTGCGCCAGGATTAAAAGTGACGAGCGGAAAGATGATGTTTGATGGAACGGATATTACAGAGATGCCAGTGGATGAGCGGGCTAGAGCAGGGATTTTTATGGCGTGGCAAGCACCGGTGGAAATACCGGGTGTGAACGTATCTGAAGTGTTGCTTGCAGTTGGCGAATGCGTACCCGGATATCGCCAATTGTTAGCAACGTACACCAAAACCCTTGAGCTTAGCCCGTTTATTCTGCAACGGGAGCTGAATGTGGGGTTGTCTGGAGGGGAGAAAAAGAAGCTGGAAATTTTGCAGATGATGGCGCTAGCACCAAAGCTCGCCATCTTGGATGAGACAGACTCTGGCCTGGATGTGGATGCAGCTAGGACAGTGTCTAGAGCGGTGCGCGATTACCAAAAAGAGCAGGGCACGGCACTACTAATTGTGACGCACAATGCGCGAATTTTACAGGAGCTAACGGTGGACAAAGTCTATGTACTGGTGGATGGTAAGGTGGCTAAAACTGGTGATGGAAAATTGATTGAGAAGATTGAAAAAGACGGCTTTAGCGGCATGAAATTAGTGATGGAGGATACCAGCGAGGAGGAGGGCTAGATGAAAAGAGGCCTGACTAAAGAACTGGTGTTGGAGCTGTCGCAGCGCAAAAAAGACCCGCAGTGGATGCGGAATTTAAGGCTAAGAGCACTAGAAATTTATCAAGAATTGCCCTTGCCGAGCTATGGGCCAGATTTAAGCGGACTAGACATAGATAACATTGCGACTTATGTGGAGCCAAAGACTGCGATGGTGGAGAGCTGGGAAGAAGTGCCAGCAGAAATTCGTAATACCTTTGAAAAGTTGGGAATCCCACAAGCAGAGAGGGAAGGCTTGGCAGGAGTGGGGGCACAGTATGATTCAGAGCTAGTTTATCATAACATTAAACAGCAGATTGCGGCGGCGGGAGTGGTGTACTTGCCTATGGAAGAAGCGGTAAAATCGCAGCAGATGATAAAGGTAAATGGTAAAAAACAAAGGATTGCTACAGTGGTGAGGAGCCATTTTATGAAATTAGTACCACCGGCAGACCATAAATTTGCGGCACTACACGCAGCGGTCTGGAGTGGTGGCTCGTTTGTCTATGTGCCAGAAAAAGTGGCGGTGGAAATTCCGTTGCAATCATATTTTAGGTTTAATGCGCCGGCGGCGGGGCAATTTGAGCACACGCTAATTATTGTGGAAGAAGATGCGGACTTACACTTTATTGAGGGCTGCTCGGCACCACGTTATAATGTGGCAAACTTGCATGCGGGCTGCGTGGAGCTATATGTTGGTAAAAATGCACGACTAAAATACTCCACGGTGGAGAGTTGGTCAAAAAATATGTACAACCTGAACACAAAACGAGTGACGGTAGCGGCAGGGGGAAGAGTGGAGTGGGTGACAGGCTCGTTTGGCTCGTGCGTGTCAATGCTTTATCCGATGTCTATCTTGGCTGGAGAGGGTGCGCGGGCGGAATATACCGGGGTGACCTTTGCAGGAGAAGGGCAGACGCTGGACACGGGACTAAAAATTGTTCATGCGGCACCAAAAACTTGTTCGTTTGTGGATGCTAGGAGCCTAGCAAAAGATGGTGGCTCTTGCACATATCGCAGTAAGGTTAAAATTTTGAAGGGAGCTAAGGGCGCCAAGAGTTTTGCGGATTGCAAATCGTTGATGCTGGATAATAAGTCGCGTTCTGACACAGTGCCGCTAGTAGAAGTGAGCGAACCTTCTGCCGAGGTGGGGCACGAGGCAGCAGTAGGGAAGATTGGTGAAAGAGAAGTTTATTACCTGATGAGTCGGGGACTTTCGGAAATTCAGGCGAGGGCGCTGATTGTGCGGGGGTTTACTGATGATGTGTCAAAAGAGCTACCAGTGGAATATGCGATGGAGATGAATAATCTAATTACGATGGAGATGGAGGGTAACACGTGAGAGAGATTGTGCGGACGCTACTAGATGGTGGGAAGTTAAGTGATGAGCTGAAGGTAGAACTGAAAAAGCCTGGCGAGCAGGTGCGTGTGGTGGTGTTTTATGTGGGTAAGGATACAGATGAGCTGAGTCTAAATTATAAGATAAAACATCTGGCGCCAGAAACTATAAGTGAACTGTTAGTTTATGGAGTACTGATGGGTGAGGCGCATAAAATGCTACAAATGGAGATTGAGTTTTGTAGGGGTGCTACGGGGGCTTTTGGCGAGGAGAAAGAAGACGTGATGCTGCTGTCTGCACGAGCGCAGAATAAATCTTTACCCACTATCTTATGTGAAGAGGAGAGCGTGAAGGGGGTTCACGGGGCAAGTGTGGGGCGGATTGATGAGCAAGCCGTGCAGTATTTAATGTCGCGGGGCTTAACGCGAATGAATGCCAGAAGAATGTTAGTGCAAGCAAAACTAGCACAAGGACTTAGTAAAATTGAGAATGAAAAGTTGCAGGAATCTGTTAAAAAACGGTTGGAGACGGTAGAATATAATTATGACTGAGAGTGAAATTGAAAAGATCCGGGCGGATTTTCCGCTGATAAAGCGAGGGAAGATAATCTATTTTGATAATGCGGCTACGATGCAAAAACCACGGCAAGTGATAGAGCGGGTGCGTAAATTTTATGAACAGGAGAACGCTAGCCCTTTGCGCGGGTTGTATGATTTATCGGTGCAAGCGGAAGAAAACGTGGCAGCGGTGCGAGCAAAAGTGGCGAAATTTATGGGGGCAGAACGGGCGGAGGAGATCGTCTTCACAAAGAACGCGACGGAAGCGATTAACTTGACAGCAAAAATGTTTGCACGAAAATTGACGGTTGAAGATAATATAGTAGCTTTTTTGCACTCGCACCATAGCAATTTTTTACCGTGGGTAAACCTTGCTGAGGATTACAGAATTGAGCTGTCTATTCCGCGAAATTGGCCGAGAGCTGATATCCCAACAAATACAGAACTGATTGTGCTGCCAGGTATTTCTAATGTAACTGGAGAGGAGCTGGAAGTGAAGAGATTGCCGAGAATATTATACTCGGCGGACTTAACGCAGACTATTGCACATCGGAGAGTGAACGTGGTAAAAGAGAAGATTGATTTTGCACAGTGGTCTGGTCACAAAATTGGTGCGCCGATGGGTGTGGGGGTGCTGTATGGGCGGTATGATAAATTGGACGAGATGGCGCCAGAGAGTGTTGGTGGGGGGATGGTGGATAGTGTAGAATCTAATAATATTGGGTTGAGATTGAGCTTTGCTGCGACACCGCAAAGGTTTGAGGCGGGGACGATAAACGTGGAAGGGATTTTAGGTTTGGGAGCAGCGATTGACTATTTAGAACAGCACGATTTAGAAAAATTGTTTACCTATGAGAATGAGCTAACGAAATATGCACAAGCCGAAATGAAGAATATACCAGAAATAAGGTTGGTGAGTGCTAAAAATGGTATAGTGTCATTTAACGTGGAGGGGGTACATCCACACGATACAGCGCAGATTTTAGCAGATGGAGGGATCTGTGTACGAGCGGGATATCACTGTGCGCAGCCACTGCTAAATGCAGTGCTAGGTGTGGGTCCGGTGGTGCGAGCATCATTTGCGTTTTATAATACGACGGCAGAGATTGATAAAATGATAGCGGTGTTAAAAACTGTACGAAAAAAGATGGGATTATGAGAAGCATTTATGATGAGATTTTGCTAACACACAATTTACATCCGGCACATCGGGGAGATTTGTTAGGCGCTGAAGATGCAAAGAGGCTAGTAAATGCCAGTTGCGGAGATGAGCTTTTAGTGCTGGTGGAGCGAGACGCTGATGATAAAGTGAAAAATGTGGTGTGGGATGGGCATGGTTGTGCGATTGCGCTGGCGTCGGCAGACTTGATGGCAGAAGTATTGATGGGGAAGAAATGGAGCGAGGCACTAGCATTGTTTGACCTGCTGCCAGCATTACTGCGAGGAGAATTGAACGCAGAACAAATAGAGCAGTTTGGTGAAGCGGCGGCGCTATCCACGGTGGCGCGGATGCCGGCTAGACAAGCCTGTGCTAAGCTGGCCTGGCGGGTGTTGGAATAATTTGTTGTACTTTTGATGCCGCTCATGCTATAATGATGATAGTAACTTTGAGGTAATTCACTATGTCTAAATCTGCCACGGGGGGGGGTATAA
>JAFRAP010000045.1 GCA_017405345.1 Candidatus Saccharimonadota bacterium
CCCACACCCGCCCCATGAAGCATCAAAATCCCGCCACAGAGGCACTCTATATTAACAATCCTATGCGCAAGGGCTTTATTGGTAATCTCTTCAGCACCCATCCACCCATTGAAAAGCGCATAGAAAGGATTGAGCATGGCAAAAAGACTTTCTAAAAAATCCCCCAAAAAGCCTCGTATCCCACTAAAAACTAGGGTAAAAAATCTCCCAAAGGCCATTAAGCATAAAATTAAGGTTCATCGTGAGCGGTACCCGCGCGTCAAGCTACATAAGTCTTTTCGCCGCTCTTATAGAGAAGATTATGCTCGCAAGCTAGAAGTCCCTGGCTTAATGCATCACGCCACCACCACCTTTAAGGTCATTTTTAAAAATAAGAAATTGTTCATCCCGTTAATCATCTTAGCTGTTGTGCTAAATATCATCTTGGTCGGCCTAATGAGCGAAGAGACTTACGCCGAGTTCCAAAACACCATTGACGAGACCAACGAGCAATTCGCCATCGGCAACCTTGGCCACTTTGCTAAGGCCGGGCTGCTTTTAATCGGCACCGTCACCACCGGCGGGCTTACCCAGTCCAAGTCTGAGGTACAGCAGGTCTTTGGCGTATTGATTTTTCTGATGCTTTGGCTTGTTACTATTTATATCATTCGCCATGTGCTAGCCGGCCAAAAGCTCAAGCTCCGCGATGCGCTCTATAATGCTCTAGCGCCGCTACTATCTACTTTAGCAGTATTTCTGGTGATTTTATTGCAGGCCTTGCCGATTATTATCGTTGTGGTGACTTATTCCGCCGCTGTGGTTACAGAATTTTTGAATACCCCCTTCTATGCCTTAGTCTACTTTATCTTTGCCGCACTGATGATTCTACTTTCGCTCTACTTAATCTCCAGCTCAGTTCTTGCGTTGGTGGCAGTCTCTGCACCAGGGCTTTACCCTATGGCTGCCCTGCGTACCGCTGGCGATCTCATCATCGGCCGTCGTATTCGCTTTATTATCAGATTAATTTACTTAGTTTTTGTAGCTGCGGTTATTATGGTTATTGTTATGCTGCCAATTATCCTCATTGATCTCTTATTAAAGGAAAACATAGAATGGCTAGAAGGCGTGCCAATCACTCCGTTCTTCTTATCTATCACCTCCACCTTTATCTTTATCTATGTCTCCGCATATACCTACCTATTCTACCGGAGGATGCTAGACTATGAAGATGAATAAGACCGATGCTGCAGAGCGCATCTTAAAGTTGCGCAAACTGATTGACGATTATCGCTATCATTATCACGTTCTTGATCAGTCCACTATGAGCGAGGCTGCCGCAGATTCTTTAAAGCATGAGTTAAGCCAGCTAGAAGAGCAGTATCCAGAGCTAATCACTCCAGATAGCCCCACTCAGCGTGTAGCTGGCAAGCCTTTAGACAAATTTAAAAAAGTTACTCACACTGAGCGCATGATTAGCTTAGCAGATGTCTTCTCAGAAGATGAGATTAAGGACTGGGTTTATCGCAACGCCAAGCTAGATGATGGTAAATTTGAGTATTTTACCGACATCAAAATGGACGGACTAGCCTGCTCACTCCACTATCAGGGCGGGACTTTAGTGAAGGCTGTCACCCGTGGTGACGGTCTAGTGGGCGAGGATGTCACACTTAACGTCCGCACCATAGAGAACGTCCCGCTAAATTTAGCTCAGACGGTAACCTCAGACGTAGAAGTTCGTGGTGAAATCGTAATCTTTAAGGATGATTTTGCCAAGCTTAATCAGCAGCAGCTAAAAAACGGCGAAAAGCCCTTTGCTAACCCTCGTAACCTTGCCGCTGGCTCCATTCGTCAGCTTGACCCTAAGATAGCCGCTGCTCGTCCGCTTAAATTCATCGCTTATGATTTAGTTACTCCAGATTTTCCCACTCATGCTGAGGCTTACCAGGCCTTGCGTGATTTTGGTTTTCAGACTTCTCGTGAAGACAAAGTCTTCCCAGATCTTAAGGGAGTTTTTCAGGAGATTCAGCATCTGGCAAAAACGCGCGCTAGCTTACCATTTAACACAGATGGCATGGTCATCAAGATTAACGACCGCGCCGTTTATAAAAAGCTCGGTATTGTGGGCAAGACTCCTCGCGCCGCCGTAGCCTTTAAATTCCCAGCAGAAGAGTCCACCACTAAAGTAAGAGATATTGTCATATCTATCGGTCGCACCGGCGCTGCTACGCCAGTTGCCATTTTAGACCCGGTAGTGGTGGCTGGCAGTACCGTTCGGCACGCTTCGCTACACAATGCTGATGAAATCGCCCGGCTAGATGTCCGCATCGGCGACACGGTTATTATTTATAAAGCCGGAGATATTATTCCCCAAATTAAGGAAGTGCTTGTTGCTTTGCGTCCAGACCATACCAAGCCCTTTAATTACGAACAAGCGCTAAAGTCTCAGTACCCAGAGCTAAAATTTGAGCGTCCTGCTGGGGAAGTGGTTTATCGGGTGAAGGGAGAAAGCTCTGACTTTATCTTAAAACGCGCTATTGAGTATTACGCTTCAAAACCCGCTCTGAATATTGAGGGCTTAGGAGAGAAAAATGTTTCCGCTCTTGTGGATGCCGGCCTAGTTCATTCCATTGCCGACCTTTATCGTCTGACCGTCGCAGACGTGGCAGGGCTAGAGCGTTTTGCTGAGCTTTCTGCGCAGAATCTCATCTCCGCCATCGCTCAGTCTAAAACTCCACCTTTGGCTAAGTTTATCACTGCCCTAGGCATTCGCCACATCGGCGCACAGACTGCTATTGTCTTAGCAGATCAATTCTGCTCCATAGATCGTCTAGCTGCTGCTACGTTAGAGGAGCTGCTAGAAATTCCAGACATTGGTGAGACTGTAGCGGAGTCCATCCTGGCTTATTTTGCAGACGAAGATAATCTTAAACTTCTTGCCGAGCTAAAAGAGCTGGGTCTGTCTCCAGTCTATACAGACCGAGCCAACCTCCCACTCGCTGGCAAGAGCTATATTGTTAGCGGTACGCTCGCTAGCATGGGCAGGGAAGAAGCAGAGGATAAGCTGCGTAGCCTTGGCGCCACCGTTACCAGCTCAGTGACTAAGACCACCACTGCACTCATCATCGGGGAAAAGCCCGGTGGCTCCAAGCTCAAGAAGGCTGCAGCCTACAATATCCCAACCTTAAGTGAGCCAGACTTTCTTAAGCTTATCGGCGCCGCTTAAGCTTAAGATTTTAAAACGGCTTTACCAGACCCAGCCTAGAATTACCCTCGGCAATGCGTATTAGTTCATTGTACTTTGCCACGCGCTCTGTACGGGAGAGGGAACCAGTCTTAATCTGTCCGGCACCCAGCCCCACCGCCAGATGTGCGATGGAGCAATCTTCTGTCTCGCCAGAGCGATGAGAGATGATCGTGCGATATCCATGTTGTTTAGCCAGCATCACGGCCTCAATCGTTTCTGTCAGGGTGCCAATTTGGTTGGGCTTGACCAAAATTGCGTTACCAACTTGTCTTTCAATACCCTTAGCGAGCAATTTAGAATTGGTCACAAACAGGTCATCACCCACTAGCTGTACTTGTTCGCCTAATCTTGCCGTCAGCTCCACCCAGCCGTTCCAGTCACTCTCGCCTAAGCCATCTTCAATAGACACCACCGGGTAATTATCTAAAATCCATTTATACCAGTTAATCAGATCTTCAGAGGACTTCCAGTCGCCGTTAGTCTTTAAGACGTAGTGGCCGTCTTCATAAAATTCTGATGCTGCAATATCCATCGCAATACCAAAATCCACACCTGGTGCGTACCCAGCCGCCTCAATCGCCAGCTTAATGCACTCTAGCGGCTCGTTGTCACCATCTCGCACGTTGGGGGCATAGCCACCTTCATCTCCTACAGTAGTAGCATAGCCACGATCTTTTAGGATTTTCTTTAATTTATGAAAGACTTCTGCGCCCATCCGTACGGCATCAGAGATGTTTTCTGCACCTATCGGCACAATCATATACTCCTGAAAATCCGTACTCCAATCTGCGTGCGCACCACCGTTCATTACGTTCATCATCGGCATCGGTAAAGACATCTGCTCGGTGGTACCAGCCAGCTCCGCCACGTATTCATAAAAATGCATTTTCTTGGCCTTAGCCACGGCCTTTGCAGTAGCCAGACTCACAGCTAAAACCGCATTTGCCCCCAGGCGAGATTTGTTTTCTGTGCCGTCTAAATCGCGCATTAAATCGTCTACTGTCTGCTGCTTAGCTGTATTTCCTACTAATACATCCCGAATCTTTCCGTTCACGTTCCAGACCGCCTTCAGTACGCCCTTACCATCATAAAAATTTGGGTCGCCATCACGCAGTTCTAGTGCTTCGCCAGCGCCAGTTGATGCCCCAGATGGTACCATCGCACGCCCCACCTGCCCAGAAGACAAATACACGTCTGCTTCTACTGTAGGGTTGCCACGACTGTCTAAAATTTGTCGCGCTTTAATATCAGAAATTGTAAATTTATCCACCATTTTTTCCATAAATTCATTATACCATGCTTATGCTAAAACTATGGTATGATATTAGTAAGTAAGTTATAAGGAGCAATATGGAACCAGAGCAAGACAATCACCCAGAGCAGGAATATCATCCTGACCCAAAGTCCGCTGACACTGTTCATGATTCCGGCACGGAGCTGACCAATGTTGCCCTAGATGCCGCCGCCAACGAGGAGCGCCAGCTCTCTCCTGAGAAAGAGCCTGACCCCGCACCCGCAGCAGCCTCCACTTCTGCCCCCGCTCGTGGCAAGCGTATAGCCATCATTAGTGCCATCGTCGTGCTAGTTATTGGTATTATCGCTGTGGCCGGCTTTTTGCTCTGGCGTAGTCGTCCAGAGGTCATGGCCATGGATGCAGTAACCAATTTTCTAAACACTACCACCGCTAAGACTAACGGCAATTTTGTTGTGGATATTGATAACGGTGGCCAAAAAGGTCAGGCTGTCTTTGCCTTTGACGCCGAGGGCGCCGGCATAGCCCACCGCCTTAATGGCTCTCTGTCTATTAATCTTGACGGCGAGAGTTACCAGCTCTCCTTTAAGGAGGCCTTCACTCAAGACCACGTATTGTATTTTCAGATAGACGGGATAAAAGAGACCATCAATGGCCTAAGCGAGGATATTAAGGCCGGCGTGGGGCCGATTCTAGAGCTGTTCTCAGACACCATTGATTTAGCCGATGGTACCTGGTGGCGTGTTTCTGTCCCAGAAGTACTAGAAGCCTTTAGTGATCAAATCTCTCCCCGCGATCGCAAGCGCTACGAGGTGCTCTATGATTGTGCCCTAGATGCCGTAGAGAAGGGCGCTAAAAATGGAGAGTTGGCTGAAGTTTATAAAAAGCATCCATTTGTTACCATTGAGAAATACCAGGGGGATGCTTTCAATGATGTTAAAAAGGCGCTCTATAAGGTTGACGTAAAAGTTGGTAAAGCCCGCGAGTTCATCAAGGAAGATTTTACTCAGCTCACTATTTATAAGGATTTAAAGGCCTGCATGGCTGACGCCGATATTGATCTAGACCAATATCTGAATTCCGCCGAGAACAGCATCACAGAAGATGAGTCTAGTGAATCTAGTGAATCCACTGAGGCTACCTTTGCTGTGGCTATTGATGGTTGGTCGCATAGGCTAACGGGTATTTATCTCTCTGTTCCTGCTGGCGAATACACCTCTAGCGCCCGCGCCAACATAGAATTCTCCTACCCAGGCAAGATTGAGATTTCTGCCCCTGAAGGCGCTCGTCCAGCTAAGGATTTGTTAGAGCAGGCTATCATCGACTTCTCAAATCTGTCTGACATGATGTATACTAGTTTTGATGACAGTTACTACGAATACGACGACGAGCTTATCTACTAAGTTAAAGGCTCTACCCTCTGCTCCTGGCGTTTATTTTCATAAAAACAGTAAGGGGGAGATAATCTACATTGGCAAAGCCGCCGTCTTAAAAAATCGGGTGCGTCAGTATTTTCAAAATACTAAAAAAGACCCAAAAACAGAGGCTCTGGTAAAAGAAATCGCCGACACCGATTGGATTGTGGTGGATACAGAGATGGACGCGCTCTTTCTAGAGTCAGAGATGATTAAACGCTATAAGCCTAAGTGGAACATCCTCTTGCGTGACGATAAGACCGTCAGCTATGTGCGGATAGATTTAAAAAGCCCCATCCCGTATGTTTCCATCACTCGTCAGCCATTAGATGATCGGGCTACTTATGTTGGGCCTTTTTATGCTAAGAGTACGCTTGCGTATGCTCTGCGGGTCTTGCGCAAAGTTTTTCCATATTATGACAAGCCCTATGATGGTAAAAAGACTCTTAACACTGACCTCGGCTTAACTCCCGGCATTGAAGTAATGAAGTCTACTCCTGCCGAGTACAAGCGTAACTTGCGTAAGCTCATTCGCTATCTTGAGGGTGGTCGGGAAAAATTACTAAAAGAGCTAGAAAAGCAGATGAAGGAGGCTGCTGAGTCTGGGCAGTACGAGCTTGCCGCCGAAGCTCGCAACCAGCTCTTTGGCCTAAAAGAGCTGAAGCGCAAGATTATCTTTTCCGACAAAGAATTTATGAATATCAGTAGCGATCAGTCTTTGCACGACCTACAAAAGCTGCTAAACTTAAAAACTCCACCTCGGCGGATTGAAGGGTATGATGTCTCGCATCAATCTGGCACGAATGCCGTGGCTAGCATGGTGGTTTTTACCAATGGCGTGTCAGACCGAGCAGAATATCGCAAGTTTAAAATTAAGAAACAACAAAATAATGATACGGCCAACCTAAGAGAGGTCTTAGAGCGACGGCTAAAGCATCCGGAGTGGCCACTGCCAGATTTAATTATTTTAGATGGCTCCAAGGGGCAAATTTCCGCAGTGCGTGACTTGCTTACCCCTCATCACATCCCTGTGATTGGTCGCGATAAAAGCGGCGATCATTCAAAGAGTGCTGAGGTAAAAATCGTCTATCCCATTAAAGACGGCTACAAGACTGTTGCGCTTCCCAGCTCCTCGCACATTGCTAAATTGGTCGCCCGGATTGATGAGGAGTCGCATCGTTTTGCTATCACTTATCATCATCTTCTAAAGCGTAAAACCTTACTTAAGTAATAAAAGTGTGTTATAATTAGCTTATGGTTAAACAACAGATTCTATTTTTCTTAATCCGCTGGCTAGTATCTTCTACCGCCATGTGGCTTTGTATCAATTTATTCGGCACCATCACGGGCGAGCAGAACATCTGGCTTTACGCTGCCGCTGGTCTGATTTTTTCATTGGTAAACACTTTCGTTAAGCCACTGGCCACTCTGATTTCACTACCATTGATTATCCTCACCCTTGGGTTATTTTCTGTCATCGTTAACGTCGCCATGGTCGCACTTGCCATTTGGCTGTTGCCTGGTGTTCAGATGACTTTCTGGGGGGTGGTTGGCTCCACGATTGTGCTCAGCCTTATCAACGGGCTTGTCAATTTCCTCGTGCCAGCGTATAATGAAAAGTAATTATGGAATTAGGTTCAATTTTACAAACTGCGACCCTCATCTCAGCTGTTTTATCTGTTTTATTGATATTGCTTCAGCAGCGTGGCGCTTCACTCGGGGCGGGCTTTGGCTCTTCTGGAGAGCTTTACACTACCCGTCGGGGGCTAGACCGCTCGCTGTTTAACGCTACCATCGTCTGTGTCCTGGTGTTCGTGCTGTCTATTTTAGGGCTATTATTAATCCCCGCTTAGGTTATGAAACATTCAGTAAAAAGGAGTGGGCAAAAATTAACTAAACGCTTCTTTCGCTTCTCCCGTAAAGCCACAGAAGATGGCATTGAGCATGTCCAAGAAAATCTCGTTGAGCGATTACCCAATGTTCGCCGGGTTCGGCTTTTGGTGCTAGAGTGGCTCCTGCTAGTGGGAATCGTCATTTTTTTGGCCATTACTCAAGGCATCATGTACCGTAATTCTTACGCTGTCATCACTTATGGCAACGGTGGTACCTATACAGAGGCCACGCTTGGCAAGGTTAACTCGCTTAATCCGTTATTCGCTTCCACTAGCAGTGAGAAGACACTCTCTAAGCTACTCTTTGCTTGTCTTTCTGCGCCAGATTATTCCGGCCATACCGGGCTTGATCTCGCAGAGTCCATCAAGTCTGACCAATCTGGCAAGGTCTGGAGTATCAAGCTACGCGATAACCTCAAATGGTCAGACGGTAGCCCCATCACCAATGAGGATGTTCTGTACACCGTAGATATCATTCAAGATCCTAAGGTTAACACTTCCTATTCTTCCAACTTAGCCAATGTTAAAGTAATGGAAGACGCTAACGGTCGGATTATCTTTGATTTACCACGGGCCTATGCTAATTTTCCCTCTGCTCTTAACATCCCCGTTCTTCCAGCACACATCCTAAAAGATGTCTCTCCAGAATTATTGCTAGAACATAGCTTTAGCACTACTCCAGTTACTTCCGGCCCCTTCACTTACAATGCTGCTCAAGCCATCGGGACAGAGGGTGAGAAGTTAATTTACCTCTTAGCTAACCCAAATTATTATAAAGGCAAGCCGATGCTAGATAGCTTTGCCGTTCACGCCTATCTTGATACCGATAAAATCATCTCAGCCCTGCGCAACGGCTCGGTCACGGCCACCGCAGAGCTTTCTGCCGCTGATTCCGATGAGGTGCTTACCTCCAATTTGCACGAGAAGCAGACCGCTCTCTCTAGTGGTATCTTTGCTTTCTTTAATATGGATAGCCCTACGTTAAGTAATAAGGTCTTGCGTGCCAGCATCCGGCTTGGTGTGGACTGGAGCCAGCTTCGCAATTTGTCTAACAGCGACACGCCACTGCAATTCCCGATTACTAATAACCAGATTGATATTGATGCCTATCCAGAAATTCCCGCCTATAATCAGTCTGCCGCCCAGCAAGCTCTTGCTGGTGTGACGTTGCCAGAAGAGGCCCAGATTAACATCGTGACAGTGACTAGTTTTTCCGAGCTTGCTGATAATCTGGCTAGCCAGCTAACCGCCCTAGGCTTAAGCGTCTCCACGAATGTTTACGAGCCAAACCAAGACTTCTTAATTAACGTCATCCGCCCTCGTGCTTATGATATTTTAATTTACGAAGTGGAGCTTGGCCCAGATCCAGACCTGTTCGCCTATTATCACTCCTCTCAGGCTTCTGCCACTGGCCTAAATCTCTCTAATTATCGCAACGTCATTACGGACGATCTCGTCTTGGGCGCTCGCAGTTCCACCGATCCAAAGCTCCGCTCCACTAAATATCAGAATTTCTTGCGCTACTGGGTGGACGACATCCCCGCAGTAGGGATCGCTCAGGTTGATTTATCTTATTATCTTAATAAAAATGTCCGGAGTTTTTCAGAGAGTAACCGGCTAGTTTATGCTACAGACCGCTTCACCGACGTATCTTATTGGGCCGCCGAAAAAACCGTTAAGAACCGCACACCCTAACGTGCTATAATAACACTAATGGACAAAGTAAAGCGGTTTTTCAAGTCAAAGTTTGGGTTTGCCCTTACCTTAAGTCTCATCTTCTGCTTAGTGCAGATTCCGGTGGTTTTGCATCACGAGCCAGTTTACCAAGAGAGCGTATATTATTACACACGTATCGCCGCTCTTGGCATTAGCTACGCCTGGGCCAGGTTCATCCCGCTAGCCTTCACCACAGTGATAGTCTTTTTGCTCAGTCTCATATTGCCAATCAGCCGTCTGGCCAAGGTCTGTCTTGCCTTCTCATCGCTCCTCTTTTATTTTAACTCAGTCTTATTGGTGGGGTTCCGGCTGGTGCCATTTGGTAGGGAACTAGTCTTTTCTAACCCACTAGAGTTCTTCAGGGCCATTAACGAAGCCTTTTATCATACCTTTTTACCAGTGGCGCAGCTTTGCCTTATCCCCATAATGGTATATTTATTAGATTGCATCTTCCACTTTAAATGGCTTCGCCAGCTAGAAATTATTAAACTTGCTAAGCGCCATCATCTTTCTGGGCTGGTGGTCTTTCTCATCCCGATTGCTTTATCCATCCCTAATGCACTCATCTCTGCCGGAGAAGATCTCTTTGGCCAGTATCATCAGCTGTCAGTTGTTCCGGCTATTGTGCAAGAGTTCAATGAGTTGCCAGCTGGCGCAGTCATCATTTATGATAATGATGCTATCCAGCGCTTTGCCACCACCTACAATCCGCTGCTTACAGAGGGGAGACATTTCTTAGAGACAGAGTCCACCGCAGATTTTCTCACAGAGCTACCAGCAGATATACCGGTATATTATTTAATCCCCACTAGCTATTGTTCTCCCACCAGGAATGAGGAGCCACAGTCTCAGTGGGAGTATCGTGGCACCGTTCGCCAGCTGGGCGATGGTACTCGTGCCTACGATTTTTACCGGGTGCAGTAAGTGCAAATAACAAAAACGTCCCGTTAGGGACTTTTTGGTGCTCGCGTTTGCCCCTTGGGACGCTCCGCGAGTAACAAAAACGTCCCGTTAGGGACTTTTTGGTGCTCGCGACTGGATTTGAACCAGCACAGCTTTAAAATCGCCACTACCACCTCAAGGTAGCGTGTCTACCAATTCCACCACGCGAGCAAGAATCGTGTTTAAATTATAGCACATTTACGCCACCATCTGCAACTTACCCCTGAAAAATCTCATAAAAAATCCGCTAAAAAAGTCTTGACATTATCATAAGCGTCTTATACAATAGGAGATACAAAAGGTCATATCAAACATAAAAAAGGAAAATAACTATGTCCAAATCTACAAAAATTATTGCTGCCCTCGGCGTGGTCGCTGGTTTAGGTGTGGCTACTTTACCGCTCAGCTCTTTTGCTGCTAGCACTGGTGATGTAAACGTCAAGGTGGAAGTTGGTTCTACCATTAGCATGACGATTGATGATGCTGATCGTAGCACTACTCCATTAGAGAAGACTGTGCAGATGGATAACAACGATACTGATGAGAGCCTAACTGCTTCCATCAAGGTTACCACTAACGATGCCGATGGTTACATCCTGACTGTTAAGGATAAGGCAGGTGATGGTGCTGCTTTGCAGCCAACTCTTGGCACCAACAGTCAGACCATCCCTGCCTTCACCGTGAAGCAGACCGATCTCAGCGCTCTAGTTACCGATACTTACGGCTGGGGCATGAAGGCTGCTAACGCCAATTCTAACGCTACGGTAGCAACTGCCTTTAGCGGTGGCTATGGCTTCGTTACCGACGCCGACCAAGCTGTAGTAACCGTGTCTGGCTCTGCCGCCGAGGATGAGACGACCATTACCTACGGTATCGTCACTAAGGATGATCAGGTTGCCGATACTTATTCCAACCTCATCACCTACACTGTCACCGTACAATAATCAGTGACCTAAAAAAACAACCGCCCTTTCGGCGGTTGTTTTTTTGTTTCCACTCATGTATAATGTATCCCATAGATAAGGAGGTTTAATGAAAAAGTTTAAGATATTTGCTGTACTGGCTTTGGCCGCCTTTGCTATCTGTGGTTTAAGTCAGACGGTGTTTGCTGCTCAGCATCTTGGCTCTGGCAAGACTCATCTGCTCGTCTCCCCTACTAAGCAGCGCGTCTCTATTGAGCCGGGTACTTCTTATAAGGGCAGTTTTGAGGTTCACAATGCCGGGCAAGAAGATTTTAGCTATACTGTCTATGCTACGCCATATACCGTAATAGATGACCAATACAATGTTTCCTATGACAAAAAGAACGAATACTCTTACATTGCTGACTGGGTGACTTTCAGCCAGACAGAAGGCCATCTTGATCCAGACGAGGAGCAGGTCATTAACTTCACCGTTGACGTACCATCAGATGCTCCTGGTGGTGGTCAGTACGCTGCTTTCATGGTAGAGACAGCCGACACGCGCGACCAACACAACATCGGCGTTATTAACCGTGTTGGCATGGTGTTTTATGCTTCTGTCAGCGGCACCACTAATCGTTGCGCCAAGATTATCAATAACGATGTAAACGGCTTCCTCTTTGCTCCACCCATTACCGCCACCTCTCTAGTAGAGAACTGCGGTAACGTGCACGGCGACATAGAGTACACTCTTAAAGTCTGGCCACTCTTTTCTAACGAGGAAATCTACACCAACGAGGAAAATCCAGATACTAAAATCATCCTTCCCGGCACTCGCCGCTTTGCCACTACCTCTTGGGACAGCGCCCCCGCCCTTGGCCTTTATTGGGTAGAGCACACCGTAAAGATTTTTGACCAGTCTATCACCACAAGTAAGCTCGTCATTATTATCCCACTCTGGCTCATCATTCTGATTGCCGCCTTTATCATCGCCGTAGTGTTCCATCTCGTCTCTCGCCACCGGGCGCGCAAAAACGAGAAAATGGAAAAAGCATCTTCCAAAAATGATTAACATCAGGTACAATAATAACTAATACATTAGGAGGTAAAATGATTAAAAAAGTTTTCTTAGCTGCGCTCGGGGTGATTTTCCTCGGTGCGTTTGCTGCCACCCCGGTTTATGCCGAGGGAGAAGATACCAAGCCCGCCATTTGGCTACAGATCTCGCCAGTTTCAGAACGTGTAGTGTTGGAGCCAGGCAAGTCGCTAGATTATCAATTTAACGTTGAGAACATCGGCGGAGAGGCTTTTACCTATAAAGTTTACGCCACTCCATATGGCGTCACAAATAAGACTTACGAGCTTAATTTCTCCACAGAGACAGAGCGTACCCAGGTTTCTCGCTGGATCACCTTCCAGGATGCCAACGGTAATTTCGCCCAAGAAGTCTCTTACACCATTGAGCCAGGCACCAAGCAGACCATTCCTTATCGCATTTCCGTTCCAGCTAGCATCCCAGACGGCGGCCAGTATGCCACCATCTTTGCCGAGTCTATCCCTAGCAGCGCTGCCAGCCAGTCTAGCGGCATTAAGACCGTCTCCCGCGTGGGGCTAGTAATTTACGGTCGCAGCACCGGAGAGACCGTCAATGACGCCGAGATTCTAGACTATCAGTTTAACAGCTTCCTCACTTCTGGCCAGGTTAACTCCAGCGCCACCGTGAAGAACAGTGGTAACACCGACTTTGAGACGCGCTACAATCTCGTAGTTAAGTCACTCTTTGGCAAGACTATCTTTGAGAAGAAGGCCGTTTACGATGTTCTTCCAGATACAGAGCGTGACGTAGCCGTAGAATGGCCAGAGACTCCACTCTTTGGCATCTTCCGCATCACCTCCACGGTCACTGCTCTTGACCAGTCAGAGGATCATACTAAGATTGTGCTCATCATTCCACTATTTATTCTAATTATCATGCTTGTGCTATTGACAATTCTAGTTATATGGCTTATCATGATTATTAGGAAGCGTAAAGAGCAGAAGTCACGGCTCGTAGCTTAGACTTCAACGCGAGTGCTCTTTGCTCGGCCAAAATAAAAATAAAATAATAAAAAGCGAGTGTAGAGCATGCAAAGGAAAACTAAGCAAATACTCGGCTGTGTGGGGCTAGGAATAGTTACCGCTATTACTGCGGTAGCTATTGCCCTCCCAGCTAATCATGCCAGTGCCGTCGGCGGTGGCGATGTCAAACTTAACGTGGAAGTACACAATCTTGCTTCCTCCGTGGTAATTCAGAGTCCGCTAGACGGCGCTGAGTTTACTACTAACAACATACCAATCACTAATCTTTATAGCAAGACTGCCGTCATTCACTATCAATTAGCCTATATTGATAGCCTGGGTAA
>JAFRAP010000046.1 GCA_017405345.1 Candidatus Saccharimonadota bacterium
GGCACCTAGAAATTGTCCAGCAAATTTTTGGCAATCGTTCTGCCGATTTCCATATCTTTTTAGAATTAATTAACTTTGGTACGCTCTTAGCGCTCCTAATTTTTTATCGCAAGCGTATCATCGGGATTCTTGGCGACATTTTCAAGCGCAAGAATTATCGCCTCGCAATCAACATCCTAATTACCTCCATCCCCGCCGGCATCATTGGCTTATTACTCTCCAGTTTCATCTCAGATAATCCGTTTTTCTCCTCTATGTACACTGTGGGCATTGCGCTAGGCTTAGTGGGCTTAGTGATGATTTTTATAGACAAGCTCCCACACCTCAGCAAGTTAAAAAATGAGGATAAACTCACCCCAAAACGCGCTCTGGCCATTGGCCTTGTTCAGACTTTTGCCCTTATTCCTGGTGTGTCTCGCTCTGGTTCTACCATCATCACTGGTAAGCTAGTTGGCCTGAATTCTAAGTCTGCCGCAGAGTACTCTTTCTTGGCTTCTATCCCCATCATGTGTGGCGTCTGCTTAAAATCACTAATCTCTAGTAGCTCGCGCGCCTTCATTGCTCTTAACTGGAAGACCCTCGCCCTCAGTAACTTTATCGCCTTTGTCTCTGGCCTGCTCGCTATTTATTTCATCATGAAATACATCGGCAAAGGCCGCACCTTCCAGAGTTTTGGCTACTACCGTGTGGTGCTATCGCTGCTAGTCTTGATCTTCGCCTTGCTGGCTTGATTTTAGCAGGCTATCAATCTTCTCTCGCATTAGCTTTAAGAAGCCCTCTTCACCGCCAGTGGAGTTTAGGTCTATGTGTTGGTTATCAATCACAATCCATGGCGTGGATTCCACTCCAACGTATTTGCCTAGCCCCATGTCAAAGTCAATCTTTTTCTTTACCCTGGCGCTGCCCATATCAGATTTAAACTGCCCCACATCACCCTTACCCTCGCTGGCTGTCTCAAAGTAGTTAGCAAATAGCTCGCTCCGCTCTCTTACCGAAGCATATTCCCATTCACGCTGGTTATTAAAGAGCAGATCTGCGTATTCTTGCCAGTAGCCTTGAAGCCCTGCCGCCTCTGCCGCAGAAGCTGCCGCCGTGCCGTTCTGATGATAGGATAGTAAATAACTGCGATATACCACCCCAAGGTTATCTCCGTATTCATCCAGCAGAATTTTTAGCCGCGGATAAGTTGTGGCACAGCCTGGGCATTGGTAATCTGCATACTCAAAAATCAGTACTGGTGCTTCTGCATTACCAAAGACATGGTCAGCAATCTCGCCGTTGTATTTATTGGCTTCAATCACGCCATTAGCGTTAAAATCTGCATAATTTGGTGCAGCCTCAGACTTTTGGATGAGCGACCAGGTTAAAAGCCCCCCAAAAGCTAGCACAATCAGCAGCACAATTATCAAAGTCGTCTTCCTCATAATCCTCCTTTATTGTATAATATGAATTATAACATATGAGTCAGAGGCTTACCAAGTTATCTCAAGATTTTGCCAAGTGGCTTCAGGCCAAGGCTGAGCCAGATGATTCTGATGCCGACGAGCCAGAGCTGACCGTCCCTCAGACTGCTGAGGAGCTAGTAGAAATTTTGCGTCTTACGCCCAAAAACGTCCTTAGCACCAGAGAGCGCAATATCATTGCTGCCGCCATGGGCTTTCAATCTCGCCCAGTCTCAGAGTTGATGCTCCCCGCTTCAGAGATTACCTTCGTTCATGAAAACGATTTTCTCGGCCCCCTAATGCTAGATAAACTCTATAAATCCGGCTACGATCATTTCCCAGTAAAAAATACCACCGGTAAAATTGTTGGCGTGCTCCATACAGAGTTATTAAATTCACTTAAAATTCGCGAGACTGACCGCGCTAAAGAATACCTTGATAGTAAACTTTATTACATGCGCGACGATTATTCACTGGAGCAGGCCTTTGCCGCCTTCTTACGTACCAACTGTTTCTTTTTCTTGGTGGTGAATAAGCACGCAGAAATCGTTGGGCTGTTTACCTACAAAATGCTCGCCGAGCATATTCTCGGCCGCGTGCCCAAGGACGATTTTGATCGTGACCAAGATATCACCGCCGTCTCCCGGCGCAGCTAATCCCGAGCAGAATCTCCAGTAAACTTATACCAGTACTGCTCTCCACCCAGCACGTCATAATTAATTAGTTCATACTCAGAAATCTCTGTGGATTGGAACGGCCCCGCCTCGCCTAGATACATTGAGTCTAAGATGGGTGTCTGCATGCATACTTCATCTAGAAGGTAGTTTAAAGCTGGCTTCTGTACGTTTAAAAGATTATACATGGTGTTTACCAAGCAGTTTGGCGTTTCCGTTGGGAGTTTTTTAGCTCCGCCCAAATCAAAATTGGCATAAATAAAGTATGGCGTTAAGCGCGACAAATCCCGCACCTCTTTATCTTCATGTGCGGCTACTGCAGTAATCACGCCGCCACTATGGTCGCCATAAAACAGCACTACAGTCTTTTCGTCAGACTGGTCTAGTGCCTCTAAGAATTCGCCCAAGTACGCATCAGAGCTATGCAGCGTCTGGAAATAAGATTCCACCCACATCTGCCGTTCTAAATCTGTCTCTAGCCCACCGACGATCTTAAAGTCTAGTCTGCCGTACGGATCTGGCGAGTAGGGGGAGTGATTTTGCATGGTAATAAGACCCACCAGCTGGCGCTGCTCGCTCTCCTTCAGTACTTTTAGCACCTGCAAGTATGAGGAACGGTCATTGATGTAATCGCTAGACACTTCACCAATATGCTCCTTTTCAGTATAGTCCATCTCCCGCTCTGTGATAAACTCATCAAAACCTTCTTTGCGCAGAGA
>JAFRAP010000047.1 GCA_017405345.1 Candidatus Saccharimonadota bacterium
CCAAGGGTCCGGCTGTTCGCCGGTTAAAGTGGTACGCGAGCTGGGTTCAGAACGTCGTCAGACAGTTCGGTTTATATCCGGCATGATCGTTAGGAATTTTGAGAGAATCTGTCTCTAGTACGAGAGGACCGAGATGGACGAACCTCTAGTGTATCGGTTGTGGCCACCTGCTGCATCGCCGAGTAGCTATGTTCGGTACAGATAAGCGCTGAAAGCATATTAAGCGCGAAGCTTTACTCAAGATAAGAATTCCCTATGAAGTCCCAGAGAGAAGATCTGGTTGATAGGTGCAAGGTGAAAGCGCGGCAACGCGTGGAGCCGAAGCATACTAACAGACTCATCGCCTTTTTATGCCCAAGTCACCTTTGCTTATGCTTGCATAGGAACTGGTGATTTGGTATACTTAACTAGCAATCGGTGCTTGCACCGAAGATACAAGTTTAACATCGTAGACACCTTTATGGGTATCAAGAACCCGCCGCGTGCGGCGTGTGAATTGGTGCCCATAGCGCTGGGGAAATACCTGTTCCCATTCCGAACACAGAAGTCAAGCCCAGTAGCGGCGATTATACTGCATTCGCGGGAAACTAGCAAGGTGCCAAATTATACGAAAGAGCCACCCTAGAGGTGGCTCTTCGTCGTATTAAAGCCCTTGTGTTTTGTATTTTAGTTTGGTATACTGATGATGTAACAACTCAGTTAAACCACAGCATTTTTTAATAGCTTTAGTTTCACTTCATGGGTAACATCGGCACCATGAGAGCCGATTCATGATGTGAAACCGTTGTGGTCGAGTTGTTACAACTCGTGGTGCCGATCTTGCATCTGTGCCACCTGATGTGTAACTAGGAGGCCCAGTGCAAAAGATTAAATTTAATATCATTACCACAGCCATCATCTTTGCTGTGGCTTTTTGTATATTTTTTACCGTTAGCCCCATCGTCCTTGCCGACTCCTCTGCCACAGACCTATCCATCACCCTAGACCCAGTCATTAGCATTCGGGTGATGAAGAACAATGTAGATACCGACAATCTCACATTAAACGTAGACCCTACCGCTTCTGGTAGGTTTATAAAGGATGATTTGTCTGTAGTAGTATCCACTAGTAATGATACTGGCTATACACTCACTTTTGCTAATAATGATACAGATAACTCTATGCATCATGCCGATTCTAGTATTACTACTACTATTCCATCCATCACTACAGCCACTGATGAGGCTAACTTTCCTGTTAATAGTTGGGGCTATTCACTAGGTGATATAACTTCATCTGCTCAACAATTCTCTTCCATTCCACTATCTACTGCCACCACCACCATAAAGACTACTACTACTCCAATTGCAGAAGATTCTACTAATGTTACCTTTGCCGCTAAGGTAGATACGTCTATACCTGCTGGGGTTTATTCGGATACTGTGGTGTTTACTGCTACTACTAATTATGTACCACCAGCTGTTTATGAATTTGACTATTCTGGAGCAGAACAGAACTTCACCGCACCTAAAAGTGGCACTTATAGGGTTGAAATGTGGGGGGCAGGGATTTTTGGTGGCGGTTCATATACAGCTGGTGATATATTTTTAAGTCAGGGCACGTCGGTTAGCCTGTATCTTGGCCAAATGTCCCAAGGTTGCACTCCGTACACCGCTTGTAGCGGTAGGTCTTATAACGGGGGCGGCTCAGGAGCCTTTTTCACTCAGACGAACGCGCCAATACGATATTATGGCGGA
The DNA here is from genome assembly GCA_017405345.1 of Candidatus Saccharimonadota bacterium. Lineage (GTDB taxonomy): Bacteria > Patescibacteriota > Saccharimonadia > Saccharimonadales > Saccharimonadaceae > Nanosyncoccus. The sequence goes on from JAFRAP010000047.1 coordinate 1,737, forward strand.
GGTGGTAGTACAGATATCAGGCTTGTGGGCGGTCAGTGGGATAGTGAGCCATCTCTAAAAAGCAGAATAATGGTGGCAGCCGGTGCTGGTGTCCAGGGGCGTACAAATGATACTCCAGTAGCTGGAGGAGGGCTGCACGGCTATACTACCAATGCCTATAACAATGGTGGAGCTGGCACGCAAACTTCAGGTGGTGCAGCAGGAGGAGCTGGCGCCACAGCAGGAGGCTTTGGCTATGGTGGAGATAGCACCACAGCATCTCCTGGATGTTTAAATTATAATAACGCGCTCGGTGCTTCATCTGGGTATTATGGTGGCGGCGGAGCTAGATCTGGAGCATGTACAACCGGTACGCTTGTCACTGCCTATGGGGGAACAGGTTCTTCATTTATTTCTGGGCATGCTGGTAGCGTGGCAATTGAATCGGCCACTAGCCTAACTCCTAGACTAGATAGCAATGGAATTCGTTGTGTTGACGGTACCACGGATATAGTCTGTTCACATCATTACTCTAATAAGATTTTTACCAATACGGTGATGATAGATGGTGCTGGCTATAATTGGACTACTGTAAAGGGAGACCAAAAACCAATGCCAAACCCTACCGGTGGCTACTATGCTCTAGGCCAAGGACACACTGGCAACGGATACGCTAAAATTACTGGTCCGCTGTAGTATCTTCCTCGCCGCTTTCTTCTACCGCAGACAGCAGGGAATCTTCTACGTTGACCTTTTTCTTCTTCTTGGGGGCATCAGCCACCACGATATCAATCTCGTAGCCGGTTAGCTTAGAAGCTAGGCGCACATTTTGCCCTTGGCGGCCAATGGCGATAGACTGCTGGTCTTCCGTTACATAAACTCTGGCGCGCTTGTCATCAATTTCCACCTTCATAATCTCTGCTGGAGATAGAGCCTCGCGGATGTATTCAGAGATGTTGTCGCTCCAGTTGATAATATCAACCTTCTCACGCTCGCCGATTTCGTTCATTACGGCCTGCACCCGTACCCCGCGGCCACCCACAAAGGTACCGACTGGATCTACTCCTGGTACGGTGCTCATCACGGCAATCTTGGTCCGGCGGCCAGCTTCACGCGCAATCGCGCGAATTTCTACGGTGCCGTTTTCAATTTCTGGCACTTCTTGACGGAACAAATATTCAATGAACTCGGCTGAGCCACGAGAGAGAATTAGCTGTGCTCCGCGCTCGTCTCGCTCCACCCCCTTAATATAAACCTTAATCCGAGAGCCTACAGCGTAATATTCTCCGTCAATCTGCTCTGATTTAGGCATGATGCCAGAAGCTCGGCCAAGGTCAATTCGGACGATTTTTGGCTCCACTCGTGCCACCAGGCCAGTTACCACTGTACCAATTTTATCCTCAAATTCTGCTAGTACGGCATCACGCTCGGCCTCGCGCAAGCGTTGTACCACTACTTGCTTGGCTGTCTGCGAGGCTACCCGGCCAAAGCTGGTAACTTTATGCTTTTCTTCTACGATCTCCCCCACAGCCTTACCTTTGGCCTCTGCTGCCGGAACTTCTGTAGCAGGGTTAAAGGCTACACCATCTTCTACTACCTCGCGCGCCACGTAAACGTCTGCAGCGCCAGTCTTTAAATTTAGCACTGCGCGGACGTTCATATCTTTATCTCCGTTGTCGCGGCGCCAAGCAGCGGCAATTGCCGCCTGAATCACGTCCAATACGGTCTCTTCCGGGAGGTTTTTCTCCTCGGCGATTACTTTTACCATCGCCGACATTTGCTTTAAATCTAAATCTTCCATAAATTCCTTTCTATTAAAACGACCGTCCCTTTCCGGGCCGGTCAAATCTGTAACAGTCTTATTATAGCAAATAATAGTGAGTAGTCAACCCACCTTGCAAAAAATACCAAAATGCGCTATAATAGGGGTAAGAGTTTCAGGCTCAGTTGCTATTGCTGAAGCAAAAAGAGCCAAAATGGTGAAATTTACCACTTCACCCCTATAATTTATCAATTTTAAGAGGATTTTTAACTGTGCCTACTATTAATCAGTTAATCAGAAAGCCTCGTAAGAAGGCTAGCAAAAAGTCTAAGGCTCCAGCCCTAGGCTCCATTGTCAACACTTTAAAAACTCGCTATTATGATCAGCCTGCACCTTTGAAGCGCGGCGTCTGCATCAAGGTTACCACTAAGACCCCTAAGAAGCCAAACTCTGCTTTGCGCAAGGTTGCCCGTGTTCGCCTAACTAACGGTCAAGAGGTCTGGGCCTACATCGGTGGTGAAGGTCACAACCTCCAAGAGCACGCTGTGGTCTTGGTGCGGGGTGGCCGTGTGCCAGATTTGCCTGGTGTGCGCTATCATATCGTCCGCGGTACGCTTGATTTGCAGGGCGTAGAAGGTCGTAAGCAGGGCCGCTCTAAGTACGGCGCTAAGAAGGAGGGTAAGTAATGCCACGTAAAACTACTGTTTCTTTGGAGCGCAAAGTTTCTCCAGATCGCAAATACCAGTCCATCCTGGTGCAGCGCTTAATTAATAAGTCTATGCTAGATGGTAAAAAGCAGGCCGCCGAGCGTGCAGTTTATACTGCCATTGAAGGTGCTGCTAAGAAGCTAAAGAGTGAGAATCCCGTAGAAGTCCTGGAAAAGGCTATCGCCAACGTTTCTCCAGACTTTGAGGTGAAATCCCGCCGCGTGGGCGGTGCTAACTACCAGATACCATTCCCCATCTCTGGGCACCGTCAGTTGCATTTTGCCTTTTCTTGGCTGGTGCAGTCTGCTCGCGAGCGCCACGGCATGCCATACACCAAGCGTCTTGAGGCAGAAATTGTTGATGCCTACAATGAGGCTGGTGCCGCCTTTAAGAAGAAGGAAGACACCCACCGTATGGCCGAGGCTAACCGTGCCTTTGCCCACTTTGCTCGCGCTTAAATGCCAGCAAAATTTCAACAAAAAGCCCCTGAGCGCCAAGGCTCAGGGGTTTTTTGAAAGGATTTGGGGATAGGGTAGTGGGAGACTATCAGCTGACCATCAGGTAGAACAGTTGAGGCTCGTGCCTCAGTCGGTACCTCTCTAGGTCAGATGCCACCTCTTTTGCGACCAAGTTGTAAATTCCGTAGGTTACGGTCGGTCGCAAAGGCTTTGGAGAGTTACTTGCCAGCTGGAAAATTAGCGGGCGATTCTCCTCTCGCTGCCAGATTATATCGGCAGCTGCGCCTAAGCGGTGGATCGCGTGATCTTTTTGGTGCTCACTATCCGCCACTGCAGACGTGTAAAGCCCCAGGTCTGGCTCATAACGCAGCCCATAGGCCACGAATAGCACCAGTTCCTCAATCAGGCTGCTCGCCAGGCCGGTGAGTAGGCCCTTTTTATCTAGCACTTTTGCCACCTCTGTGGCCGTTGGTGCTAGCTCGTTCTGGAGCAGCTCTCGCCGGCTCTTTTTTACCGGCTTTGGCGGTAGCGGCTTTATCTCCTTCGGCCTTGGCTCAAAGGTCACAAACTCTAAACCCATCTCATCACCTCCCTTCTTTAAAGGTGCAACTATACCTCTATTATAGCATACTTGCATAAAAAAGTCAAGCATAATAAAAAAACAGGGGTCAAATTTTGCCAAAATCTCTAGATGTGGTAAACTAGCAGTAGTACTTTTCCAGCTGGCAAAGGAGGTGGGCCTATGAAGATACTCAAAAAAGTCGTTTTTGCCGCCCTAGTGGCTGGCACCGTCTGTGGTTTGCTCTATTTATTTATGCCCGCAGAGGAGTTTAATGAAGAAGATTTTTATGACGATGACGACGACGATTTTTCAGATGATTTTAACGACAAGGATTTTGATGGAGACGAATACATAGACGTAATAGTTGCCTCCATCCCCGAAGAGATCAAGACAGAGTTTAAAAGTTCTCCAGCCTGGTAAAGTGCCCACCCCCGGCCATCACGCCGGGGGATTTTCCTGCCAAAACTTGAGTTAAACCTCTTGCGCTTTTCTTCTAGTTGTCCTATATTACCATAAGAAAATTAGGAGGTATCATGGTAAAAGTAGCAATTAACGGTTTTGGGCGAATCGGGCGGAATGCTTTTAAGATTGCCTTTGAGCGCCGAGATTTGGAAGTTGTTGCTGTTAACGATTTAACTGACACCAAGACCCTCGCTCACCTTTTAAAGCACGATTCTTCCTATGGCACCTATGATCGTGACGTCACCTATGATGACGAGCATATCATCGTAGACGGCCAAAACATCCGAGTGCTCTCCATCACCGATCCTAAAGAGCTTCCTTGGGCAGAAATGGGTGTGGATGTAGTGATTGAATCCACCGGTCTATTCACCAAGCCAGAGGATGCACGTGCTCACATTGAGGCTGGCGCTACTAAGGTGGTGCTCTCTGCTCCTGCCAAGGGAGACGGCGTTAAAACTATCGTTCTCGGCGTCAACGAGGAAGATATCACCACAGAAGATAACATCGTCTCTAATGCCTCCTGCACTACTAACTGTATCGCCCCAGTTATGCGTATCTTAGAAGATAATTTTGGTGTAGAAAAAGCCATGATGACTACCGTTCACTCTTATACCGCCTCTCAGCGCCTGCAAGATGCTCCAGCCAAGGATTTGCGTGAGGCCCGTGCCGCCGCCGAGAATATCGTCCCCACCACCACTGGCGCTTCTAAGGCCACCGCTCTGACCATCCCCTCTCTAAAAGACAAGTTTAACGGCCTCTCCGTCCGCGTTCCTACCCCAGTCG
>JAFRAP010000048.1 GCA_017405345.1 Candidatus Saccharimonadota bacterium
CTGGTGCTAATGATTACGAGCGTAAATTATACAAGCTCATCCGCTCTCGCACCCTCGCCACCCAAATGGCTCCCGCCAAAGTCGCCAAGACCAAAATAGTGATAAATGCTCAACCTTCTTCCGCACGGCTGAGATTTATCGCCAATGGTGAGGTTGTTGTCTTTGACGGCTTCCTAAAAGTTTATGGCAAATCCAAAGACCTAGAACTACCTGAGCTAAAATCAGGCGATGAAGTAACGATGCAAGAAATTGTCGCCCGCCAAACCTTTGAGCGCCCGCCCGCCCGCTATACTGAAGGTTCTCTAGTAAAAAAACTTGAGGAGCTTGGCATCGGCCGGCCTTCCACCTATGCCTCCATCCTCACCGCCATCCAAACTCGTGGCTACGTCACCAAGGGTGACAGTGACGGCGAAGACAGAGAGGTGGTGGAATTGGTGCTAGCAAGGGGTGGCAAGCCAACCAAGCGCACTACCACCGAGAAATCTGGTAGCACCAAAGGTAAACTCCTTCCCACCCCAGTAGGCGAACTAGTTGCTGGCTTTCTGACTAATCATTTTAACCAAATCGTAGATTACGGCTTTACCGCCGACGTAGAAGAAAAGTTAGATAAAATCGCCGAGCAAAAATTAGATAAAATGAAGATGCTACAGAGCTTTTATGGGCCATTTTCTAAGCTCGTCGCAAGGTCAGATCAGGCCGAACGCTATAATTCTGCCCGCGAACTCGGCAAAGATCCCAAGACTGGCAAGATTATCTACGCTAAAATTGGCAAAAACGGTGGCTTCATCCAACTGGGCGAAAACGAAAAAGAGTCCGGAGAAAAACCCCGCTTTGCTCCACTCCCAGATGGCGAGAACACTAAGACTGTCACCCTAAAACAAGCCCTCGGTCAGCTAGCTCTGCCAGAGTTACCGCGCTCTCTCGGGCAGGCCAAAGATGGTACCGAGCTAATCGCCGCCGCCGGGCCATTTGGCCCCTATTTAAAGGCCGGCAAGCTCAATGTTCCTCTAAAAGATGCCGACCCTTACACTGTCACCTTAAAAATCGCCGAAAAACTCTACGAGGAGAAAAAGGCCTCCATCATCGCCGATTGGGGTGAGATTAAGATCATCATTGGCGCTTACGGCCCATATGTTAAAGGCCCCGGCCGCCGTAATAACGCCAAAATCCCCAAAGAAATAGATCCTAAGAAGCTAACCCGTGAAGAGGCCGAAAAAATCCTAGCCGAAAAGCCCAAATCCACCCGCCACCCTAAGCACAAAAGAAGTAAAAAGAAGGCAAAAAAGACAAAATAACCTTTTGTCATAAAGATTATTTTGTCATATTACTTTAGTTTTTAAACATAAGCAACACTTTTTATTGCAATTGTAAAAAATGTGGTACAATAGAACATGAAAGTCTAACTTTTGTCAGTTGACATTTTAGCAAAAATATGCTATCATAAGCATAATTCACAATATTAACTGGGGTGGAAAAAAGGAATAACTACATGGTTGCAAATGCGGAAGTTATTGAGAAAGCCATCAAAGGCAGCCTCAATATCGTTGAACAGGAACGCGAAAAGGAAATCATTTCGCGCCGATTTGGGCTTTCTGGTCACAAAGAGACTCTTGAACAAATTGGCGATATGTTATCTATTACGCGCGAACGCGTACGCCAGCTGGAAAAGGCCATTCTGATCCGCCTCCGCATCAGTTCAGAAGACGGCAAAATCCCCGAGCTAACTCCCGCCGAAAAAATCATCATCCGCAACCTTACAGAGATGGGGCGCATCGCTAAAGTCTCTGATCTTGCTGACAAAATTTACGGCCGCACCGCCACCTTAAAGGAGCGAGCCAATTTAAGTTTTATTGGCAATATTTCCGCTAGTCTCACCGTAATAGAAGAAAATGATAAATACTGGGGTGCCGTGGGTATTGCAGAGTACGGCGACGAAAAGGCCATCCGCACCAAAGTTGACGAAATCGTCTCTGTAATTAAGGCCAACAAAGCCCCTCTCACCCTTGAACAACTTGACGAAAAGCTAAACTATGAGCATCCAGACCACATCCGGGCTGTGGCTTCCGTTTCTAAGCAGCTCTCCACTTTAAACGACCTCTGGGGTTTGGCCAAGTGGCCCACCGTCAACCCCAAAAACATCCGTGACAAAATTTACGTCGTGCTAGAAGATAAGAAGGAGCCAATGCACTTTGCCGACATCGCCAAAGCCATTAAGGATTCTAACTTCAAGCGTAAAAATGTCACTATCCAGGCTATTCATAACGAGCTAATTAAAGATCCCCGCTTTGTACTGATTGGCCGTGGTATTTACGCACTAAGCTCTTGGGGCTACTCTAAGGGTACCGTGTCTGATATCATCGTCGGTATTTTAGGTAAGGCTACCAGCCCTCTCACCAGGGAAGAAATCGTTAAGCGCGTGCTAAAAGCCCGCAAAGTTAAAGAGACCACCATCTTGCTCAATCTTCAAAACAAGAAATTATTTAAAAAAGTTGATAAAAACACTTACACATTAGCTGAGAAATAACCCAAAAAGTGTTATAATAAAAGTGTAAATGCTAGCAAACCTCATTCATTTTATTTTAACTCCTATTGTCTGGATACCGATTGTTGTCGTACTCGGTGTCCTAACTTATCGTAACTACAAAAAAATCAACCGTTTAAAGGTCCTAAACGTAGATTCCGTCTTGCTAATGCTAGAAATTCCTAAGACCAACGATAAAAAAGAGCTCGCCGCCGAGCAGCTCTTTGCTAGCTTACATGGTATTTTAAGAGATCACACCGAGCTAAAAAATTCTGGTGGCGTCCAGGAGCATCTAAGTTTTGAGATTGTCTCTTCTGGCGGGCAAATCCGCTTTTACGTCTGGGTGCCAAAGATTCTCCAGAGCTTTGTAGAGGGGCAAATTTACGCCCAATATCCCACCGTCCAGATTTACAAGATGGATGATGATTACGCAGACGCTCGTAAAGATTACTCTGTAGTTTACTCCTCAGAAATCGGCCTGATTGATAACGACGCCCTCCCCATTAAGACCTTTGAAAATTTTGAAGTAGATCCGCTCGCGGGCATCACCGGCACTCTTGCCAAGCTCAATCCAGACAATTCCGAGGAGTTGTGGATTCAGATTTTAACTCGCCCCATCCCTGACGATTGGCATAAGACCACCACAGATAAGTGGATCACCCGGCTAAAGACCGGTAATCGTTCCTTTAAAATTCTTGGCATTGATTGGGTCTGGATTCTAGAAGCCGTTGGTGCGCTCTTCCGCCCACCAGCTGGTGGCACCACAGGAGATTCCAGTATTGAGCTATCAGAGCGAGCTAAGACCCAAATCACCAAAGCCGAAGAAAAGGCTACTAAGCTTGGTTATGAGGTAAAAATTCGCCTGGCTTATCTTGGCAACGATCAAATCAACGCCAAACTTAACATGCAAGCTCTAGTCGGCACTTTCAAACAGTTTAATTCCACCAACCTTAACGGCTTCAAGCAGCTTGGTGGCAGCTTTAATCCAGAAGATTTAAAGTCTTATAAACTCCGCCAGTTCACAGATTCTGGCTTTATTTTGAACATCTCTGAGCTAGCCTCAGTCTATCATCTACCCCACACCTCTGTAGAGACTCCCAATATCGTCTGGGCCTCCTCTAAGACAGCTGAGCCACCGGCCAAGCTACCACTTCTTACTGGTAATCCCGCTGAAGATGAGAACATTTCTGCCTTTGGTTTAACCAATTTCCGCGGCATTAATCATCAATTCGGCATGCTCCGCAAAGATCGCTCCCGCCACGTTTACATCATCGGTCAGACCGGAGCAGGGAAGAGTGGTCTACTTGAACTATTTGCTCTCTCTGATATCTTCTATAACCAAGGTTACTGCATCATAGATCCACACGGAGATTTTGCCATCAATAATCTTCGCTTCATCCCAGAAAGTCGGGTTAAGGATGTGGTCTATTTCAACCCAGCCGACACTCAATACCCTGTCGCCTTCAACCCATTAGAGCTGACTGACAGCACCCGCAAGCCCAATGTTTCTTCAGAAGTCATTGGTGTGCTAAAGCGGATGTTTGGTGACTCTTGGGGGCCACGCCTAGAGCACATTTTACGCTATACCCTGCTTGCCCTCTTAGACCGTCCGGAGACCACCCTACTAGACATCTCTCGCATGCTAACCGACAAAGAATTTCGCAAAGAAACCCTTGAATACTGCCAAGATGTCACCGTTTTACAGTTCTGGAAGCATGAGTTTGGTCAATGGAACGAAAAGCAAGTTAATGAGTCTATTGCTCCAGTACTAAATAAGGTTGGCGCCTTCACCGCTAACCCCATCATCCGCAATATCATCGGCCAGCCTCGCTCTTCTTTTAACGTTCGCAAGCTCATGGACGAGGGTAAAATTCTAGTCGTTAACCTTTCTAAGGGCTTAATCGGCGAGGACAACGCCAGCATCCTAGGCGCTTTTCTAGTTACCAAGATTCAGCTGGCTGCCATGTCACGCTCCGATATACCAGACGTGGCCAACCGTCGGCCATTCTATCTCTATGTGGATGAATTCCAGAATTTTGCCACTGATTCTTTCGCCACTATCCTCTCTGAGGCTCGTAAATACGGCCTCAATCTCACCGTGGCCAATCAATACATCGCCCAGATGACCGATTCTGTACGTGAAGCGGTCTTTGGCAACGTTGGTACTACTATCTCTTTCCGAGTAGCCGCCGAGGACGCCGCCCTGCTGGTAAAACAGTTTGAGCCAACCTTTGACGAAGCAGACCTCATCCAGATGAATAATCGTCATTTTGTAATCAGCATGATTATTAACGGCGAAAAAGTCCCAGCCTTCTCTGCCACCTCTCTTAATCTGCCTGCCTCACCCCAAGACAACCTAGAAGACATCATTAAAAGCTCCAGGGCGGGCTTCTCTCGCCCCAGAGCAGAGGTAGAAAAAGAGATAAAAGAGACCATTGAGCAAGCCGAGCGCTATAAAAAAGAGCTTTCTGACTCTGGACGCACCTCTGGGGAACAGGGAACTAGTTCCCCTGTTACCTCTGTAAAGACCGTACAAAACCCGAACAAGCCCGGCTCCCCCAAATATGAATTCAAGAAGTTAAAAATCTCCCCTAACACCGCCGAGGAAAAGACCGATCGCCCCGGCCTGAAAGACATTAGCCGCCTAGTGGCCGAACATCAGGCGGGGAACCAATCATCCAGTAATTCCCCCTTATCCACCCCTAAAAACTCCTCTAAGGCCCCTGAGAGGCCCTCTAAGGCCCGTAATAATCGTAACCGCAATAACAGGCGCAAAAACACTCAGAAGGCCCTCAATCGCACCGCAAAGGCCATATCAGACCATCCATCAAAGCAGCACCGCCGCGAACAAATCACAGAAGCATTTAAAACAGGCTCGGACGGGGAAGATTTAGGCTATCTCTCCATTCGTCACTAGCCCAGTCCCGGCTGAAGCTCGCATAAGACGCATGAGTTATCGTCTTTCCACTAAACACGTAATGTCGCACAATAACTCTTTTACGACATATAACCAATCCGCCCCTAGCCAACCACAAATACGACCAGCATCAATAAAGTAGCAGCAAAGCCCTGGTGGAGGGAAGCTGTTACCAGTTAAACATCTGATTGCATTGCCAGATTTGATTACTAAAGATGTATATTCTAAAGATGTATATTCCTGACGACCCCGACAGGTTCGCCAACAACCCAATCCCCCAGACTTTTCCACAGCCACCCCTGTGAAATCCCCATTTCCATCATTTTTTCACAGATTTTTCACTCAAATTTTTTAAATTTGCTTTTTCCCTCTTTTATTATTTCCCTATCATTTCTCCCCTGTTATTCTACCCAAATCTCCTCATTTTTTAGCGTTTTTTACCCCTCAAAAAACACTCCTTCCTTCCCTTCCCGAACAAAAACCGAACTAAAAGAACTCCGCCGGCTACTTATAGTACGCCTTCCCCGCTATCCGCACATCCACATAGCTCGGCGCTATCGCCCTCTCAGATAAATACTCTATCATCCGCACCGCATCTTCCACACTCACGGCCGTCCCCCGATCCAAATTCATCTTGTAATACTCCGTCCGGCCCTCCACATAAATATCTACTTCTCGGGTCTTTCCTGCTGGAATAATCGCTCGCGTCACCTTGTATCCGGCATCCTTAAAATCTCGCTCCACTCGCCCCACGTACTGCTTCATCCGCTCTGTAATGTAGCCAGAAGAATCTTCGTCAAGAATTTCCACCGTAGGAGCATATTCTTCCGCCTGCACTACCACTACCTCAGCCGGACGCATCCATTCCCGCACCATCATCACCGCCAACATAAACAACACCAACAGTACTCCCACCGTAATGATTACCGAAATAATTTTCTTGTTTTTTGCCTTCTGCCGCGCCATCAGGCGCTCACTCGCCTTCTCTTGCTTATCTCTCTGGCCTACAATTGTTCTATTTGTCCTCATCACTACCCACCTTAATTAAGATTTCTGCTAGTTCCCTAGCGGCACCTTGCTTTACCATACCATGCAGCGCCTTAGCCAAATTCGTCCGCTTCTTCGGGCTTCTCACTAGATTTTGTACAGCTTCTAGCAGCAGCTCTGGCTTTTTCACCATCTTGTCATCTCGCACCACCACCACAGCATCCTCTGCTTCCAGCCGCTCTGCATTTTTCACCTGATGCCCACCTGGCAATTTTTCAAAGGGTATTAATACCACCGCCTTACCCAGCGCCGCTAGCTCGGCAATAGTCGTAGCTCCCGCTCTAGATACCACCACATCTGCTGCCCCCATAATCTCATTCATTACTGGGCTAAAATTCCACAGCCGAAAGTTAGACTGCAGCTTGGCCTTATCCCATTCCTCATATTTCTTTAAATCCACCATATTCTCATAATGTGCCCGGCCAGCCACCAGCCCCACACTGGCAAACTTCAGCAGCTCTGGCAAAATCTCCCGTACTGCCTCATTAATGTGTTCTGCCCCTTGTGAGCCACCAGTTACCACCACCAGCGGCTTGTCCACGTCAAAGCCAAAGGTCTTCTTCAACTCTGCCTGTTTGGTCTTGCTCACCTTCTTAAACTCTTCCGCCACTGGTATCCCCACAAAACGATAGTTATCAGGAGCAGGGCTTTTGTCTTCTTCTTTAGCCTTTGGTGTAGGCTCCAGCCCCCACGCCACAACTGTAGCTTTGCGCATTAACAGCCGGTTTGCTAGCCCCGGCACCGCATCTGACTCATGCACCACATACGGAATCCTAAGTAGCCGTGCCGCCAGTCCCACCGGCAGCCCCACAAATCCCCCCTTTAAAAAGATTACGTCCGGGCGGCTTTTTCTTGGCAACAGCCGGAAAAACGATTGTATCATTCCGCAAAAGAACCCAAAGAAGCCTTTTATATTCCCCCAAATAATCTCCTTTAAGAAGATACCAAAATTCTCAAAATACTCTTTTAAAGTCCAGTTATATCGCCTAAATTTCCCGCTCATTACCTTTCGCACTCTGATATACGGAGTCTTAGCGGTTCCCCCTTTTTGTTCTTCCCCCCAACTAACACCAATTTCTGTTGTAATATTCACAACGTTCTTATAGTATTTACGGTCTGTCCAAAATTCCACTCTCGTTCGTGGGCGCAAGTGCATTAATTCCCTCACCACCGCTACCGCCGGTGTAATATGCCCACCAGAACCTCCCCCCACCACTAAAATCTTCATTGCATTCTCCTTCGCTTAGCTCCAACTTTTTGCATTACCGGCTCATCCGCCACTATTCTCTCCGTATAGCAAGATAGCTGCAGGGATAATCCTAAGGCCAACGACAAAAATACCATACTCGTACCACCATAGCTTAAGAGTGGCAGAGTAATACCTGTTAACGGCATCAGTCCGGTCATTGCGGCAATGTTCACTACCACATGCGCCATCACCCAAGCAAAAGTCCCTATCACCACCAATCTCTCCTCTAAGCCCGCCAATCTATCCGCCGTTTTTAGTAACCTTAAGAGTAAAACCGTAAAGCACGCCACCACGGTAAACAGCCCCATAAATCCGTAGGTCTCACCCATCACTGCAAAAACCGAGTCATTGATAGACTCCGGCAGATAACCTGTCGCCTGTACACTGTTCCCTATCCCCACTCCTAAAAATCCCCCAGTGCCAATCGCGATCATCGCGTTATCAATGTGATAGGACGAGTCCGCATCAGCTTCCCCGCCAAAGGTCATCAGCCGCTCCATTCGGTGTGGCGAGCTGATAATCGCCCCCACCCCTAATCCAAAAATCACCAATAATACCAAGCCAAATTTTCTCAGCGACACCCCGCTCATCCAAAGGATTGCCAAAATAATCGCAATTACTGCCACACCAGTCCCCAAATCTTTCTGCACCAATATCACAAAACATAGAGACAGCCCTGATACCACTCCAAATGGCAGCCAAAAGTCCGAGGAATTTTCTAGCTTCCCCTCCTTTTTCCGTTCTGCCACTAATTGTGCCAGATATAATACTAAGCCCAATTTTATCAATTCTGCCGGCTGAAACGACCCTAACGCCCCCAAATTATACCAACGACACGCCCCTAACTGACAGCTCGCCAGCGAAGATCCCATCAGCGCTAAAAGCGCTAACAGCCCCGACGCCACCAGCCCCGCCACCATCAGCCATTTTGCGAATGTTCGCACTTTTTCATAAGGGTATTTAAAAGCCAGTATGAAAGCCCCGATCGCCAACACCACTGAAACCAGCTGATGCGTAAAGAAATAGTTAGCGTCATATTCTGTCCCATAGGCAGAGTTCATAAAGTTCGCCCGCATCGGCCCAATCGCATAAATCACCATCAGTCCAATCGCCAACAGCAGCAGCGTCAGTACGGCAATCGCTCTATCACTCTTATGCCTACGCAATGATTCCTCCTGCTGCCGCCATAAATACTCCCACCAGCGCCATCACCCCCGCAATCACCCAAAATCTCATCACAATTTTTGCCTCTGGCCAACCAGACGCCTCCAGGTGATGATGAATCGGCGCAGAGATAAACAATTTCTTTTTAAACACTTTTTTCCAAATGATCTGCAAAAGTGACGATCCAGCCTCCACCACCAAAAGCAATCCAATTACTGGCAGCAGGAAGAATGAGTTGGTCATCATCGCCACCACTCCCAGCCCTGCCCCCAGTGCAAATGACCCCACATCCCCCATCATAAATCGTGCTGGTGGCACGTTAAACCACACGTATGACAGCAGCCACCCTGCCACAGTAAAGCAAAAGGCTGCCAGTTGCCACTGTCCACGGAATAGCGCAATCGCACCAAAAGCACCGTAAGCAATCATCATCAGCCCCCCGGCCAAACCATCTAATCCATCAGAGATATTCACTGCGTTAGATGTCGCCACCACCGCAAAGGCAAATAGCGCCGTCATCAGCACTCCGCCAATCTCAAAATCCCCCATAAATGGCACGTGAATCCCCGTCCATCCCAGCTTATAAGAAAAGTACCAGCCCAGTCCGGCACCCACCACAGTAATCAAGAAAAATTTCACCGGCGCCCGCAAGCCTGCCGCTCCTGCACCAGAGCCAAATACATTGATAATGTCGTCAATCAACCCTACAAAAGCTCCCCCTAAAAAGCCAGCAATCGGTAGCCAAGTCTGACCTCTGTCCCAGTTGCAAATCCAGGTTACAAGCAACACCACCACTACCCCCACCACACCAGCCATCGTCGGGAATACCCGCTTAAACTTGTGTGCATGCAATTTTGTCATTACTGGCAAACTGTCACCAGAGAGTGTGGTCTTTTTCTGTTTTTTCCACCACTTATATTTATAGGCAAAATGCGTGTAGATTGGTGTTAAAAACATTGAAAGCAAAAATGCTCCCAGTGCCAACACCAATCCATAAAACATTTCTCCACTTAAATGTCCCATCATCTTAACTTTCCTTTGGCTTAATTTTTAAATAATCTAGCATAAAGTTAGAAATCTCGTCAAAGAGCGGCATCGCATCACGTTCCCCCTCAATCCGTTTACCCTCTTCCCATATTTTAACCATTATGACGTATTCTGGCAAATCTGAAGAGTCAGCGTCACCACTTGTGCCAAAGCCCACATAGGTCGCCTTCGTCTCATCCATCACATATGCTCCATCTCTAATCACCTGTGCCGTACCAGTCTTTCCGCCCACATAATAGCCCGGCTTATCCACTCCAGCCAATCTTCTGCCTTGGCGAGTGTTGTAGAGCATCTTGCGCATTGTGGCACTAGTATTAGTAGAGATTATCTGCCGCACCGGCTCACGCATCGGGTTCTGCTTAAACTCTCCGTTCACCATCTCACCTGCCACAATTGTCGGTGTAAAGTATTCTCCCCCATTCACTACTGCAGAAAACGCCGTTGCCACCTGAATCATCGTTAAGTTTAAGTTCTGTCCAAAGGTCATGTTTGCATAGCGTGAATTTAAGCCGTACCCCTCATTTGGCCCCACCACTAAGCCTGGCGATTCAAAAAGCTCTATCCCAGTATATTGACCAAAGCCAAATCGCTTGTAATAGTACTCATACAGCTTCTCCCGTCCAGTTTGGGTAATTTGCGAGTCACTCCCCCCCAGCCACATCAGAGCCTGCATACTCCCCGTATTTAAAGAATAGTTCAGCGCTGTCTGCATCGTAATCTGACCATACTGTCCCTTATAGGCATTTTCTATTGGCCAGCCGTCAATCGTCAGCGAGCCAGAGTTATAATAAGTGCTCTCCGGCTTCATCACCCCTTCCTCAATACCTGCCGCAAAAGCAAAGGTCTTGCAGACAGATGCCGGCTCATAGGCATCTTCCACCACTCCGTTTTGAAACACTGTCGCATCTTCCACTTCCACATACTTTGCCGCATCATAAGTCGGTAAATTTGCCATTGCCCAAATCTTTCCTGTTCGTGGATCCATCACTAATGCCGAAGCATGTGATGCCTGGGAGCGTTCCAGGGCATTTGCCAGAGCCTTCTCTGCCGCGTGCTGGATATTCCGGTCAATGGAGAGCACAATGTTTTTCCCATCCACTGCCGGCACACGCACGTTATCACTTCCGATGGTCAGCGGGATGTTGTTTACGTCTTTCACCGTCTTCAGCACGCCGTTTACCCCTGCCAATTCCTTATCTAGCGCCCCCTCCACCCCATATTGACCTTTCCCTTCCGCATTCACAAAACCAAGCAGCGGTGTTGCCATTTGCCCCTCTGGGTACACTCGCTGCACTCCCTCCTGAAACCACACTCCTGGTAATTGCTCTGCTTTTATCTTCTCCGCTGCTGCTCTCTTTACTCCTCGCGCCACCACGTAATAACGTAGGCCTTCCGTACCAAACACATCCTTCCACTCCGCCTGCCTTTGCTCTGCTGCATATTTATCAATTATTTCTTTCGTTCGCTCTTCATCCGCTATCATCGGATCCAAAATAATCGCCCAAACCGGCTCATTCATCACAATCACCGTAGCCTCATTTCCATCCATCATGTAAATTTCCCCCCTGCGCGCTACGATAGTATTCTGCATCGTCTGTTGTTCTGCTGCTTTTGCCACCCACTCATCATGCTGAATAATCTGAATAAAAAACAGCCTAAAAACCACCGCTCCCATTGCCACAATCACAAGGAGCTTCAAAAATTTTGAGCGCTTACGGTTACTCACTCTTTTATTATATCATCTTATCTATTTATCTTCGGCTTTTTTGCGTGCTGGCACGGCCACCTTTTTAAAGCTACCGCCAGCTTTTTTCAGAGCCTCTACGGCTGTTTTACTCGCAAATTGTGTCGCAAGGTTCACCTTAGCTGTTACTTCCCCTCTAGTAATTATTTTCACCTTATTAAACGGTGAGGAAATCAGTCCAGCCTCTGCCAACTTAAAGTTATCTACTTCACCAGACAGTTCATTTAGCCGGTCTGTATAGACCACTTCCGCCTTAGGATGAATAGACTTAAAGCCTTTTAGCTTTGGTACGGCCTGCATAATTGCTCTCTGTCCGCCCATAAAGCCTGCTGGCATCTTGCTGTGGCCAGTCCGGGCCTTCTGACCCTTAGTACCACGCCCTGCTGTTTTACCTTGCCCAGCGGCAATCCCACGGCCCTTGCGATTCGGGCGGGTGTTCTTATTCACGGTCAAATCATTGTATTTCATTACTTAGCCTCCTTCTTTGCTGGCTTTGTAGCTTTCTTGTCGGCTGTAGTAGTCCATCTTTTGCGTGGCACCTGAGCCTTCAAGCCATCAACCACCGCATAAGCAATATTTACCTTATTCGTTGAACCAAGCGACTTAGAAATTAAGTTCTTTACGCCCGTCAAGCCAATGATTGAACGCACTACGCCACCAGCAATAATACCAGTACCCGGCGCAGCTGGCTTCATCAGCACCACCGCACCAGTTGCCTTGGTCTCTACTTCATGGCAGATAGTTTCGCCATCCATGGCAAACTCAATCATATTCTTTTTTGCCTTAGCCGTAGCTTTTGCTACTGCCGTTGTCACGTCGCCACCCTTGGCTACGCCCACGCCAACCTTGTTCTTGCGGTTACCGATTGCCACCAATGCCTTAAAGCGCATCCGGCGACCACCCTTTACCGTACGAGAAACCCGATCAATGTTGATTGTAACTTCTTCAAACTCTTTTGGCGCTACATCTGCCTTCACGCGGTCACGGCGGCGACGGTCACGGCGACCATCCATCACCCGGCCACCAATGTCACGCTGCTGCTTCTTGGCAGCCGTTTCATCGGTCATCCGGAGCGTGCCAGCTTTATTTACTACCTTTGGGGCATTCGTCTTTGCGTTATCTTCTGCCATCTTAGAACTCCAATCCTTCCTTGCGTGCGGCCTCTGCTAATGCAGACATTCGCCCCGCATAAAGTTTACTTCCTCGGTCAAACACTACCTTAGTAATCTTTACCTTTTTGGCCTTCTCGGCAATCATCTTCCCCACTGCAGCTGCCTTTTCCGTCTTGTTACCAGTAATTTTACTGCCGACTGTCGTAGCGTAAGCCAAGGTTATCTTTTTGTCGTCATCAATAATCTGAGCTGTTACGTTCTGGTTGCTAAAATGCACTGTCAGGCGTGGACGCTCAGCTGTCCCATGGATTTTTGCCCGTGTACGGTTAGCTCTATAAATCGCTTTCATTATTTCTTCCCTGCCTTTCCAGCCTTGCGGATAATATGTTCATCAACGTACTTGATGCCCTTACCCTTATATGGCTCTGGTTTCTTTAGCGCGCGGATTTCTGCTGCCACTTGACCAACTTTCTGCTTATCAATTCCAGAGACGGTGATTTCCATCTTGTCCACCTTTAATTCTACCCCTTCCGGAGCGGTGTACTTTACTGGATGAGAAAAGCCTAGCGCCATCTCAATCTGTTGCCCACCACCTGACAAGCGAAAGCCCACACCGTTAATCTCTAGTTTCTTTTCAAAGCCTTTAGTTACACCAATCACAGCGTTATTTAGCAGTGCTCGCTGCAAGCCATGCCAAGCCTTAGAGCTTGGCTCATCATTGGCTCGCGTCACCACGGCCTTGTTTTCTTCCACCTTTGTGGTGGTATTCTGTTGGACTGGAACCATCAGCGTGCCCTTTGGGCCAGTGACGGTAATTTCCTTGTCACCGACCGTAATTGTCACGCCAGCTGGAATGTCCACTGGTAGTTTTCCGATACGACTCATATCTTCCTTTCCTTAGTAGACCTTTATTAAAATTTCTCCACCAAGTCTAGCCTTACGCGCTTCTTCACCAGTCATTACCCCTTTAGAGGTAGACACCAAGATAATCCCTCGGCCAGACTTCACCTTTGGCAGTTCATCTGCTCCAGAATATACCCGGCGTCCTGGTTTAGACACCTTGGAGATCTCATTAATACGGGCATTTTCGCCCGGCTTAGCTATCAGCACATAGAGAATGTCTCGGGGAGTAGCTTTCTCCACCTTCACATCTTCTATGAAATTAGCCTTCTTTAAACCTTCCGCCACTGCCAGCTTCAATTTAGAGGTTGGCACGCGAATTTCCGTTTTACCCACCAGAATAGCATTGCGGATACGGGTAATCAGGTCTGCAACTTGGTCTGTAGATTGTAGTGACATATTCTCTCCTTTCTCCTTTACCAGCTACTCTTTGTTACACCAGGGATTTCTCCCTTGCTTGCTTTCTCTCGGAAGGTAATACGACTCATTCCAAAACGCCGCATATAGCCTCGTGGGCGCCCGTCCAGTAGGTCGCGGTTCTTGAGGCGTGTTGGGGACGAGTTACGTGGCAATTTTTGTAAGCCTTCTAGGTCACCAGCCGCCTTAAGCTCTGCTCGCTTGGCCTTATATTTGTCGTACATTTTTTGCCGCTTCTGATCGCGGAGCACTGCAGATTTCTTTGCCATCCTACTTCTCCTCTCCGCTTCTCTCAAACGGCATCCCAAATAGTTCTAACAACTTGGTACTCCCTTCCTTAGAGCCATTTTTAATAATAAACGTTACTTCCAGGCCATGCAATGCTGCGGCGTCCTCAAAGGTAATCTCTGGGAACACCGTCTGCTCTCTTAGCCCTAGGCTATAATTGCCCTGGCGGTCAAAGCTCTTGCGTGGCACACCATGAAAGTCACGTACGTGTGGTAATGCAATATTAATCAGGCGATCCACAAATTCATACATCTTCACCCCACGCAACGTAGTTAAATATCCCACCGGTGCGCCCATGCCTTTACGAATTTTAAAGGTGGCGATGGACTTCTTTGCTAACCGTGCAGTCGTTGCCTGACCAGTAATCTTAGCTAAAGTCAGTTCCACCGTCTCGGTAAAGTGTTTATCGTCACGCTTCTTTCCCACTCCAGAAGATACAATCACCTTTTCAAGTTTTGGCACCTGGTTAATATTAGCCAGGCCCAGCTCTTTCTGCAAATCCTTCTGCTTAGCAAGGTAAAGTTCTTTTAATCTCGGTACATACTTATCAGCCATTACTTACCCTCCTTCTTTAGGTTAGAAAGATCAATTCCTAGGTGAACGGTCTTTTTACCACCCTGCGGATTAATCTGGGTCTTCTTTAGGCGACGCACGCGCACCCCAATGCCCTCTATACAGGCTTTGTGGCCTTTCACGTCCATTTTTACGATTTTACCAGACTTGCCTTTATTGGCTCCGGCAATCACCTTCACTTTATCTCCGGTCTTTAACTGTTGTGCCATTATAGTACCTCCGGAGCTAAGCTAATAATCTTAGAGAAGCCCAGGTCGCGAAGTTCTCTAGGAACCGGACCAAACACGCGGGTACCGCGCGGAGTCTTATCCTCGTTTACTAGCACTGCTGCATTATCATCAAATCTAATCGTAGAGCCATCTGGACGACGGATCTGGCCACGAGTCCGCACAATTACTGCTCGCACCACGGCCTTTTTCTTCACGCCACCAGTCGGAGAAGCATCCTTCACACTAGCAGTGACGATATCGCCCACACGAGCATAACGCGCACGAGTTCCACCCAGCACCCGGATTACGCCAAGCTCCTTAGCGCCGCTGTTGTCAGCTACTTTTAATCTAGTTTCTTGCTGAATCATGACTATTCCTCCTCCCCTTCTGGCTTTTCAGCAACCTTAGGAATATCTTTCTCAACTTTCACTTCGTGGATGTCTTCTTTCAGCTCCACCGCACCATGCGATTTCTCTAGTACCTTCACTAGCTTATAGCTCTTAGTTTTAGAGAACGGGCGGCAAGCGACGATTTCCACCTTGTCGCCAATACCAGCTTCATTTTTCTCGTCATGGGCAGTATACTTGCGCGTGTGCGAATACTGCTTCCGATAAAGCGGATGCGTTTCACGGCTGGTGATGCTGACTGTAATAGTCTTATCACGCTTATCCGAGGAAACGATACCTTGGAGTGTCTGTGCCATTACTTGGCTCCTTTCTTTGCATTAAACTTAATCATTAGAAGTTCTCCTTCTTGATAATCTTCACTCGTACCGGCAATTTGTGACCAGCCAGGCGCAAGGCTTCCTTTGCCTGCTCCTCTGTCACATCAGCAATCTCAAACATCACCGTTCCGGCCTTCACCTTCGCCACAAAGAACTGTGGCTCACCCTTACCAGAACCCATCTTCACATCCAGTGGTTTCTTTGTTACAGGCGTATGTGGGAAGATCCGAATCCAAATTTTACCGCCACGCTTAATATAGCGCGTAATCGCCTGGCGAGCCGCCTCAATCTGGCGAGAGTTCACCCGCTCATTATCCAGTGACATCAACCCCCAGTCACCAAAGGCCACAGTATTACCACGCGTGGCAACACCTTCATTTTTGCCCTTGCGGACCTTGCGGTGAGCAGTTTTCTTAGGTAGTAAAATAGCCATTTTATTTCTCCCCCTTATAGATCCAAACTTTCACGCCGACGATACCAGCAATTGTTGGTGCGTGATGACAGTAAAAATCAATATCCGCGCGCAACGTGTGTAGCGGCACGGAGCCTTCAATAAACTTCTCTCGGCGAGACATTTCTGCGCCGTTCAAGCGCCCAGACACCTCAATGCGTACGCCTTTAGCGCCAGCATTCATGGTAGACTGAGCCGCCATCTTCACTGCGCGGCGGAAATTCATCCGCTTACCCAGCTGAAAACCAATGTTCTCCGCCACTAATTTAGCAGACAATTCTGGTTTCTTTACTTCTTCTACGTTCAAGCGAATCGGCTGAGACACGAACTTCTCCAGCTCCTTCTTCAGCTCATTAATGCCCGCGCCCTGCTTGCCAATCACTGCACCAGCCTTAGCGGTTAAAATCGTCACCGTCGTTAGGTTAGCACTACGCTCAATATTGACCTTGGCAATGGTCGGACGTGCCTTAAAACGATTTTCAATCGTCTCTCTAATCTTAATATCTTCCACCAGCCATTTCTTAAAGTCGGTCTTTTTCGTATACCACTTAGAAGACCAATCTTTGCTCAGCTGTAAGCGGTAAGATAGTGGGTTAACTTTCTGTCCCATTACTTCTCCTCCTTCTTTTCTGCCGGCTTTGCTTCGGCCTTCTTCTTTACTTTCTCCTCTCCAGCCACTTCCACAAAGATGTTGCTAGAGATCTTTTCAAATGGTAAAGCCCGCCCACGAGAAGCTGGCTTATAGCGACGAATCCTCGTACCTGCCGTCACAGAAATCCGGGCAATCCGTATGGTCTTTGGATCAATAGAAGCGCCAGAGTTTAGCAGGTTGGCCTTAGCAGATTCCACCGCCTTCAGCACTGCTCGTGCTGCCCGACGTGGAGTATGCTCTAAGATTACCACTGCATCCGCCACATAACGGTCGCGCACCAAAGCCGCCACGATATTAGTCTTGCGCGGCTGGTTGTCCGTACCCTTAATGTAGGCATGTGCAAATTTAGTAGCCATTAGTTACCCCCTTTCGCAGCTGCAGCTTCCGCAGCCTTCTTGCCGCCATGGCGCTTAAATTTCCGCGTTGGGGCAAACTCTCCCAGCTTATGACCCACCATATTCTCACTGATAAAGACCGGCACATGCATCTTGCCATTGTGTACGGCAATCGTCCGACCCACCATCTCTGGAGAAATCGTAGACTGCCTAGCCCAAGTCTTAATCACAGTGCGATCCTCTGCGGAGAGAGCTTTAATCTTCTTCTCTAGTTTGTAGTCCACGAAAGGACCCTTCTTGAGACTTCTAGACATAGCCTATTTCCTCTTTCCTTCGTGGCGACTGCGCACGATATACTTATTAGTTTGCTTATTATGACGGGTGCGATACCCCAAGGTCAGCTGACCCCAAGGTGTACGTGGCGCCTTACCAGAGCCGTGACGTCCACCGTCACCACCACCATGAGGGTGATCTGTGGCATTCATCACCACACCACGCACCGTTGGGCGAATACCCTTACGGCGCCGGCGACCAGCCGCACCAATCTTAATATTCTGATGTTGCACGTTAGAAACTGTACCAATACTTGCCTCGCAAGTCACTAGTACCTTCCGGACTTCGCCAGACGGCATTTTCAGAGTGGCATAGCCATCTTCCTTTGCCATCAGCTGAGCAGAAGCTCCAGCCGCACGTACCATCTGTGCGCCTCGGCCAGGAGTCAGCTCAATCGCATATACCATTGTACCTACTGGGATATTTTCTAGAGCCGTCCGGTTAGATTCTTCCACCGCCACTTCTTTACCAGTCTTAAAGGTGGCACCCTTCACCATATTTGTGTCCGCTAACACATAGTAGTAAACACCGTTCTGGTCTTTCACCCGAGCGATTCTAGCGCTGCGGTTTGGGTCGTACTCAATCTCTTCCACTGTCAAAGTCAGATCCTTTGGCAAGTTGTGGGTTAAAATTCGGTAATGCCGCTTTACCCCACCGCCACGATGACGCACGGTAATGCGACCTTGGTTATTCTTACCAGCCTGTTGCTTTTTAGCCTTTGTCAAAGATTTCAGCGGCTTTCTCGTTGTAATCTGCTCAAAATCCTGCGTCGTCTTCTGACGTTGGGCTGGAGTAGTCGGACGATATACTTTAATTGCCATTACTTATCTCCTCCCTTCTTGGCCTCTTTTTTGGCCTTTTTCTCAGCGGTCTTCTCTGGCTGCTTTTGCTCAGCCTTCTGCTCGTTAAACACTGGAATCTTATCTTTCTCCCCCACCGTTACATAAGCTAACTTGCGATCGCGGCGATAAGTCGTCCCCGGGTAAGCATGCTTACCGCGAGAATAGCGTGTTTTCTTCCCCTTCCGGGTCAATACTCGCACGTCCTTCACCGTCACCTTAAATTGCTCGGCCACTTCCTTTGCAATCAGTTGCTTAGAAGCTTCCGCCGGAACAATAAAGACGTAAGTGTGCTTAGTTTCTTCTGTGTAAGCCTTTTCAGTGGCACGTGGAATCACTAACATTACTTATCCTCCTTATCCAGTAGCCAATTTTCAATGACTGGCATTGCTGCTGCCACTATCACCACCTTGTCAGCATTTAAAATATCAAAGACATTCAGATAAGTTGGGCGCACCACCTTCACTGACGCAAGGTTATTAGTCGCGCGTAAGGTTAGTTCGTCCTTCTCTGGCACCACTAATAGCACCTTATCTTTCGGCTCCACCTTCACCCCTGCCAAAGCCTTCAGTGCTTCCTTGGTCTTGCCGTCTTTCACACCTAATTTATCAATGGTTACTACCACCTTATCGGCGTTCTTTAAGCTAAGAGCCTGTGCCACTGCCTGGCGCTTTGCGCTTTTAGATAGCTTCTTGGTGAAGTTTTCCTCACCAGTCCGACCAAAGGCCACGCCACCGTGCCGCCAAATCGGGTTACGTGTAGAACCAAAGCGTGCCCGGCCCGTACCCTTCTGACGCCAAGGTTTCTTACCACCACCGCGTACCTCACCGCGCTTTAAAGTCTTTGCATGAGAGCTACGAGAATTGGCCAAATACGCATCATATGCGGTCTTTAAAAGTTCGTAATTCTCTACCGTGAGGTCAAAGATTTCTGGATTTAACTTTACGTCTGCCATATTACTCCTCTCCCTCTACTGTGATTAACCCCTTCTTTGGCCCAGGCACAGCACCCTTCAAGCCCAAAAGGTTATTTTCTTTATCAATGTAAGCCACCACTAAATTCTTAACCGTAACCCGATCATGCCCCATCCGGCCAGGCATCTTTTTGCCCTTAAAGACCTTCTGTGGATACATAGAGCCAATAGAGCCAACTCTCCGGATATTCCCCTTAAAACCGTGAGTATTGCGGGACTCATTAAAGTTCCAGCGCTTTACCGTACCGGCAAAGCCCTTTCCTTTAGAAATACCTGTTACTGTTACTTTATCACCTAGCTCAAAGCTTTCTACGGTGATTTCATCACCGAGTGCCAGCTCAGGAGCATCATTCACGCGGAACTCCCGGATGAACTTTGGCTTAATATCTTTTCCGGCCTTCTTCACGTGGCCAGAAACCGACTTGCTCAGATTCTTACCCTGACCGTACCCGAGCTGCACCGCGTTATAACCGTCTTTTTCGGCGGTTTTAATCTGAGTCACGGTGGCCGGCCCAGCTTGAAGGATGGTAACAGGTGTCACCATGCCATCTTCACCGATGATCTGGGTCATACCAATTTTGGTGCCGAGGATGACTTTCATCTTGTCCTTTCCATTAAATAATATAAAATTCTAAACATACAGATTACTAGACTTATGAGTAGTTCCCCGAAGGGCTTATCTCTTGCGTCTAGTCTGTATACCTAAAATATACTGCACCCATTTTATCACAGATGGGTACAGATTACAATACTTTTTTATTTATTCCGCGTAACCACTTGGGGTGGCATCTGCCATCGCCCGAGCCACCGTGCTGTTCTCAGAAGTCGCAATCGCTGTCAAACGCGCTCGCTCCACCGCCAAATCATCTCTCTTAGCAGACAGTTCATCAATCTCCGCCTCAATGCTAGAAAGTTCATAATCATAAGCTGTTGCTTTAGTTCCCTGCGTCACATAAATCAATCCCACAATTAAAATCAGTAGACCAAAAATCAGCGAGGTAGAGAGTGTCCCTAGCGTCTTTGCGCCATGGCGTACGGTGTTGCGATTGCGCATCCAGGTAGCAGTCTCCAAGTTCCTGCGTCTCGCTACATAATTTCCGTTTCTCATTGTTTATTTTTCCTCGCTTAAATTAATAATTTCGTTTCCCTAGTTCGGAGCGGCCACTTGACCGCACTATCGCAAAGTTACAAGCTCCGCTCCGAGAAGGTCATATTTTTTTAAAACACACTCTTTTTTCGCTCAAAAACTAGTCTTGAGGTCTCGGAGATCCGTTGTTTAGCAACGTTTCTCCGTTATGGGCTGCAAAAAGCAGCCCTCGCTCTTTGCTATTTAGCGAAAGTGCACTTTGATGTGTTGAACCCGTGACTTGTTGGCCACAATGATTTGCTTAGGCATATTTGCCCTCCTTTTTATGTTGTTATTTTTTATTTTTATCAATCACGGACGTTTGCAAGCGCGCAATTTCGCGCTTCTGGCCCGTGGGTTGATAACTAACTCCACTTGCCCGCCTATGATAGGTCTCTTTGTTATAAGCTCCAGCTCAGACTCTTTACCTAAGCTGCTCGCCTCCTTAAAGTACCGCTTTACCATTCTGTCTTCCAGACTATGAAAGGTGATCAAGCCTAAACGCCCACCCGGACTTAATAGTTTCGGCAGTAGCGGCAAGGTTTTCTCTAGCAGGCTCAGCTCGTCATTCACGGCAATCCTAATCGCCTGAAAAACTCGCGTTGCCGGATGGATACGTCCTTTCTTTTCTCCTATTGCATCAGCCAATTCCTTTGTGCTCGTCCATGGCCTTCCGCCCGCAATAATCCTTGCGTGCTTCCTGGCCAAACCTTCTGATTCTTCGCCATAATCCATTAAAATCTGCGCAATCTCCCGCTCGCGCCACTCGTTCACCACCACAGCGGCAGTTAGAGTTTGCTCACGGTCCATCCGCATATCTAATGGCCCATCATTTGAAAAAGAAAAGCCTCTTTCTCCCCTATCTAGTTGCGGAGAAGAAACTCCCAGATCTAGCAGTATCATGTCAAAAGTTTTTCCACACTGTAAAAACTGTAGCGCCGCACTATAAAAGTCTGATTTTACTATCTTTACCGCTTCACTTTTGTACTTCGCGCGTAAAAACTCAATGGCAAAATCATCTCTGTCCACCAGGACAGACCCTTTATAATTCCGCGTCACATCCAAAATCCTGCTCGCATGCCCCGCATATCCTGCCGTGAGGTCTAAATACGTCTCACCGGCCTGAGGTTTTAGGGTTGCCAGCACTTCTGACAGCAACACTGGTCTATGAAGTTCTTCCATACCTTGAGTGTAATTATACAGGCTTTTTGCCTGTCTTTCCACTCTGTCGTTTGAGATCGCTCAACTAGAAACTTTAGCGTGTTTGTTTTTGTTCAATTTTTATCTGTTAGCTATACAATAATTTTTACTGTGATGTCGGCCTTGAAAGTTCAAGACTCATTATCATAGTAGTTGAGAGACTTATTGTGTAGTAATGTTTTTGAGTTAATTGGGAGGTGTTTTTTAGATGTACCTATGGTTTTGGTAACGCGTATCCTAAACGCGCGCCAAAACTCCTAGTTGACCGACCTCAAACCTTGTTAATGTGCCAAAAAGAAACTACCTATCGTGCCTAGTTAACCGTATGACTTCGTACTCTACTGCTGCGTTTTTGTTTACCTTTTGTTCTTTCA
Source organism: Candidatus Saccharimonadota bacterium (assembly GCA_017405345.1). GTDB lineage: Bacteria > Patescibacteriota > Saccharimonadia > Saccharimonadales > Saccharimonadaceae > Nanosyncoccus. The sequence goes on from JAFRAP010000048.1 coordinate 22,196, forward strand.
TTTGTTTCTTTTGTTGTGGTTTTTTATATTTATTTCCACTAACTCAAGTTTATACAATATTTTTCAAAAAAGCAATAGCATTTTTAAAGATTTTTTCGGTTTTTTAATAAGACTTTTCCACATTTACTATAAAAATCAACTCCTATAACAGGGGTAAAGTTTTCCACCGTTCGGTGGAAAAACCCGCAAAATTTATTTTTTCCTCTATTGACAACTGCCGCACTTTACTAGTATAAAAACCGAACACAAAATCCCCCAAAATATGTTATAACTTCCCTTCCTAACCTCCAAAAAATGTGTCATAATATCACTTGACGAGAGGTAGCAGATATTTTATTGCTAGTATTTTGTGCAACGTTTCCAGATTTAAAACTCAAAAAAATCCTCTAGATTTCTTTGACATAATACAATACTTCATCAAACTGCGGCATCGGCGTCCCCTTCCACTCTCTCAGCACCGTTCCGTCATCAGCTAGCGCCACCACCGCCGGAAATTGCAACATGTCCCTTGCCCGGACAAAAATCTCCCCTTCTGTACTCTCTGGATCTAGCGATTCTACTTCCTTACCAGTTTCTCGCTTAAACTCACTTAGCCAATCTGTCACTTCCCTTGCATAATCTGTATTGTCTTTCCATACACAAACAATTCTCATTTTTACCTTTCCGGGGCTTTGCCCACCTTAACCTTATTATTTAATTTACCTCTTTTCCCCCGCTTTTGCTCGCGAATAATCTGTTCAAACTCATCTAGCGATTTAAACTTTAAAAAGACGCTAGCAAACCGCACATATGCCACCTCATTTAGCTCTGCCAACACATCTAATATTGCATTGCCAATCTCTTTGGATGGCACCTCTTCTAGCCCCAAATCATACACTCTATCCACCACCTTGTCCACCACTGCTTCCACTTCCATCTCTGAGTTAAAGAATTTCCCCACACTTCTCCGCACCGCTGTTAGCAGTTTGTCTCTATCAAATGGCTCCTTGTTGCCACTGGTTTTCATCACTACCAGAGACGGCATTTCAATCCGCTCATAAGTAGTAAAGCGATATTTTCCATCTGAAGTTACCCGCCGCCGCCGAATCATCGTCCCGTCCAATGCCTCACGGCTCTCTAATACTTTGCTGTCGCCGATTTTAAACTTCAGCGCCATTTATTACTTATTCCTTATTCTTTTTACGTAGCTTCGCTCGGAGAGATGGTGGTACGTCTAAATCTTCATCTTCGTCAGACTTAATCGTATCCCAGATATTGCCCTTATTCTCACTGGCAAACTCGTTCGCTGCTTCGCTATCAGCAACATTTGGTGCCATCGGTGTATTTAACGTAGCATCAGCCGCCGCAGACAAATCTACTGTGTTAGCTGCTTTTTCGGCTTCTCGTGCTGCCTGCTCGCGTTCTAAGGCCCGATAGTATTCAGAGTCAAAACCCGTCGCCACCACGGTAATGATGATCTCATCTTGCAACTCTGGCCGGATAGACGCACCAAAGATAATGTTAGCATCCGGAGAAACTGCCCCAGTAATTACCTCTGCAGCCTCCTGAATTTCACTCATGCTCATATCGTAGCCACCTGCCACAGAGAATAATACACCTCTAGCACCTTCAATCTTCACCTCAATCAGCGGTGATTCAATAGCCTGCTGGGCTGCCATCACCGCACGATTCTCACCAGAAGCTCGCCCAATCCCCATCAAAGCAGAGCCAGCGTTCTTCATGATGGCCTTCACGTCAGCAAAGTCTAGGTTAATCAGTGCGTGCTCTGTAATTAGCTCAGAAATCCCTTGCACGCCCTGGCGCAACACGTCATCAGCAATCTTAAAGGTCTCTAGTAGCGGCGTACGTGGGTCAATCGTCTGCAGTAAGCGATCATTCGGGATAGTAATCAGCGCATCTACCTCACGAGAGAGCTTTTCTATGGCAACGTCGGCGTTCTCCTTGCGCTTAGCCCCCTCAAAGGTAAATGGCTTAGTGGCCACACCCACCGTTAGGATATCTCGTGCTCGTGCCTCTTCGGCCACAATTGGCCCTGCACCAGAGCCAGTGCCACCACCAGCGCCTAATGTAATGAATACCATATCTGCACCATCTAGTGCCTTGCCGATATTCTCTCTACTTTCCTCGCCCGCTTCACGACCCTTCTCTGGGTCTCCACCAGCTCCTAGGCCCTTACCAATGTGTACCTTCACATCAGCATCAGAATGATGTAAGGCCTGCGCATCAGTATTGATGGCAATAAATTCTACTCCAGATAGCCCCACCTCTTTCATGCGGTCTACTGCAGAACCGCCGGCCCCACCGACTCCAATCACCTTAATGCTAGCTGTGCTCTCCACCTCTGTTGGTTTAATTTCGGGCATATCCTTTTCCTCACTTGTTAAGACTTACGCCCATTATATCATACTCTAGAATTTTTTGAATAACTTTTTTATAAAACCACCCTTGGCTCCTGCTTTCTTAGTCTTGTGTCCTGACTTTCCTTGTACAGCCGCTTCGCCGTCTTGTACGGCAAACAGCGCCAGCCCCACCGCCGCGGCATAATTTGGTTTACAAATTGTATCAGACACTCCGCCTAATTTACTCGGCGCACCAATCTTCACTGCCGTTTCTAGTGCCTCTTTAGCAAATACCTCTATATCACGCATCTTTGCACCACCACCCACCAGCACTATCCCCTCTGGTAGCTTACGATCATAGTGTGCCGCCTTTAGGAGCTTCCGCACTTCTTCGTAAATCTCGCCCAGTCTAGCCTGAACAATATCATTAACCTCGTTTCTTGAAAAGACCATCTCTTCCCGCCCACGTTTTACAATAATGTCTTTATCACTATCCTCAAATGCCCCACTCACAAAGCGCAGCTTTATGTCTTCTGCCTCTTCTGTATCAATTTGTAGTACAATGGCGAAGTCATTAGTCACGTTATTAGACCCCATCGGAATCACTCCTAAGTACTGTAAGTCACCTTCCTCAAACACCGCCACAGACGTCGTTGCAGCACCCATGTCAATCAAGGCCACCCCGTTTTCCATCTGCCGTTCAGATAGCACTGCCTTAGCCGCCGCCATCACACTTGGTATTAAGCGAGTCGCCTCTACGTTAGCACCACTCGCTGCCTTCTTCAAGTTAGCACAGTTTGGAGTCAATGCAGAGATAACGTTCGCCTTTATCTCTAGACGTGCACCAGTCATACCAATCGGGTCTTTAATCCCCGTCTGACCATCCAGCGCATACTCCAGTGGTAGCACCATCAGCACATCTCTATTAGGCGGAATCCGCCCCGTTACTGCAGAATCTTCCACTCGGTCTAAGTCACTGTTGTTTATCTCGTGGTTATCTGCCCCCACCGCAATCATACCATTAGTCTTTGCGCTCATCACACTAGAGCCATTAATAGAAATATACGCGGAATTCACCTCATAGCCGCTCATCCGCTCCACTTCAGCCAACATCTTATCAATCGCCTCAGCTGGGCCGGCCAAATTCGCCACCACTCCTTTACGCATACCAGCATTTGGTGCTTCACCAAATCCTACTACACTCGCTGCCCCCTCATCATCAACTGATAGCACTACCGCACGCACGTTTTCCGTACCCACGTCTAATCCTACTGCATAATGTGAAACTTCACTCATAAGCTCATTATATCATAAGAAGAATAAGTAAGGGGGATTTTATCAGCATAATGAGATTTAGACCAGATGATAAGTAATGATACGCTGTGTTATAATGACAATATGGATTTAGAAAAAATCACTGCCATGCGCGCCGGCGGCAAAATCCTCGGCCAACTTTTAGCAGACCTAAAAAATCACGTCAAACCTGGCATGTCTGAGAAAGAAATTGACGCTTGGGTACGCGAACAAATCATTGCTCGTGGTGCTGGCGTCGCCTATGATTTATTAGATGATGATTTCCCTGGCGCCATCTGCATCTCTACCAATGACGAGTTAGTCCATGGTGCTCCTTCCGACTATATCCTAGAAGAGGGGGATAAAGTCTCCTTTGACCTCGTCATCACCTATCAGGGCTACTGCACCGACGCCGCCTTCACCATGCTCGTTGGCAAGGGTTCTCCTGCCGTAAAGAACATGATTCACGCCACAGAGCAGTCACTCTGGGCTGGTATTCATGAGGTTGCTCCGGGTAAACATCTCGGCGACATCGGCGCTGCCGTAGAAGCCATTCTCACTAAAAACCATCTCGGCATTATTGATAATTACGTTGGCCATTTCATCGGCAAGGAAATGCACATGCGTCCAGATGTTCCTAACTTTGGCACTCGCGGCACTGGCTATATCCTAAAGCCCGGCGACACCCTCTGTATTGAACCTATGTCTTCTCTCGGCAAGCCTAAAAATCACGTTGATAAAAATGACGGCTGGAGTGTCCTCTTAAAAGACGGTTCCATTGGCTGCCACTGCGAACACACCGTACTCGTCACAGAAACTGGCTATGAAGTTCTCACGCTCCCTAATTGCCCGGAGCACTAGGAGTATTAGGAGTGCTAGAAGCATCAGCAGCCCCCTCAGCCGAAGCACTCACCGCAGCCTTCAGTGCAGCTAGTACTCTCTCTTGCACACGAGCAAATACTTCATCCATCGTCCCCATTCCATCAATCGGCTCCACTTTTATACCGTATCCCGCTAAAAAGGCTAGGATTTCACCCTTAGTTTGGCTATACATCTGGTAACGTTCCGCAATAATCTCCGGTGTATCCTGCTCTCTCCCTCGTGCTTCTAGCCGCACCACTGCCTCTTCTAGAGGAATCTCCATCTCTAGGATTAAATCAATCCTCACTCCCCTGTCCACCATGATCTTTGCCTGTTTCAACGTTCGCGGAAATCCGTCAATAATGGCATTTGGCACGCTTTCCACTCTAGGCAATACCAACTCTGCCACCATCCCGTCATCAAACAGCTCTGCCGTCTTTAATTTTTCTATTACCCAAGGCTCCTTACTCTCACGCAGTAATTCCCCAGATGACACCCATGGCCACCCCAGCGTCTCCGCTAGACGCTTACCCGCAGTACTCTTACCAGTGCCCGGCCCCCCTAAAAATAGTATTCTCATATCTCTAGTATACCAAAAATCCCACCTGGCGGTGGGATTTTCTTACTTTAGACCTAACTTTATTCGCTCAACTTTCTCTGCTCTGCGAATCTCGCGCAAAATTGCCTTCTTGCGACGCTCACGCTTAGAAATCGGCTTAGAAAAACGCATTTGTGCCTTTGCTAACGGCATCACTCCGCTCTGCAAAACCTTCCGGTTAAACCGGCGAATCACGTTCTCACTTGCTTCAGACTGGTCTTTTCTTGTAACTTTAATTGCCATATTACGCCCATTATACCAGATTACCCCAAGATAAGCAACCCCTAAATCCCTCTCGGTGGCTCTCCCTCACTTTTCTCTAGCAGCTTCTTAGACTTAATCTCATACCTTCGCCCATTTACTGGTGACACATAATAATCCTCGTTTAAGAGGTTCACAAACATTGTCAAATCCTTATCATCCATAATGATAATAGAGCCGTCATCATCCGTCATTAGCTCCAGCTGCATCTCGTCTGCATAATCAATCAGAGCATCCTGTGCCATCTCCTCGGCAATTTCCATCGCCTGCAGCTTTTTAATTAGCGGCTTGCGGTCTTGCAATAGCGCATTTAAAGTTAGTCCCTCCGCAAAGGATAGCTTATACTTCTCTTCCAATTCCTTTGCCTTTGCCTCAGCGATCACTTGTGTCTTATAGTCATACTGGAATAAACTTTCAAATTTAGACTGATTAAAGATTACTACATTTTCATCCACAATCGCCACTTGGTTATCTTCTGGCATGTGCACAGCCACCTCTGCCGAAAATGGCTCAAAGCTTTCTCCATTCAGCTCCCAAGAGGTTGCTCCCTTCAGTGCCGCCGATGCCGCAATACCTTTAGCAATGTAAAATACCTTCGTTCCAGACTCTCCTCCCGGATAGGAAAACTTTGCAATAATCCCCTTCACCTTCTTAAACTCATACTCATTATCAGAAAAGTAGTCAATATCTTTGTACTCGTGCTCAATTAGGTGCAGCAAGGTCTCTGCTCGCCCCACGTTGGCCAAATCTGTCCGATAAATTACTCTTTCCTCACCATCAGATTTTTCGTATTCACGGCATTCCAGGCCCTTATCCGCTTCTTTTATAATGAAGGAGATCGCCTCATTCATGAACATCGCCTTCACCGAGTTAGTCAGCTTATCAGAGTAGCGTACCTTAAATGGTGTGTAATTTTTGTTGAACAAAAATAGTTCACAAGACACATTATTTTTAATTTCATCCACCTCATTCGCCCATAAAAAGACGTCAAATTTTTCGGCTTCCGCCATGTTACCTCCTTAATTTTTAAACTATCTCAATTCTGCGTAAGCATCTCTCACCAGGGTGGATTTATCCTGTCCTAGCACCTTAAAGGTTCGCTCCAGATCTTCCATCACATCGCTCACCTTATCCTTCTCCTCGTCTAAGTCTGCCTCTAGCTTGGCAAAATATCCGTCCATTCCCTCAATCTTATCCAGGTACATTACCGTTCCCTCACTCATCACGATCTCGCGCCGCTGATAGCTAATCTCTGCCTGTGGCTTAAAGCCCAGCTGCATAATGATATTAGCGGCCTCAGCGTAATTCTCCACTACGGTACGGTTCATAATGTCCACTCCACTATCTTCTACGTGGCGGCGCAAAATCATCACGTATTTTGCCGGCTTATCCACCGCTCGCATCTCTGTGCGTAAGATTAGCCGCGGATAACTGCTGTGACGCTGATAATTCCGCGGAACATACACGCGATCGTGCAGCCAATACACTGGCCCAAAGTTCATTTCAATCTCATTCAGCTTCCGCTCAAACTCCTGCGGACTCTTCAGCTTGCACTTCACAATTACGCGTTTCATTCCCCTTATTATACCACACTCACCCCAGTTTCACAAGGCTCACGCGTGAATCTGCCCTCGCCTGGCTCTCTTTGCCCATTCGTCCGCCGCCTCATTCAGTGCCGTCCCCACGTGCCCTCGCGTCCACTCTAGCCGCACATTCCCATGCATATACAGTTTATACGCCTCTTTTACCAAATCCAGATTTTTTATTTCCCCACCTTTTTTCTTCCAGCCGCTCTGCTGCCAAGCTGGAGCCCACTTAGTCAATACATTTATCCAAAACTCCGAGTCAGTGTTTATCACGCATTCTTCCCCATCTGCATACTTCATCGCGGCAATCAGCGCCTTCCCTTCCATCCGGATATTACTAGATTGCTCCTCCTGCCCCCACGCCACCGGCTTATAAGTTCGCCGCTCGGCGTATTCTTCTAACACCGCAAATCCTCCCGGCCCCGGATTAGGATGCGCACTCCCATCTGTCCATAAAACTTTCATAATTTTATTATACAATAACTTTATTCGCTATTGTCTTTTATCGCGCCACACAACGGACAGTTATGCCGTAGCCCTTATAGTTTCCCATGGCTCGCCAGATGTAGCGCCCTGAAGGCTGCCATATGCATCAGCAGTACCCGTACCTACTCCACCTGGGAAGTAAATATTGCCTGGGTTCATGCTCCTGGCTACATCTCCACCATCTTGTGCCCATACTACACCGTCTGTAGTCTGGGTATTATTCTGTGGTGTCCAAGTACGGCCAGCAGTTAAGTCTGAGGTGGTAGAGTTTAGAGCGGTAGCGGTGGAGAGGGTGAGGTTTAAGTTCTGAGCCATCCAGCAGTTGCCATCTGCGAGTTTTCTTACTAAATAGGTATTACCATCTCGTACGTCTGTGAGAGTATTCTCTGGTACGGTAGTGTTTCTTTGCTATAATATAAATATATGTCTAAATCCGCTAAAAAGCCCGGCCCTAACTTACAGCACGCTATTGATTTTGCCACCAACGCCCACCAGGGCCAAAAGCGCCAATCCGGCGACGATTACATCTCCCACCCTCTTGCAGTCATGCAAATTCTAGAAGATTGGCGCATGGATGACGATACCATCGTGGCCGGTGTTCTACACGACGTTCTAGAAGACACCCCCATCACTCTAGACGATTTAAAGACCGAATTTGGTGAATCCGTAGCCTTCCTAGTAGATGGCGTCACTAAGCTCGGCCGCACTCGTTCTGGCATGCGCGATTTAGACACTTACCTTCCCAGCACCAAGGATAACCTATTACGGCTACTAGTTGCCACCGGTACCGACATCCGTGTCCTCATCATCAAGCTAGCAGACCGTCTGCATAATCTCCGCACTCTCTCTGCTTTGCCTCCAGACAAGCAAAAAAAGATTGCCAAAGAGTCCCTGGAGATTTTTGCACCCCTGGCAGACCGTCTTAATATGGGGCGCCTGCGCGTAGAGATGTCCGATATTGCCTTTTCTTACGTTAACCCAAAGCGCTACCAAGAACTCAGTAATCTCATTGATAAATACAATCAATCCGCCGAAAAATCCATGAAGAAGGTAGAAAAAGAAGTAGCAGAATTACTCGGTCGTGAAAAAATTAAGTTTTATATCACCGGCCGCATTAAATCCGTCTATTCTCTCCATAAAAAACTCCTTAAGCACTCCGGAAACATGGGAGAGATTTACGATCTCACCGCCCTGCGCGTCATCGTAGACGACATCACCGATTGCTATCTTGCCCTCGGCCTAATTCACTCGCTTTACACCCCCATGTCTGGCCGCATTAAAGATTATATTGCCGTTCCCAAGCAAAACGGCTATCAATCTATCCACACCACTGTTATTACCCCAGACAAGCGCATCGTAGAGTTTCAGATCCGCACGCGTGAAATGCACGAGTACGCCGAGCGCGGTTTAGCCGCCAGCTTCTATTATAACGAGCAAAAACTCACAGAAAATTACCGCACCGGCAAGATTCAACACCTGCCCACTTCCCTACTTTGGATTACCGAGCTTCAGTCCACCGCTGCTAAGCTTCGCGCCGGCAAAAAAGTTGACTTAAAAAAGCTCAAATTAAATTTGTTCGCCGACAAAATCTTTGTTTACACCCCCAAGGGAGACATCATAGACTTGCCCAAAGGCTCTCTACCTCTAGATTTCGCTTACCGCCTTCACTCTGAGATTGGTGGCCACGTTGCCGGCGTAAAAATTAACGGCAAGATGTCCAGCCTGAACAAAAAACTAGAACACGGTGACGTAGTAGAAATTCTCACCTCTAAGAAACAGACCGCCAAAGCTTCCTGGCTAGATAAGGTCATCACCCCTCACGCTCGCGGCAAGTTAAAGAGTCAGCTCGCTAAGCTCCCCCAAAAAATCATCAAGCCCCCCAAGAAAAAATAATCCTAGCCCCCCAGCTGCTCTAATAGCTCCTTCAAGATCTGCTCATTCTTACAGGCAAATGTTACACTCCGCCCGTGCACCCGCACTTTTGCGCCGTATTTCTCAGACAGCTTATCCTCTTGACGAGTCCAAGTGCTATCTTTCACCACTTTAGCCGAGCTTTTCTTCTTGTGCTCTGCTACATAGCGCTCCACCTGCCGCGCCGTCCAATCGTTCTCTATAATTTTTGGTAAAATTTCCTCCGCCAGCTCTGGCTCCACTGCCACCAGTGGCCGCATCACCCCCTCTCTTAAGCCATGCTCTACCATTGCCTTCTTCACTTTTTCTGGCAGCTTCAGCAATCTCAGCGTATTTACCACGCTAGACTTACTCTTCCCTACTCGCGTAGCAATTTCTTCTTCAGACAGATTAAATTGTGTACCCAATTTTGCGTAGGCTGTGGCCAGTTCAATCGGGTTTAAGTCTTCCCGTTGGGCGTTTTCAATGATAGAAAGCTCCAGTCGGTTCTGTGCATCCAGTGTCCGTACAATAGCTGGTATGGCGGTGAGTTTTGCCAGTTTAGCCGCTCGCCACCTGCGTTCACCCGCCACAATCTTATATTTATTCTCTTCTCGCACCACTACAATCGGCTGCAATACCCCGTGCTCCCGAATAGAGTCCGCTAGGGCCGTCAGGCTCTCCTTACTGAAATCTTTGCGCGGCTGCCCCTCATCTCGCACTATTTCTGTTAGTTCCAATTCTTGGAGCGAGCTAGTCTTTGCGTCTTCTGCCGCAGTCAGGTCAAACTCTTCTTCCACCATCTCCGTCGGGATTAAACTCTCAAACCCTCTCCCCAGTCCTCTTGTCATTACTTTATCGTCCTTCCTTCCACCTCACGTGCTAATGCCTTATAAGCCTTAGATCCCTTGCTAAACTTATCGTATGCCCCCACTGGCACCCCGTGTGAAGGCGCTTCTGCCACCCGCACATTCCGTGGAATGGTCGTCTCAAACACTTTATCCTTAAAATACTTCTTTACCTCTTCTAGCACCTGTACAGAAAGTGTCGTCCGCTTATCATACATCGTGGCCAGCACTCCCAGCAATTTCAGCCCCGGATTCATCGCCTTCTTCACTAGCTTCATGCTTTCTAGTAGCTGCGCCACTCCTTCCAGCGCATAAAATTCCGTCTGCACCGGCAACAATAAATAATCCGCCGCCACCATCCCATTCACCGTGAGTAAAGACAGGCTCGGCGGTGAATCTATAATAATATAGTCATAATTCTTAGCCACCTCCGTTAAAGCAGCCTTTAAGGTCACAAATTTCTTTGGCCGTTTAGCTAGCTCCACCTCTGCATTTGCCAGTTGCGGAGTCGTTGGGGCAATGTCTAAATTCTTGTATTTGGTCGTGGTGACTACCTCTTTCAGCTTGGCCACCCCCGCCATTACTTCTGTCATGGTCTGCTTTAATTCACCTTTACCCACTCCCAGGCCAGAAGTCGCATTCCCCTGTGGGTCAAGATCCACTAAAAGCACCCGGAACTTATCCTTTGCCAAGTAATATCCAAGATTAACTGCCGTGGTGGTCTTCCCAACACCTCCTTTTTGATTAGTCACACAGATAACCTTAGCCATATTGCTATTATACCACGAGTAACCCTCACCAAACAAAAAACTCCCCCCTTTAGGGAGAGTTTTTATCTGGTATTACTTTATCATCGTAATCTCAATCAAAGAGTATTTTTGGCGATGACCAATTTCTTTATGTACTCGTTTCTTAGAGTGGTAGCGAATTACCCGGACTTTATCTCCGGCCACTTTTTCTTCCACCACCCGAGCCGTCACCTTCACTCCCTTCACCTCTGGCGTACCGACTTCCGTCTTCTCGCCATCAATGACCAGTAGCGCTGGCAGTACGAGCTCTTTTGTGCCTGTCGGAAGGAGGTCCACCCGCAGGGTCTCTTTCTCGCTGACTAGGTATTGCTTTCCGCCAACGAGTATAACTGCTTGCTTCATATGATTCCTTTAATAATTAACTTGTACATTGTATCATAAAATCGGGCAAAAAACAAGCGTGGGTAATAAATTCGGAGAGAACCCACGCTTGTTAGATTAGGAGCTTATTTTTTATTATTGACGATCTTATCAACCATCATCTTGGAGCGAATCCAGTAGGCCACACCAATGCCAATTCCAGATACCACCACCACTGCTAGCACCACTTCCGCTGGGCCAGTCTCTGGGATCTCCAAAGGAGTATCGCCACCACAATCACGATGCACGGTAATCTTGGTCTTATCGTAAATCGTACCGTTCACTGTCGCTAGTGATGAGTTATTGTAAATCTCTGTATTACCACATGGGAAGATTGTTTCATCCTCAGAGAGCTTAGCCTTGTAGGTCAAGGTTGCCGTCTCACCAGCGCGGTAATCACCAATCACAATCCCACCGTTAAATAGCTTGTCTGTCACAAAGTTACCATTGCCATTGGCTGGAGTCTTCATGAAGGTTGTCCCCTCCACATACTGTAGCCCAGTCGGCATTTGGTCATACACCGTTACGCTCTTTTGATCAGTCGTGCCAGTGTTTTTGTACACAATCTGGAAGTCCAGTACCTCACCCGGAGCCACCACAATCTCATCAGCCCAGTTATTCTGCTGGTCTTTAGAGACCTTCTTATCCATAGTGAAGTTTGGCTTATCTGCCTTCACCCGATAAGTAATGTACCCAGCATACTCGTTACAGCCCGGGATAATCCCCCAAGAGTCGGCCCAGTAGGCAATCTTCGCGCCATCCTCACCAAATAGCGCATTCGCGTCTAAGATAGAACCGTTGGCCGTACCAGTATTGTGTAGCACTGCCGAATTTGGTACATAGCGCATATACACAGTATCTTTAGCGGTCAGATAAGTCACATCATAGACCATCGTTGGATTGGCGTTAGTAGAGCGGATTTCCCCTCGCACTGCCGCCACCTGGCCAGCACTGATTTTTTCCGGAAGAGCGGTCTTCACTCTCACATTTTCAGCGATCCCTTTCCCTTCCTTATTTAAATTACCAGCTGCGTTGTTATGATAATAAATGTAAATTTCATACTCTTTACCCGGCTCCACATTAATGTTGTCCGCATAAGTAGCGTTAGAGCCAGCCTCACGCACCCGTACAAAGTTGCGCTCGTCACCCAGGCCAGGGTTGTTAGTCATAGAGTTAAAGGTTCTATAAGATGCTGGCTTCTCCCACGTAAAGGTCTCGCGCTCTGGACCCCAGGCGGTGTCTAGCGCCAGCGCTTGCATGGACGGGAAGAATATCCCCAGCGACAGCACCGCCAATATCGGCAACGCTATCCGCTCCATTTTTTTGTATTGTTGTTTTTTCATGGTACTCTCCTTTTACCTTTTAAAACCTATCTCCAAATTGCTCCGCCAGCTGCTGGTCGGTACTCGGCGCGGTATCTGGTGCAGCACTTTCAGGCGCAGCCAGATTCTCAACTGGTGCTGCTTCTGGAATCACTGGAGCGCCCTGCTCCGGTGGAGTATTCGGCTGCCAAGTATCGTTAGTTGGAGCAATTTCCGGATTATCCGTAATTACATCCATCACTTGATCACCCGGTTGAACGTCTGGCGTCACTTGATTGTCCGGAGTTGCCTCTATCGCCTCTGGAATAACCTCAGTCGGCCCCATCGGGATATTATTTCCACCATCATTCGGATTTGGCCCTTTTGGCTGCAACACCGGTGGAGTTTCCGGAGGAGTCTCTGGCGTTGGAGAAGGTGTTTCTGGAGTCGGAGGTGGTGTCTCTGGCGTTGGAGAAGGTGTTTCTGGAGTCGGAGGTGGTGTCTCTGGCGTTGGAGAAGGTGTTTCTGGAGTCGGCGTAACTTGCGTCATAATCTGCTGTGTCTGCTCTGGCGTCGTCTCCTCTGCATAGGTAATCTTACCGTTATTCATCCACTCAATCACAATCTGGCCACAAAGTGGGCTAATCCCCAGTCTAAAGTCCACGTTATCGCCAATTCCCCATAGTTGTCGTACCGCTTCCTTAGCATTATCGTTATTAGCCAGCCACTCGCCGTCCTTTTCAAAGTCAATCACCATAAACTCTACGTTATCAACGTGATCCTGCATATTCACAGTCGGGTTAGCCAGCAAATCGTCGCCAATTCTTGTACCATAGTCAGAGCCATAATTATTCTGACGCAAGTGATAGTGCATCGTACTGCCGTTAATATATTCTGCCAACCACTGTGCATTATCGTTCAAGTATGCTTGCACGCCCTCAGCGTCATTATGCATCATGTTAATCCGCTCGTTATAGGCCGCCTGGCTAGTAAATCCTGTAGTCACGCCCTCGCGGAACAGCTCCGCATGTGCCGCCATCAACGGCTCATTCTGGGTGTATTTCACTAAGTTCTCGGTAATTTCTGCCGCTTGCTCAGCCGTAATTTCTGGCCCCTTACTTTCATCATAATCATAAAGCTCCGGGGTGATATTCACGTCACTGCGCTTATCGTCAGAGTTATACTCCCTCGTCTCCGGATTATAATCATCTTTCGGTGCATATTCAAAGGAGAAGTCCCCGTCTTCACCCATAATGTTATATTTCACCGTCAAGCGCTCTTTGTCTTTTTCGGCATCACTATCAGCTTTTTCTTGAGCATTAATTGCGGTTGGCGTAGTTTCTGGAGTCTTATAGTCTTCTTTGTCCATTACATTAATTGCCGTCGGCGAGACTTGTGCCAGCTTATCAGCTGCTTTATCTCCCAATAATGGGCCACCAGCCGCCATTGCCGTAGCGCCGATAATCAGCCCTGCCGCAATCAGCTTTGCCCGCAAAGTCGCTGCTTTTGCTTTACCCTTTACTCGCTCAAACCATCCTGCCAAGCCTTTCTTTATGCCGCTCTTTTCGCTGTCGGCCTCTAGCAGTTCGCCCTTTTCCTTCACCTTATTCTTCAGGTTAGCCTTCAGTTCAATATCATCTACATCTTCCGCCCCCATCTCTGCAGTATCTTCCCCCGCATTCTCTTCCTTCTTCACAAAGCGCTCATAAGTTTCCTCGTTGTCTGCCAATTCCTTCTCATAATACTTCATCCGCTCCTCATACTCAGCCTGCTCAATCAGCCCTTCATCAAGCTCTTCTTGTGCCTGAGCGCGCATCTCATCCAGCTTGCCTTTCCAGGCTTCTAGTGCCACCCCCAAGTCATCACCACCTTCAGTGTCTTCTGCCACCTTATTTAGTGCCGGCACATTCCATGGCGCAGCCTTTTCTTCCAGCTCTTTTATTCTGGCATCGTACTCGTCCTGGCCAATTTTACCAGTCACTAAATCTTCTCGTGCCTGTTTGCGGCGGCTCTCTATCTCCGCCTGTACACCAGCTGCACTTTTATTTTCTGCTTCATCAAACAGCGTCTTTTCTCGCTCTGGCTTCTGTTCAGTTTCCGCCTGAGCCTCGCCCGATGCTTCTTCAACTCCAGCCATCTCTGCTGCCGTCTTCCCCAGATGCCGGATCACAAATGGATGTTCTTCCTTCCAGCGCTCAAAATTCTCTGGGTCATCTTGTTTGGCTTCCCAAGCTGCTGCATCATAAGCTCCTCGCTGGCGCTCTTCCACCATCCGATTCACTTCCTCTTCTGTATAGACGCCTTCTGGGTTATCTTCAGACTTAATCTTCTTTCTCAGCATCGCTTCATATTTGCCAATTTCCGAATTTTCATAATCCGCCTGAGCTTGAGCTTCCGCCGCTTCTGCCGCCGCTTCTGCCGCCGCCTTATCAGCCTCAGCTTTCGCATTGTCATATTGTGCTTCAGTCTCCTCCGCAATTTTATTCATCTTGTCCAGACGCTCTTTGTAGGCCTCGTCCGTCTCCCCTTCCATTTGCGGATAATAGTTGTTTAGTGATTCCCACTCATTATTCCTTGGCTCGCTATTGGCGCTTAGTTTTTCACCGTCACTCATTTTATTCCTCCTCCTTTTCTTCTTCCGTCTCCACTTCCTCGCTTACCTCACCTATGTAATCTTCACGGAGCTTGTCCAGCGTCTCCTCGGTGATTTTAGTCGTATCCAGCTCTGCCTTGGCAATAATCTCGCTCATTTTTTCAGGGGTGACTTCGCCCTGTTCAAATAATTTGTTCAATTCTTCTGCCTGGGCTGTCGGCAATGCATCAATGATCGCATCGTTAATCGCCGCAATTACCTGCTGCTTCAGCGCCAGGTGCGCTTCCTTATCATCTGGGTTTTCGCCCTTATCCTCCATCAGGCTGTAAACAAACATGCTTACTAGCTCGTCCTGGGAGGCGTTTTCTAGGTTGTTTTCTTCTGTCATATGTGGAGACCTTTCTTTTTATTTAAAAATATGACTTGTCTGCCCCGATGATACTGCTTATGCAAAACTTTGTCAAGCCCATTTTTGACATATGCAAACACAAAAAAACAGCAACAGCTTTGCGAGGGTTTGGCGGAGTTGCTTCGCTCGCCCCTTGGGACGCGCGAGCGAAGCGAAAACAAAGCGCCGGTGCCCTGTAAAGACAGGTGCACCGGACGCGTCCCGAACAAAGCTGTTGCTATTTTTACATCTTAATACTCCTCAACAAGGATACAACAGACAAAGTTCCCTGACCAATTTTTTGTTTCTTTGCCCACTCTAGCTGTTTAGCTAAGGCCTCTTCGCTCACCTCTTTTGGTGATTCGTATTCGGCCTCATCATTAAATGTTTCAAATCCTAACTCATCCTGTGGCCCAGCTTCACTTAAGTCCACATCGTCCTTCCAGTTAGCATTGTAAACTTTCTTTGGCAAATCTATTACGTCTTTTTCCGGCGCTTGGTTCTTTGCCTTGGCTCCTTTCGTTTGTTTTTTGTTTGGTGTGGTCATTTTGTTTTGTCCTTGTTTTTTGTTGTTTTATTTTTGTTAGAACTTTGTGCAAATTTTTTAATTTTGTCGTCTAACTATTTTTTATACTAGCACACTTTTATTAAAAAGTCAATACCACTTATGCTTACAACAGGGGTAAAAAACACTATATTCTACATCTTTTCTAAAGATATTGTGATATTCTCGCCGTTCAATTTTACAATCTCATCATAGTCATAGTTACCACTGCTATTATATTCCACTGCCAAAACTTCTGTCTTCACCATCTCCACCCATTTCTCGTCCAGCTCCACAGTCACTGCTAGTTTTATTCTATCGTCCACATTCAGCCCTGCCTTCTTTCTGGCAGCCTGTACCAGCCGGATTAGTTCCCTTGCCTTTCCTTCTGCTAGTAACTCTGGCGTCAAAGTCTTATCCAGCTTGGTCGCTGCACCACAAGTAGCTTTCTTCACATTCACTTCTTCTGCAATAATCTGCTCATAAAATTCCGGCAACTTCCCCCCTGCATAGGTAAATGTACCAAGTGGCTGACGCACTTTTATCTGCTCCTCAGTCTCACTATGGTTCATCCTCTGAGCCAATCCTTCCGTGATGATTTCCCGTATCCGTGCCATCTGTTCCAGCACTTCTTCATCAATCTCACCCGCTTCCGGCCAATCTAGCAAATGTACCGAGCCATCCGTTCCGGTCATTTTCTGATACAATTCCTCCGCCATAAACGGCACAAACGGCGCCAAAACTTGGCTTAAATATACCAATACATAATATAGTGTGGCATAGGCTTCCGTTTTGTCTGCATCATCCTCCGTCTTCCAGAACCGCCGGCGACTCCGCCTGACAAACCAGTTAGACAAATCGTCAATAAACGGCAGCACCCCAGAGAGAGCCTTTGGCAAATTATATTCATGCATCCCCTCTGTCACCTCATCTCTCAGCTGATGCACGCGAGAAACAATCCAGATATCTAGCGGGTTAGAGAAAGTTTCTTTTGAAGGGCATACGGAGCGCGGCAGCGCGAGTTTAAGCGCCGAAACCCCTGTGGCGACCTCCCCTTGGGACGAGGAAGGCCGTAGGCCTACAGGGGTTTCGGACGCGGCCCGAAAAAGAAACTTTTCTAATTCGCTGCTATCTACCCCATCCACACTCGCATACGTCGTAAAGAAATCGTATACATTCCACACCATAGAGAGCTTTCTCGCCACATCACTCACATCCTTATCTAGCAGCGCAAAATCCTCTCCAGAAAGCACCGGCGAAGATAGCAATAAGAATCTTAGTGCATCCGCCGAATACTGATCCATCAGCTCATTTGGGTCGGTAAAGTTACCTAGGCTCTTACTCATCTTCCGCCCATCATTACCAGCCAATGTTCCGGTGGTAATTACATTTTTAAAGGCGTTCTTTCCAAACAGCGCCGTATTTACCACGTGTACATAATAAAACCACGCTCTTACCTGCCCCACATACTCCACGATAAAATCTGCTGGAAAATTCGCCTCAAACTTTTCCTTATTTTCAAATGGATAATGCAACTCAGCAAACGGCATAGAGCCAGACTCAAACCAGCAGTCTAACACCTTTTCCACTCGCTTAAAATGTTCTCCATCAATCTCAAATTCCACCGCATCCACCCACGGGCGATGATAGTCCTCTAGGCGCACACCAGATAATTCATACAGCTCATCATAAGAGCCTACCACCTTCACCGAGCCTTTATCGCCCTTCCATACCGGCATCGCCGTCGCCCAAAATCTATCGCGCGACAGATTCCAATCCGGTGCTTGCTCAATATTCTTAGCAAATCGCCCATGTTTCAAATATTCTGGGAACCAATTAATGTTCTCGTTTTGCTCCAGCATCAGCGCCTTAGAGCCTTCCACATCAAAGAACCAGCTCGGAAACGCCCGATACATAATCCTTTGCTTAGACCTAGGGTTAAACGGGTACTCATGTTTAATATACTCAATCTTATAAACAATCCCATTCTCTTCTAGCACCTTGGCAATAAACTTATTCCCCGCCCAAATTTCAATACCATTTTCATCCGTATCGCGCACTCCAAGTGTATGCAACTTTTCCGCCATTTCTGGTAAATAATAGCCGTGCTCATCAATCACGTCCGCAAAATCCACCTCATGCTTTAAGCTCAGCTCATAATCATCTTCACCATAGGCCGGTGCACAGTGTACGATACCAGTCCCCTCTTCCTGCGACACAAACTCGCCCGAAAGCACCGTATAAGTATCCTTCTTGCGCTCATTTTTAGCAAAATTTTCAATCAAAGGCTGGTAGCCCATCCCCACCAAATCTTTACCAGACATTTCCTGTACTGGCTTCATCCCCTCAAACAATTTCTCCGCTAGTTTCACCGCCAAAATCAACCGCTCCCCCTCTACTTCGTACACGCCGTACTTTAATTTCGGATTTACCGCCAAACATAAATTCGCCGGCAAAGTCCACGGCGTCGTCGTCCATGCTAAGAAGAACCCCATCTCACACTTAAACTTCACATACGCCGACGGATCCGTAACCTCCTGGTAGGCGTCATTATCCATTGTCACTTCCGCCTTAGACACCGGCGTAGCAAACTTCGTATCATACATCAGCACCTTACGCCCCTCATAAATCTTCCCTGCCTTATACAACTCAGAAAACGCCCACCACACACTCTCCATAAAATCCTTGTCCATCGTGCGATAGGCCCCCTTAAAATCTACCCAACGCCCAATCCGCTCAATCGTCCCTTCCCATGTCTCACTATTTGCCACCATACTTTCGCGCGCTTTTATAATATATTCTTCCAATGACCACTTTGTGCCAATCTCCCGACGATCCGTAATTCCTAGCTGCTTTTCCACAAAATTCTCCGCCGGCAAGCCATGGCAATCCCAGCCCCAGCGCCGCTCCACGCGGTATCCGTTCATCGTCCAAAATCTCGGCACAGCGTCCTTCACGATAGACGACAGCAACGTTCCGTGGTGTGGATTCCCCGTAATAAACGGTGGCCCATCATAAAACACATACGACTTATCTTCTGGGCGCTGCTCCACGGATTTTTCAAATACCTGCTCCTTCTTCCACCACTCAGCAATCGCCTTCTCATATTCGCTTGCGCGTCGCCTTAATCCTGCTTGATATTTCATTGTGCCTCCTCTCTCTTTGTGTACACCCCCGGTGCTAAACTTGCCTCATAATCCCCCGGTATCCCTCTAAACGGCGACTCCGCAATCTCCTCTCTAAAAAGCTCATACACGTCCACGCCACATTTCTCATCAAAATATCGCTTCAGCTTATATGCTCCCATTAAATCTCGCCTTGGCTCTGCTAAATCGTATCGTGCCAACACGCTGCAAAATCTCCGCTCTAAAGTCGTCACGCCATGTGCTCCAGACATATAGTCTGCCAGCTGAATCAGCCGATCATAATCATCATATTCAATCTCCCGAATGTACTTTTTTACAAATTCCGTGTCTTCTACTGTACTCAGCTCCAGTGTTTCCACCTGCTCTTTCAGCCCAAAAGAATGCGTCAAACAAGTCCGTGCAATCTCCGGCAAACCTTCCGCCATCATTTTTCTATAGCCAATCATGATATGGTTCATCCCAGCCTCAAAATCACAGCGCCCAATATCATGCATCAACCCCATCGCATAAGCCAAGTCCGCGTCCAGCTGAATCCGCTCGGCAATCACACTTGCCACCTTAGCGGCACTCCTTAGATGCAACAGCCAGCTGTCCCGCATCTTGTCCGTACGTTGCTCCTTCCCCCAAGCAAAAATCTCCTCGGCTTTTTCTCTCTTATTCATCAAGTTTATTATATCAGAAAATCAGGAAGAATTAAACCTCAAGCTCTACAATCCGCCCCTCTGCACTGCATTGCCCGTTCCATTCATTTAGTGTTAGTGTCACCCACAAATTCACTCGTTGCCCTTCTTGCACTGCCAGCCACTCTTTTGGCGCATAAAATGCCACTACCTTCAGTATACCCGTCTGACCCTTCACCGTCATTCGTATGTGCTTCCCATCTTCTCCCATTCTCTGCGCCATTAAGACTTCCACTTGGTCTAAGCAAAACACCGGCTCCATATTCCCCGGGCCATACGGCTCTAGCTGCTGCAATTCTTTTACCAGTTCCACTGTCAAATCTTTCAAGTTCGTCACGGTTAAATCCGCCACCGGCCTTAAAAATTGCTCTTGATCCTTTAGCTTCAACTTTTTGTAATATTCATTTACCTCTGTTTTAAAGTCTTCAAAATTAACCATAAGCACTTTTAGCCCACAAGCGCCAGAATGACCGCCACCTCCCACTATCCATTTTTGGCACTCTTGTAATGCTTTTGCTAAATTAAACTCTCCAAAAGATCTTCCAGATCCTTTCAGTACTCCTGGCTCTACCTCAGTCAACACAAAAGCTGGTCGCTTATATTCTTCCGTCAAGCGCCCAGCAACAATCCCCAGCACCCCCTCGTGCCAATCTCCCCGCGTTACGATTACCGGTTCATTCCCCACTCCCTGCTCACCTATCTCTCTTACCGCCGCACCCTGCGCTTTCTTTCTCTCCTCATTTAGTTCGTTTAGTCGCTCCGCCAGTTGCATTGCTTCTGCCTTAGACGTTGTATTTAGTAAATCAAAGGCTACCTTCGGCGAGTCCATTCTGCCAGCCGCATTTATTCTCGGCCCAATTAAAAACCCTACAGTTTCTGCGGTAATTTCTTTCATTCCTGCCGCTTTCATCAATTCCGCCAGCCCCACTCGCCGCGTCTTTTTTAGTACTTTCATCCCATAAAACCCCAGCTCACGATTCAGTCTCGTCATCTCCATACTGTCGCACAATGTTCCAATCATCACTAAATCCAACAGCCACTTCTCTTGCCCTTCCGGTATCAAGCCTTCTCGCATTAGTCCATACACTACCATAAATGCCACTCCCACTCCTGCCAAATCCCTCAGCGGCTCCCCCTCCTCCAGGCGCTTTGGATTCACCACCGCCACCGCCTTTGGTAGTTCACCACTAATTTCATGATGATCTGTCACTACTGTATCTATTTTCTTTTTCGCCAATTCTGCTACTGTTGCTGCGTTATTGCTGCCACAGTCCACCGTCACTACTAATTGCACTTTGTCTTGCTCCGCCCGCTCCACCACGCGTGGCCCCATGCCATAGCCGTCTTTAAATCTATCCGGCAACATTACTTCCACCCGCTCTGCTCCTGCCAGCTCTAAGCCCTCCTTCATTACCGTACTCGCCGTCACCCCATCTGCATCATAATCGCCATA
>JAFRAP010000049.1 GCA_017405345.1 Candidatus Saccharimonadota bacterium
CGAGTTTGGATGGCGGTGAGGATGGAGGCATAGGTGGAAGGCCGGCCGATGCCAAGCTCCTCAAGTTTTTTTACTAGAGAGCCTTCAGTGTAGCGGGCGGGCGGGCGCTCAAAGGTTTGGCGGGCGACAATTTCTTGCATTGTTACTTCATCGCCTGATTTTAGCTCAGGTAGTTCTAGGTCTTTGGACTTGCCATAAACTTTCAGGAAGCCGTCAAAGACGACAACCTCACCATTAGCGACAAATCTCAGCCGTGCGGAAGAAGGTTGAGCATTTATCGCTATTTTGGTCTTGGCGACTTTGGCGGGAGCCATTTGGGTGGCGAGGGTGCGAGAGCGGATGAGCTTGTATAATTTACGCTCGTAATCATTAGCACCAGCGGACTCGGCCTCAATGTGAGTGGGACGGATGGCCTCGTGAGCCTCTTGGGCACCGGCAGATTTAGTCTTAAAATTACGGACGTGTAGGTATGCTTCGCCATACTTCCCCTCTATGTATTTGGCGATGCTAGCGAGCGCTTGCTTAGAAAGATTTAATGAGTCTGTACGGTGGTAAGTGATGTGCCCAGCTTGATATAGCCCCTGAGCGGCACGCATGGTGGTAGAGGAAGAAAATCCGAGCTTATTATTAGCCTCAATTTGCAGAGCGGCGGTGGCAAATGGGGTGGGGGGATTTTTAAGACCGTCAGTTTGGTCGGTACTGGCAACGGTAAAATGAGCATCTTTTAGGCTGGCTAAAAACTGCTTAGCGGTGGCTTCGTCTGGGAATGGCTCTTCAACTGTAGCGTGAAAATCCTGTTTTTTAGCGGAAAAATCACCGGTAACTTTAAAATTAAACTTACTACTAAATTGCTCTATCTCTTGCTCGCGCTCAACAATGAGGCGTAGAGCGGGGCTTTGAACACGCCCGGCAGAGATGGCACCGGGGACTTTTTTGCGGACGACTCCAGAGAGATCGTAGCCTACGAGCATGTCTAACGTCTGACGCGCTTGCTGAGAATAAACCATGTCCATATCCACAGTGCGAGGATTTTTAATGGCCTCGTCTAGGGCAGGTTTGGTAATCTCGTGAAAAGTGATACGCTTGGTGTTTTTAGGCAGGTTTAGTACCTCAATCAAGTGCCAAGAGATAGACTCGCCTTCGCGATCTTCATCAGTAGCCAACCAGATGGTGCTAGCGGATTTGGCAGCTTTTTTTAATGCACTGACTACCTTTTCATGGTCTGGGTCTATTTCGTAAGTGACATTAAAATTATTGGCTACATCCACTTTAGTATCTTTACGGATGTGCCCCACAGACGATAAAACCTGAAAATCTTTACCGAGGTATTTTTCAATGGTCTTGGCCTTGGCCGGCGACTCAACGATGACGAGATTCTTAGACATATATTTACTATATCATATCAGTCAAGCATAAGCAGAGTGAGGCTGTGAAAATAATACTAGTAAAGAAAAAGGGCCGCTTAAGTAGCGACCCGCTGATAAAGTGCGCGTAAGAGGTCTATCCAGTCTCCCTTTTTTAAAGTCTTTATTTGGTTAGCATTGCCGAAAAAGACAGTTTGGCCGTTGTAGTTAATGATAACATTATGGCCGGATTCAGAGATGAAGAAGTCCTCGTCTACATAGTAATCTTGATAGGCTCTGAGTATGGCTTTAGCCATACCGTATGCTTCCATGCGTCCACCCCCTTTCAGCTGGAATGTTTTTATTATACAAGATTTAACTATTAGGTCAAGAGGTTACTTCCCCACCAAAAAGCCCCGCGTTGCTTTAGGTAAGGGTGGGCATCACCTCAGTGTAACTCGGGGCTTTTTGGCCCTATAACGCTTCTTATTTATACCGGGGAAGCCCCGGAAGCGCGACCCACCTCACACAAAACACGGGGCCCGCCGGTTATAGGGGTTGCTATGTTCTTAAAAGATTCCCCGCCTTAAGTGGAGGTAATACTTTTAAAACTTACAACCTTTGAGAAATTGTAAGCCCGGAGGGGTTTTAAGAACACGCAACTTCTGGTACAATCTAAGACAGTAACCAGAAATTTATAGATTTATAGGTGCAGGTAGGGTTTTAGCCCTAACTGTTACTAATTATATCACACCTAAAAAATAAAGTCAACACTTTTACCCCACTTTTTATGAAAATCAACCATATTTTACCCCAAGAGAGTAATTTTACAGAGGTGTTGAATACTATTGCGCTTAAGCCTAAAACATTGTATTTTTATGGAAAACTGCCAGAAAATGTGGTTTCCGTGGCGATTGTGGGGGCCAGAAAATGTACAGCTTATGGAGCAGAAATTGCTTACAGGGCGGCTTATGAACTGGCCCAGCGTGGCGTAGTGATAATAAGTGGCTTAGCGGTAGGGATAGACGGAGAGGCCCACAAGGGGGCCTTGGCGGCTCGCGGAACGACAGTGGCGGTGCTAGGGACGGCAATTGACCAGATTTACCCCATGCGCCATCAGAGATTGGCAGAGCAAATCTTAGCAAAAGGAGCCATTATTAGCGAATATGCGCCTGGTACGCCGATGTATCCGGCGCGTTTTTTAGAGCGGAACCGGCTAATTGCCGGCCTAGCCCAAGCGGTGCTGGTGGTGGAGGCAAATGAACGCTCTGGTTCGCTAAATACTGCTACGCATGCGCTGGAACAGGGCAAGGATCTGTTTGCGGTGCCTGGGGATATTAACCGGCCGATGTCTAGGGGATGTAACAGATTATTGCAACAGGGGGCATATCCGTATACTGGGGTGGAAGATATACTGCAGGTTTTATTCCCTGTTGGCACGGATAAGTTGACCCAGGTGAACTTGATTGGCGACAATGACGACGAAAGTGCGGTGCTGGCGGCGATTGCCGGTGGCAAAAGAGATGGTGAAGAGATTGCGGCCACTCTGAAGTGGTTGCCGGCGCAGTTTAACCAAGTGATTACCATGCTAGAGATAAAGGGGCGAGTGCGGGGGCTGGGGATGAACCAGTGGGTGTTAGCCTAAAAACTGGTCTATCCGAGTGATGACTTCTGGAAGAATAGAGGGTAGTGTGGCACGCTCTTCCTCTGTGAAGCGGCCAAGGACAAAATCTGTATCGCCAAGTTTGCGGCGGAGGGTGTCATTAGCGGTGCCAATTCTGAGCCTGGGAAAATCTGGGGTGCCAAGCTGCTCAGTAATGGATTTTAGCCCGTTATTACCGCCATCGCTGCCATGGATGCGCGAGCGAAGTTTGCCAAACTCTAGGCTAAAATCGTCACAAATCACTAAAATATCAGAGGTAGGAATTTTATAAAATCTAGCAAAGGCTTGTACGCTACGGCCAGAATCGTTATAAAAAGTCTGGGGTTTAATGAATAGGGCATCGGTAGTTTTTAGATAGAGGGCATCGTGCTTTGGGTGAGGCTCCCAGCTTAACCCCTTAACCTTGGCGTAAAAATCCAGCGCTAAAAAGCCAGCGTTATGACGGGTGAAGTTATACTGATTGCCAGGGTTACCAAGGCCAACGATTAATTTCATAAAAATACTATAACAGAAAAAGCCCCACTTTAAAAGCGGGGCTTAAACGATAAACGACTGCGAATGGGCAGTCGCAGGAGGTTTTAAGTGCGCATGAACTTGCGACTAGAGAGACGCTCGGCGATGTGCTTGGCAGCGGGCGAGCGGACGATCTCTCGGGATTGGTCAAAGGAGACCACCGCGGCCAGTGAATCGCCAGCGAGCTTGCTGGCGGAATAGCTTAGGCCGTTGCTAGTTTTGTTTAGGTGTGGATTGGTAGTCTGGCTGGGGTCGCCAAGGATAACAATCTTGCTATCGTTGCCAATCCGGGAGAGCAAGGCGCGAGCTTGGCCCGCGCTCCATATCTTGGAACTCATCATAAATCATGAAAGAGTTCTCTATGGAGCGGCCACCCATGTAAATCACCGGCTCAAACTCAAAGTAGCGCTTTTGGTAATCATCTGCACTTTTTAGCTTGGTGTCAATTAGGCGGACGACGGATTTTAGATTATCTAAAATCGGAGCGGCTTGGGGGAGAATCTTGTCCAGCTTATCCCCTTTTAAGAAGCCTATTTCGCGCCCGAGTGCACCATCACGTGGGCAAACAAAGATGCGCTCGTATTGCTCGCCCATCACTTGAGCCAGCCCGGTGGCTACGGCACAGAAAGTTTTACCGGTACCAAAAGTGCCAGAGACTACCACGATAGGTAGCTCGCTAGTGGGAGCGAGTAAAGCGTCAAAGAGCATGGCCTGGCCGGGAGTTTTAGGGTGGATACGATTAAAGGCGGGATGGTTAATCCGGGTGAACCGTAGTGGCACCACCGCTTCACCATTGAAGCGACCAATGTTCTGATAAGAGCTATCAATCTGGCCGTGCGGGTCAAAAATAAGCTCCACGTATTGATTGATAATGAGTGGCTGCTCTGGGAAAAGCTCCTGCCAAACTTGCTCTGGGATGGAATGCTGAGTCCACCAATAGCTAGCGTAATCTGCCGGAAATTCTACCTTGACTCGCCCAGTGTAAACATCTGGATTAACCCTGGCGATATCAATACTGTTAAAGGCGGCAGGGGTGGCAAGCTGGTCGCTGCCGGTCATGATGGCAACATTGTCTTTGCCGTATTCTTGCTGTAAATCTCGGGCTATAGCAATAGCGTGAAACTTAGAGCTGTTATACTTATCCTGACTGTTGTGACTGAGGCCGTGAAATACCGGATCTTTAGGGAAATCCTTGAATTTGAGCCGCATGCCATTCTTAAAGATAAAAACATCTTGATTGGTGCGGTTCATTTCTTCGGCGATTTCACCAAAGATGGCAGTTAACTCACGAGCGGACTCACCACGGTTAGTCTGCTCTTTGTAAAAATCCAATACGCGATAAACATAGAACGATGGAATGATAAGCATCTTTGCCTTGGGCCGGGTGTCCTTACCTGGAGTAAGGAAATCGGGATCGCCGATCAGGACGTCTAGGCCCGGTACGATATAATCGTGAAAATTACTGCGACTCATAAAATCACCTCCTGTTTTGTGAAAGAGCGCTGACCCACCAATTACTACAGTTATGTTCAATTATACTATACCAATGAGAAAATTACTTGTCTTCCCTAAAGGATAGCATAATTGGGGTGCCGATGTAGGGGTAATGCTCGCGGATTTTGCGTTCCAAGAAGCGCTTATAAGACCAGTGAAGTAACTGCAACTCGTGGCCATGAACGACGAACCAGGGTGGAGTAACGTCTGTTTGGACGATGTACTTTGGCTTGGGATGAGTGTTTTTAAGGCCGGCGGGTGGATGCTCAGCGATAGCTTCTTGTAGAATCTTGTTAAGCTCGGAAGTTTTGAGCTGGTGAGTTCTGGCGGTTTGGATTTGCTGGGCAAGGTCAAAGAGCTTGGCGACGTTTTTGCCAGTTTCGCTGCTGGTGATGAGGACTGGAGCAAAGGGTAAGAAGTTAAAGTCGTACTCTAGCTTATCAAGAATTTTATCGGTATCGCTTACGAGGTCGGCTTTGGTGAGAATGGCAATGATACCTTTGCCGGCCTTAACAATCTCGCCAGCGAGGGCTTGGTCTAACTTGGCGTGAGGCTCGGTGGCATCTACTAGTAAGGCACAGATATCGGACTCTTCAATGGCGGCGAGGGTGCGGATGGCAGAAAACTTTTCTATCCCCACTTCCCTTTTGCCGGGCTTGCGCAGGCCGGCGGTGTCTAGAATTTCTATGGTTTGGCCGTGGTATTTTACTGCCACGCGATTAACGTCGCGGGTGGTACCTTGGCGGCTACTGACGAGAGCCTGCTGTTTTTTGGCAAGAGTGTTAAAGAGGCTGGATTTACCAACGTTGGGGCGACCGATCAGAGCGAGTTTAATAGCTGCATCAGCGCGGGTCCTGCCGGCCTCTCCTCCCCCAACGTGCTCGGCGAATGCCTGCGCGCGTTGATGGGCCCCCACCGAGGCCGTCACCTGCGCCATACAGCCTAGGCTTGCTCTGATGGCCTGTTTTAGCTCTGGTGTGCCTTGGCCGGTGGTGGCGGAAGTGCGAAAAGTCTCGGACTCTTTAATGCCAAGAGATTTAAATTCGTCAAACGAGAGCGCCTCGCCACGATCTGACTTATTAAGAAGTAAAAATACTGGCTTTTTAGACTTTAGGGCGTTTTTAGCAATGGTCTTGT
Organism: Candidatus Saccharimonadota bacterium; assembly: GCA_017405345.1. GTDB lineage: Bacteria > Patescibacteriota > Saccharimonadia > Saccharimonadales > Saccharimonadaceae > Nanosyncoccus. Next base: position 6,151 of record JAFRAP010000049.1, read on the forward strand.
CGCGATGATCTGGGTACTTAGTGGCATCAACGGTGAGGAGGATGAGGTCGGCGGTATGTATGGCATCGGCGATTTGGTCTTGGATGGAGGCTTCAAAATCATCGCTCGGATCTTTTAATCCAGCGGTGTCAATTAAGATAAAAGAATTGTCTATGGTAGCAACAACATTATCGCGCGTGGTGCCCTCTTCTCGGGCGACGATAGCGATATTTTGACGGGCGAGACGGTTAAGCAGGCTGGATTTGCCGGCGTTGGTCTGGCCGATGAGGGCTACAATAGGAAGAGTTTCCATAAAATAAGTATAACAGGTTTTAAGATAAAGTCAAGAGGTTGCACAGTTATGAGAAAAGTGTTAGAATAGGAGCGTGGCTCCTTCGTCTAGTGGTCTAGGACGTCTGGTTCTCATCCAGAAAATCGCGGGTTCGACTCCCGCAGGAGTCACCAAGATATTATAGGAGCGGTCATGGACGAAGAAGAGAGAAAAGCACTAGAACTTGATGATGACGATCTAGACGACCGCAGTTTTGATTGTGATTAACTAACCAAAAAGGCTGTGACAAACGGCCTTTTTTGATGTATAATCATAAGCAGTATGGATGATTATGGGACAGAAGACAGTGAGGCGCTCAATCCAGTTTTTAATAACGATTCTGATGTGGATGAGAGTTGGTATGATGACGGCACTAAGCGGCAGTCTAACTTTGGTGGAGCGTGGGCAGAGGCAGAGGCTAGCCGGCGTAATTCTTGGCTAGATGCAGAGCGCCAGCGTGAGGCAAAGAGTGCCGGGCGGGCGGCAGAGAATGGTGCCGCTAATCCTGCAGCTAAGCAGAACGCTAAAGAGCTAGAAAAGTCCCCCTTTGAGAACAACGTAACTGGCAGAAGAGGTAATAAAAGAGACGGACGTAAGCGCAAAAGTGCCTTTAGGCGTTTTGCCCCGACGGCTGGGATTGCAACGATTTTAGGAATCATTGTGATGTTGGTGGGGACATCACAGTGGCTGTTCCCTTTTGCGCTGGTGTCTAATGGTCTAGACCAATTTAACGTCCTAAGGACTAGTATGAACCGCCGCTCTAGTGTGTTTATGCGCTTACAGATGGATTCTACCCGGCCGTATACAGGCATGGGGATTTTTGGTAACGAGAAGTTTAAGATTAGCAAGAGTTTATCTAAGAAGTTCCGGAAGAACGGGATTATTTACTCCAATAATGCTGACGGTGCAGGCTTAAGGGTGCTCTACTTTGAAGACGATGATACTGGGCAGAAGCTAGCGGTGGTGGCAGATGAGGCGGATTTAGGGCGAGTGCCATCATCTATCCAGATACCAGATAAAGATGGCAATATGATTTCTGTGGAAGTGACACAGGCCTTGACGTTGAAAAACGCGATTGACACCAACCAAAACTTTGACTCCCAACAAAATAAAAGTACACGGACGATTAAGGGGCATATTGCGGGGTGGTTTGACTCTCTATCGGTAGCATTCCATCGGAAAATTTCTAACTCGCGGGCAAAGTTTGTAGATACAGACAAAAATGCCGAGACGGACGAAATACAGGCTGTTGCGAAGAGAGGGACGTTATCCACAGAAGTAAACGATATCACGCCGATTGACCCGGGAGAAGAAGAAGGGACGGGGCCATATACGGAAGACACCATAACCGTACAAAAGGAAGTTGATGGGAAAACAGTTGAAACTGAAGAAACGGTAAGAGATGTACAGAAACCGCCAGTGACAGAGGATGGCAGAATCCCAGCAGGTGGAGCAGACGAGGGTAATACGCACAGAATTTTGCAGGCGCGCGCAAAAAAATTAATTGCTACTACTGGCGATATTACTGATATTACTTGTATGGTGCTGAAGGCCTTTGGAGCAATTAATATGACTATCGCTACGTTGCACATTATTCAGGTACTAAACTATATCTCTGGCTTTCTAGAAGCGATTGATCAGGCCAAGGCGGGTGAAGGCGGCTCGGTGCTAAATTATTACATGGGGCCAGAGGGCTGGTCTAAGAGTGGGCCAACGCTGGATGCTTATGGTAATGTGATTGAGGGTAAAGAAGATTCTAATGCAATGCTGGCTAAGCCGACTAAGGCCTTCTTTGGTGGGTCGCCAGTGGTGCTGGAAGATAAATCCGTACAGAAGTTTAATGTGGAGTTTGCTGGGAAGACAGCGATAGAAACTAACGGTGGTGGATTGGGTGGAGAATCTATGGATGCGTTAGCCTCAATGGGTTCTACGGTGGCAGCCTATCGTGCTTGCAATGCTATGAACGGGGCAGTAGCTGGAGTGAGCTTGGCACTGGAAGTGTTAGGTATGTTTGTGGCGCCGGGGGCATCCTTTGCAATGAAAACGGCAAAAGAACTTGTGAAGGGGATTGTAAAAGACGCGGTTTTTGCTGCGGCTGTGGGCGCAATAACCACACTGATTACTGGTGTAGTAGTAA
>JAFRAP010000050.1 GCA_017405345.1 Candidatus Saccharimonadota bacterium
GATGCCATCGTTGAGCGCAGCAATGAATAAATTTAATTTTGCAGAAATTAAACTTGGGAGCACCGCTAGCTTTACTTACGAGCTAAATCAGGCCAAGCTAGACAGCTTCCGTGCCCTCACTGGCGACATCAATCCTTTGCATAATGACGCCAACTTCGCCAAATCTCATGGTCACCCAGAAAAGGTCGTCTATGGCATGCTTACTGCCGCCGCACTCTCCACCCTCGCTGGAGTCTATCTCCCCGGCGAGCGCAGCCTCATTCACAGTGTAGAGATAGATTTTAAAAAACCAGTCTATCTTTCGCGCTGCCCGCTCACGGTTTCTGGAGAAGTCACCGATAAAGACGAGCGTTTCCAGCGTATCACCTTAAAATTCACCATTACAGATAATACCGCCACCAAGGTTGCCCGTGGCACCATGGCCATCGGATTTCTAGAAGATGAGCGGGGGGCAAATAAATGACAATCACCTCGCTCTACTTTCTAGGGTTTCTTTGTCTCACCGTACTTTTTTACTATCTTTGTCCGGCTAAAATACGTTGGGTGCTACTACTTATCTATAGCTTTGCTTTCTTTGCCTTTGCCAGCAATTTTGCCCTGATCATTTACGTCGTTGTCGGCGTCCTTGCCGCTTATCTTGGCACACGGCTACTGCACAAGTTCTCTTCTGCCAAGCCAGCTCGCCGCCGTGTCATTTTGGCGCTCACCATCTTGCCAATTTTTGGCATGTTGTTTGTTTTTAAATATATTAATATCTTTCCACTCACTTTTAATTTCTTCAGTCGGCTATTCGGTGCGGGGGTTGGCTTTGATATGTTTGAGGTACTATCCGTACTCGGCATTTCTTACTATTCACTCTCGCTGATTGGCTACATTCTGGATGTCTACTGGGGCGCCTACCCACCAGTAAAGAATCCCTTAAAGGTGCTGCTCTTTGCCTGCTATTATCCCACGCTCATTTCCGGCCCCATCACTCGTTTCCCACACATGCAAAAAGAGCTTTTCACGCCTAAAAAGCTAGATTACAACAACGTTTACATGGGCTTTGAGCGCATCCTTTATGGTTTCATGAAAAAGCTAGTCATTGCTGACCAGCTTGGCCCTGTGGTAAAGATGATTTTTGGGAGTTTCCATACTTTTTCTGGTTTTTATATCGTGCTCGGCGTCATCCTTTACGCTGTGCAAATTTACATGGATTTCTCCGGCTGCATGGATATCGTCAACGGCGCCTCCCTCACTTACGGCATTAAATTGCCAGAGAATTTTAACAGTCCCTTCTTTTCAAAAAACCTCTCCGAATTTTGGCGCCGCTGGCACATTTCGCTCGGTAATTGGGCTAAAGATTACATCATGTATCCGCTGCTAAAGTCCGCTCCTTTGCAAAAGCTAGGTGTTAGCGCTCGTGCTCGCTTTGGCAAGCGTTTTGGTAAAATGCTCCCCACCATCATTTCCATCCTCATCCTCTGGCTCCTCATCGGTCTTTGGCATGGCGCATCCTTCCAATATATCTTTGCCGCTGGTATTATCCCGTGGTTTTATCTCACCTCCAGCCAGATCTTTGATCGCCCACTCCAGGCTCTCACTAAAAAATTAAAAGTTAATACCGCCTGTTTTAGCTTCCGACTCTTTCAATCAGTGCGCACTTTTCTTTTAATGTGCCTGCTTTGGCTATTCGTTTGTGCGCCAGAACTTAGCGAGGTTCCCGCCGTACTAAAAAGCGCCCTTTCCTTTGGTGAGCCTAACATCATTGGCCAGTTGCCGCACTTTTCAGTTATTATTACCATGCTGATGTTTGGTGTGGTTATGGCCATTGATTATCTTAAATATAAAGGTACCGACGTTCTGGCTGCTTTCCAAAGGCAAAACCTGCTCTTTCGCTGGGGCTGTTTATTAGGGTTGGCCACCGTGATAATTATCTTTGGCGCTTACGGCACTGGCTACAATGCTGCCGACTTTATTTACGGAGGATTTTAAATGGAAAAGTTAAAGTATCACGCTAAGGGTCTCGGCAGAATCTTCATCTTTTTAGTCCTGCTTAGCGCAATCGTTTGGCGCTTACATTTCTGGTTCTTGCCGCCCAGTGTTGACCTAGAAAACACTATTGGCTTTTATAACGAGCCGGCCAATTCATTAGACGCAGTTTATATCGGTGGTAGTGCCAGCTTCGTTTATTGGGAGCCACTCAAAGCCTTTGAAGATTACGGTATCGCCTCGTACAATTTTGGTGTTAATACCATTCAGGCAGAAACTTATCTTTATCGCATCCAAGAGGTACTAAAGACCCAGTCGCCAGAGCTTATCATCATTGACGCTCGCGCTTTTCAGTACCGCGATAATGAGCAGCCCCCCAGTGAAGTTGCCTATCGTAATGCCATCACTGGCGCCCCTCTCTCACCGGAACGCTACAATTTCATCATGGAAAATGTCCCTAAATACCTGCAGGACGACACCATAGATTATCACATAGATTTATTCAAGTACCATTCGCGCACCAGCGATTTTCGCGCCAAATATTCATTAAAGATGGCCACCGGCAGATATCGTAACAGTTATAAAGGCTTCTTCTTTGTGCCTAAAGTGGAGCCAATTCCGCGCTATGATTTTGCCACCACCGCAGAGGTTTTTCCATCAGATGCTACTATTGACGTACTAGATAAACTGCTGAGTTTTTTGCACGGCACCAGCCAAAAGTACCTTTTCGTCGTTTCTCCTTACAGCGAAAAGTCAGAGCATAAGGCCGTCTTCAATTATATTGCCCGCCGTGTTCGGGAATCTGGCTATGATTTCTTAGACAGCAATGATTACGCCGATCAAATGGCTCTAAATTACGACACGGATTTTTACAATTATAATCATGTTAATATTTATGGTGCAGATAAATACACCGACTTTCTTGCCACCTATCTTCAGCAACATTACCAGCTACCAGACCGTCGCCATGACGAGCACTATCAGGAGTGGCACACACTTCTGCCCAAGTGGCACGCCAAGGTAGGCGAGGCTAAGGCCACGATTGATAATAAATTAAAGGAGCAAAATGCAGCTTTTACAGTTAGCGAATAATCACCAAATTCCTGCCATCGGCTACGGCACTTGGCGCTTAAAAAACAAGCCTACCACCGTAGATATTATCAATGATGCCATCAGCGCCGGCTATCGTCATTTTGATACTGCCTTTGCCTATGGCAATGAAGAAACGCTTGGCCAGGCTTTTGGCGCCACTAAAGTTCCTCGCTCTGAGCTATTTATCACTGGCAAACTCTGGAACGATGATCGTAGTAACGTTCGTGCCGCTTGCACCCGCTCCATTAAAAATTTACAGTGCGAGTATCTAGATCTTTATTTAGTCCACTGGCCAGCTTCTCCAGCCGTCCATAAAGATTGGGCAGAAGTTAACCGTAAAGTTTGGGCTGAGCTAGAAAAACTTTACCAAGCTGGCCTAGTTAAAGCCATTGGTGTCTGCAACTTTAAGGTTAATCAGCTAGAGGAGCTTTTAAAGACCGCCAAAATCCCCCCCATGGTCAACCAAATTGAATATCACATCGGCCAACGCCAGCCAGACATCGTAGAGTTTTGTAATCAGCACAATATTTTAGTAGAAGCCTGGAGTCCACTTGGCTCCGGCAAGATGCTAAAAGTTCCCGAGCTGGTTCAGCTGGCCGAGAAATACCAAGTTTCTCCCGCCCAGCTTAGTATTAAATGGTGCCTAGACAATGGGGTCTTGCCTTTGCCAAAGAGCAAAGACCCAGAGCGTATGCGTCAGAACTTGGACGTTTTTGATTTAAAAATTTCACCCGCAGATTTAAAAATTCTAAACGACATGCCTTATGTCGGAGGCTCCGGTTTAGACTCAGAAACAATCACATTATTTGGTTAAAGGAGGAAAATGACCAAGCAGGATTTAGATAAAACTTTAAAAGAAATCAGAAAGGAGATATTTTTAACTGGCTATTCCGTTAATATTGCCCACCTGGCCTCGGCTTTTTCGTTAGTAGAAATTCTCTACAGTCTTTATCATAATCAGCATCTTCACTATGATCCAAAAAACCCAGATAAAGACACTCGTGACCGCTTCATCCTTAGCAAGGGTCACGGTAGCTTAGCGTTATACGTCATGTTAGCCAGAGAGGGAATTATCAGCCAAGAGCAGCTAGCATCCTTCTGCAAGCCCGGCAGCTCACTTGGTGGCGAGCCAGTCTTAAACAGTGTTCCCGGTATTGAGGCCACTAGTGGCTCACTTGGCCACGGTCTTTCTCTCGGTGCTGGCATGGCTCTTGCTAAAAAATTAGATCACCGCTCAGAAAAGGTTTACGTTTTACTCGGCGATGGCGAATGCCAGGAGGGTGCCATCTGGGAGGCCGTAATGTTTGCCGCCGCCAAGCAGCTAGATAATCTCATCGCCATCATTGACGACAATGCTCTTCAGAAAATGGGCAAAACTTCCGACATCATGGGCATCACATCCTGGGCCGAGCAATTTAAAGCCTTTAATTGGGATGTTCAAGAAGTGGACGGCCACGATGTTGCCGCACTAGACCAAATTTTTGCTAAGCCAAACACTACTAAAAAGCCTCGTGCTATTATCGCCCACACCATTAAGGGCAAAGGCGTTTCCATTGTAGAAGGTGATGCCCGTTGGCACTGGCGCCTACCCAGCAAGAGGGAATTAAAAACTTTCGTCCAGGAGTTAAACATAAGCGAAGAGGAGATTGCATCATGCAGACCAGCTATGTAAAGGCTCTTTACGAGCTAATTAAAAAAGATCAGAACGTCATTTCCTGCCTTTCTGATAGTGGCACAGATTACGACGAGCTAATCGCTCGCGAGTTTCCCAGCCAAGTCGTTAATTTTGGCATCAGTGAGAACAACCAAGTTGCCGCCGCCGCCGGTTTAGCCAGTTGCGGTAAAATCCCCTTTGTTTACACCACCAACGCCTTCATCGCTTATCGCTCATACGAGTTCGTTCGTGATGACGTCTGCCTGCAGAATCAAAACGTCAAGCTCGTCGGCATGGGCTGTGGATTAAATTGGTCTACTCTTGGCTCCACTCATCACACCACAGAAGACATCGCCGCCCTAAAGGTGCTACCCAATCTAACCATTCTTTCTCCAGCCTCCCCTAAGGAGCTAGAGGCCGCTGTAGCTGCTGCCTATGAAATCTCTGGCCCAGTCTACATCCGTATGGGCATGAGTAACGAGCAAGAAATCTTTAACGGCCCAGTCAATTTTAAAGTTGGTAAAAATCAGGTGATTAAGCGCGGCACCACCGCCGCAGTCTTTGTGACGGGCAGTATCATCTCAGCAGTTCTAGATGCCGCCGAGCAGCTAAAAAAATCCGGCATCACTCTGCAGGTTATTAACGTCTCCACCATCAAGCCCTTTGATGAGGCCAGCGTGGTTAATTGTTGTAAAAAATACCACAACATCATCTCCGTAGAGGAGCATAGCATCATCGGCGGTCTTGGCAGTAGTATTGCAGACATCATCGCCACAAAAAATCTCTCCGCCAAGCTGACTAAAATCGGCCTCGCCGATGCCTTTGCTAAAGGTTACGGCACTCACGACGAAGTGCTTGCCGCTAACGGTTTATCTACTAAGGACATCGCTCAAAAAATCAAGCAGGCCTGTGCCACCGTGTAGTCTTCTTCGTGTGCGATAGACACTAAAATGTCATAATTTTTAAAACGAGCTACCGGCGCCCCGTTCTTTCCAACGGTAATTTCAATCGCCGTTAAATCTGGTCGCTGCTTTTCAAAATCATTCAGAGTCTTTATTACAGCCTCCTTGGCTGCAATTCTCCCACAGAGAAATTCCAGCTGTTTTTTGCCAGTCCGTCGGTTATATTCTGCCAGTTCCACCGGCGCCAAAGTCAATTCTAAAAAACGTTGGGATAGACTCTCACGCACTCGGGCGTTCTTTACAATATCTATCCCAATCGCTTGTTGCATTGTCTGCCCTTATTCTACGACTTCGCCTTCCACCGGCTCGTCATCAGACTTTTTCTCGTCAGACTTCTTCTCGGCCTCAGCATCATCAGCTGACTTAGCAGCATCAGACTCTGCTTGATACATCTTAGCCCCAATTGGCATGATGGCATCATTCAGTGTCTTAATTGCTTCTTCAAGTTTTTCCTGGTCTGCAGACTCATCCTTCAGAGATTCCTTAGCTGTCTCCACCGCCTTCTTTACGGTTTCTTTGTCTTCATCAGAGATTTTGTCCTTATGCTCGTCCACCATCTTTTCGGCCTGATAAATTGTGTTCTCCAGACGGTTTCGTGTATCCACCGCGTCACGCTTCTTCTTGTCTTCCTCAGCGTGCATCTCAGCCTCTTTCTGGGCTTTTTCAATATCCTCTTTGCTCATATTGCCAGAGTTTTGGATGGTAATAGATTGCTCTTTACCGGTGCCCTTATCGCGCGCGGTCACGTTTAAAATACCGTTCGCATCCAGGTTAAAGGTCACCTCAATCTGCGGCACGCCTCGTGGCGCCGGTGCAATTCCGTCTAGGATAAAGCGCCCCAGCGACTTATTGTCAGCGGCCATCTCACGCTCGCCTTGCAAAACGTGCACTTCCACCTGTGGCTGATTGTCAGAGGCAGTTGAGAACACCTCAGACTTAGAAGTTGGGATGGTAGTATTACGCTCAATCAGTTTGGTAGACACGCCACCCATCGTTTCAATTCCGAGTGATAGCGGTGTCACATCTAGTAGCAAGATATCCTTCACATCGCCCTGCAGCACGCCACCCTGTACCGCAGCACCCACTGCCACCACTTCGTCTGGGTTTACTCCCTGCATTGGCTCACGGCCAAAGATTTTCTTCACGCGCTCCACTACGGCTGGCATCCGGGTCATACCACCCACCATCACCACCTCATCAATATCCGCCGCCTTCAGCTTAGCATCTTTTAGCGCCTTTTCTACTGGCTCCGCCAGACGGTTCAAAAGTGGCTCCACCAATTCCTCTAGCTTAGCCCGAGTCAGGGTATGTTCAAAGTGTTTTGGCCCATCGGCATCCGCAGTTAAGAATGGTAGGTTAATGTCCGTAGAAGTAGCAGATGACAGCTCCTTCTTAGCCTTCTCTGCCTCGTCTTTCACCCGTTGCATTGCCGCCGCGTCTTCTTTAATATCAATTCCAGACTCTTTCTTAAACTCGTCTAAGAGATAATTTACGATCACGTTATCAAAGTCTTCACCACCCAGGTGTGTATCACCGTTAGTAGATTTCACCTCAAACACGCCGTCACCCAGCTCCAAGATGGACACGTCAAACGTACCACCACCGAGGTCAAACACAGCAATCTGCTCATCTTTCTTGCTCTCTAGGCCGTAAGCCAGGGCTGCTGCCGTCGGCTCGTTAATAATCCGCTTTACTTCTAGCCCAGCAATTTTACCGGCGTCGTTGGTTGCCTGGCGCTGAGAATCGTCAAAGTAAGCTGGCACGGTGATAATGGCTTCAGTCACTTTTTCACCTAGAAAAGCCTCTGCGTCAGCCTTAATTTTAGACAAAATCATCGCGGAGATTTCTTCTGGAGTGTACTCTTTTCCGTCCAGCTCCACCGCCACACCGCTGCCTTTCTTCACAATTTTATATGGCATAATATCTAGGTCGCGCTGCACTTCTTTATCGTCATATTTCCGGCCAATCAAGCGCTTAATGCCATAAATCGTGTTTTTTGGGTTGGTCACGCGCTGGCGCTGCGCCACCTTACCCACTAGGCGCTCGCCCTTCTTGGTCACCGCCACTACGCTAGGAGTGGTGCGATCACCCTCGGCATTGGTGATTACCTCTGGCTTACCAGCTACCATATAGGCAAAGGCCGAGTTGGTTGTACCCAGGTCAATTCCGATAATTTTGCTCATAGTATTACTCCTTTTCTAGCACTTTTATCACGTAAGTGCTAATCTACCTCTAATACTAGCGTATTAGCACTCATTTGTCAAGAGTGCTAGTATACACAAGCAAAATCACTCCCGTCACCAATCCGCCACCAAGCGCCCAAATCATATCCCACATCGTATCAGCCAGTCCAGGCACAATCAGCTGCTGCATCTGCCCACCCAGGAGCTGGTCGTGCAAAAATTCAAAGCATTCCCATGCCACTGCAATCAGTGCCGCCAGTGCCATCATAAACAGCAGCTTAAAGCGCCAATCTTTTCCCCCCAGTGGCTTATAGACGCTCTCTAGCAGTTCGTCTGCTGCGAATACTGTCAGTACTCCGCTCGCCAGGTGCGCCAATTTGTCAAAAATCGGATAAAGCCGGTACCAGTCAAAGTCAATTCCCAGTATCAGCGAGGGAATCAAAAAGATTAAATACATCAGCTCTAGCTTCCGGCTAATCTCTACTTTCATCAGCCGGAATAAATCTGGTATAATCACCACTCCCATCGTTGCAATGTAGCTCCAGACTTTTGGTAACTGCGCCGGCGCCATAAAGTGCCCAATAAACATCCCCAGCCCCACTGCCGCCACCACAACTTTTAGGGTCAATACTGCATATTCTAACTTTTTGTCCAAAATGTTTATTCTTCGTTTTTTCATGGTTTTATGGTATCATAAACTCAAGATAACCTCAAATAAGGAGTATTATGGATAGAGTAAAAATTAAACAACTTGCCAAGCAGCAGATTAAGGGCAAGGTGCTCACGCTCTTTGCACTTTCACTGTTGGTCGGCCTCGTTTCTGGGCTTTGTTCCCTCGTGCCGGTGGCTGGTGCCGTGGCTTCGTTCCTCATCACCTCTGCGCTGGTGCTTTCTTGGTCATTCATCTACTTAAATGTTATTCGCAAGAATAAGGCTCCCATTGTGGAGGATCTTCTTTACGGCTTTAAGAACGGTAACTTCTTACGTGCAATAGTCGGTGCCATTTATTATGGTCTGTTTGTCTTCCTTTGGTCTTTGCTTTTCTGGATTCCTGGCATCATCAAGTCCATCGCCTACTCTCAGATGTTCTTCCTGATGACCGATAATCCTAAGATGGAAGCTGGTGAAGCTCAGAAAAAGTCCATGGAGATGATGAATGGCCACAAGATGGATTATTTCATCTTGCAGCTTTCTTTCTTCCCGTGGTTCCTGCTGACTATCGTCACCTTTGGTCTAGCCGCCATCTATGTTGGCCCGTATATGCAGGCCTCATACGCTGCCTTCTACGATGCTTTGCTCGCTAAGAAATCTCCGCTAAAGGCCGCCATGAACGCCCGCAAAGAAGCCAAGGCTTCCGCTAAGAAGGTTAAGTCCGCTAAGTAATCACACTGTTAAAATCGCCAGGCTGGCTCTCACGTTCAGCCTGGCTTTTTTATGCGTGGCTAGCCACTCGTCCACCGCCTTTGCCACACCTGGCAATTCTGGGTTGTTATAATCATGCACCACTATTACCCCACCGTTCACCACCCGCCCTTCCACCAGCTGCAGGCTCACCTTAATAGATCGGTACAAGTCTCCATCTAAGAAGGCAAAACAGATTTGCTCTGGCAAATTCTCCTCCGCCAAATCTTCAAACCACCCCTTCTTAATGCGTGGCACTTTCAGCCCCGCCTTTTTAAATCTTTCCACCACTTCACGTTTAGACACCAGCAGCTCGCCAGGCTTAAAGGCCTCGCCCGCCGCTGATGCATCTGCGGCAGTTTTGCTCGGCAGCCCCTCAAAAGAATCATACAGCCACAGCCGCTTCTCTGGCGCCTGCCGTTCCAGTAGCCGCTCCAGCAAAAGGGAAGTATCGCCTCTGTAACAGCCCAGTTCCACCACATCCCCAGCCCTCGCCAAACTCTGCTCCACTAACTCCAGGAGAACAGATGTTTCGTCAGCAGAAACTTGTGGTGGCATGTTTTTAATCATGCCGATCTAGTATTTCTCCTGCCCGCCGAATCATCTCTTCAAATTCATCTGTCCTAATCACCCACACCGGCTTAGACCCTTCCGCTGCAATGTTAGTATGACGCTCATGCATCTCGTCAACGTTTTTCTCCGCATCAAGTGCAAAGCCAAGATAAGCCAATTTCTGCGTCACCACCCGGCGGATTTCATCCGAGCGCTCACCAATGGTAGCAGTAAAGACAATCGCGTCCACCCCGCCGAGCGAAGCTGCCATTTGGCCAATCGCCGCTTGCAACTTGTAAACATAAAGTGCGTGCGCAAAAGTCCCCTTCTTATCTCCTTCGTCGCGCAGTTTCAAAATCTCCCGCATATCGTCACTCACTCCAGATACGCCCAGCAAGCCACACTTTTTATTCAGATATTTTTCCAGCGCCTCGTCTGAGCGAATTTTTAAGTTCCGCTTAATCGCCAGTGCTGCCGCCACGTCCATAGAACCAGTACGTGTAGACATCATCACCCCTTCTAGTGGCGTGTAGCCCATCGTCGTATCGTGCGAATTCCCCTCAAACACCGCCGTCACTGATGATCCAGAACCCACATGGCAGACAATCAGCTTCTGTGGCAAAATCTCCTGAGACTCCATATAATGCACAATAGATCCCACCGAAAGTCCGTGGAATCCCCAGCGCTTAATGTCGTACTTATCCGCCACTTCTGTATCAAAGGCATAATACTTCATCAGCTCTGGCCGGCTATTATGAAAGCCCGAATCAGAGATGGTGATGATTGGTGTGCCCTTAAAAGAGCTTACAAAATGCTCAATCTCCCCCGCCACCACCGGAATGTGCAGTGGCGCCTTTTTCTTGGCAATCTCTAATTCTTTCAGACAAGCCTCGTCCACTAAATGATCTTGAGAGAAATACTCACCCGGAGCTGCCGTGCGTGCCAAAATTGCATCCAACTTACTCACGCCGCCCAAATATCCCTCGGCTGTTAGAATCTCTTCCAGGTTGGCTACGCAGGACGATAGGCTCTTAAAGTCAGCCTTAATCTTCTTTGCTGACCCATCCGCCTTCTTCAGCGTACAGACAATCCCCTTCCCCTCAAACTCAAAGTGTAGGGAACACAAAAGCTCCGTCCCCTTATACAACGCATATTTTCGGCTAGAAGACCCAGGATTAGTAATCAAGATCAGCCGCTCATTTTTATTCTTTTCCATCAAAAACTCCGTTAGTTAACTTTGCCCCAATTATACCCCATATCTGATGAAAATAAAATAGATTTATGGTATAATAAAAGCCGATTATGACCAAACGGGACTATTACGAGATTTTGGGCGTCTCTAAAAACGCCTCTGATGACGAGATCAAAAAAGCCTATCGCAAGCTAGCGGTTAAATACCATCCCGATAAAAATCCCGGCGATAAGCAGGCTGAGGAAAAGTTTAAGGAAATCTCCGAGGCCCACGAGGTTCTTTCAGACAAGCAAAAAAGAGCAAGATATGACCAATTTGGCCACGCTGGTGTCGGCGGCGCATCTGGTAATCCGTTCGGCGGTGGCAACCCTTTCGCAAATGGCCAAAATCCCTTCGGTAGCGGCGGCCAGTACAATTTTAACGGTCAATCTTTCAATTTTGACTTTGGTGGCGGTGGCCTAGACGATATTCTCGGTAATCTTTTTGGCTTTGGTAACGGCCGCAGCCGCCAGCGCACCAGAGGTGACGATTATCGCACCAATCTCACCATCACCTTTGAGGAGGCCATTTTTGGCGCCACTAAGACCGTCAATATAGATGGCAAAAGCATCAAGCTAAAAATCCCTAAAGGTATTGACGATGGCATGGCTATTCGTCTGGCCGAAAAAGGTGGCCCCGCCCCTGTTAAAGGTGGCACCAAGGGTGATTTATACGTCGCTATTCACGTAAAGCCCCATAAGCGCCTCACCAGAGAGGGCAGCATTATCCTCTCTGAAGAGACTATCTCCATGGTAGATGCTGCTCTTGGCACAGAGATAAAGGTAGAAACCGTAGATGGCGATGTCATCATGAAGATTCCCGCCGGCACTCAGTCTGGCACTCCTTTCAAGCTCTCTGGCCACGGCGTTCCTCTAATGCGCTCCGATGGTGATCGTGGCCCCCACATCGTCACTGTCATCGTAGAAACCCCTAAAAACCTCAGCAAGAAGCAGAAGGAAATCTTAGAAGAATTCAAAAAGGCTAAAAAACGCGGTTTCTGGAATTAAACCGTGTATAATAGAGGTATGAAACTCAGTTTCCCCTCTGTGACCGCATCAGGCCGCCGCTACGGCCTCTTATTGCTTATCCTTGCTATTATCGCAGTTTCATGTCATAACACCGCATACGCCCTCTCAGACGCTCAGAATGGCATCATCTCTCAAAATTGTGCCCACTTAAAGCAAAGTCTTAAATCTCTCCAAAAAGCCGATTCTCGTACTCGCGTCCACCTTGGCACCACTTATCAAAACATCCTCTTAAGTTACATTACCCCGCTTAATCTTCGCCTAGTACGCAATGATCAGCCCAGCGCAGATCTCACTCGCCTTCAGACTGAATTTTCCTCTGCCAGGGACGATTTTGCCACCAAATTCATCAAATACAGCCAATCTCTAGAGGATCTTATCGCCACCGATTGCCAGTCTAATCCAGAGCTTTTCTACACTAAGCTAGAGGCCACTCGCGCTCTGCGCCACACTGTTTCCGCCTCTGTAGCTCAGCTAGATCACCTCTTAGGAGAGCATATCACCGCCGTCACCAAGCTAAAGGAGTCACTATGACCACCCCAGCCAAGGACACCCCTAACGCCACCCCAGAAAAATCTCCCACCAGTCACGGCGCTCGTAATCTTATCGCCCTCGGTCTTTCTGCCACCGCTGTTGCTTTTGTCACTACCTTTGTTAGCCTCATGCTCTATCATAACAGCGGCGATATTTACCTAGATCGCTCCCGCCCCGGCTTTCTCCCTGATGCTGAAGAGGCCATCAAGGAAGCAGACCAATTTCGCTTCTCAGATTCTGGCCCCATAGACCAAAAATCCCTCTCTGAGTACTTAGATCATCTCAAGGTTCTTCAAGATAGCCTCTCAGAGCTAGATACCCCCTACTCAGAAACACCCCTCAGCGACGAATCCCTCGGCATTCAAGAAAATCGCTAAAACCCCTTGCCAAGTACTCTTTTTCACGTTACACTAAAAGTGAAAATACAGGAGGTAAAAAAAATGGGTCCGGTCAAGGAATCCCTGTTAAAATCGGGTGTTTATATTAGTGGTAATTTCACAATAGAGGAAGGCGCTGGCAACTACCAAGTTGTGCGAGACAGCTCTGGCCGCGTAGTTGCTAAGATGTATGAGGCCATGCTTTCCAGTAAGACCATCATTGAGCCATGTTAAAATAAGAGTATGATTGATCTATACTCTATCCCAGATGAGCAGCTCACTTATACTGTCCGCTATCTTCGGGACGAGGCCAAGCGTCGTGGCTATCCTCAGTTTCTCAAGGCTTACGATGTAAATGGCCCCAGTTATCTGCTAGTCACTCGCCCGGATGGCAAGGAGTTAAAACTTTACGGCTCCATCCCGCCCACCACTAGCAAATTCGCCGCTGATACGGCCGATAATAAATGGCTCTCTTATCAGCTTTTACAAGATGTTCCAGGGGTTAAGCAGCCTGCCACCGTTCTCGTCCGCGAGGACGAGTCCATTACCGAGCAGTTTCTAAAAGAGCACTCCCCCATCGTAGTTAAGCCAGTTGATTCCGCCCATGGTAACGGCATCACTACTGGTGTCGCCACTTTGCCAGAAGCCACCGCCGCTATTGCTCGCGCCGGTCAGTATTGCCGTACGCCCGGCATCATCTTGCAGCAGCAGCTCCCTTTAAATTTACCAGAGCTTCGGATCATCTGTATTGACTACCAATACACCGTGGCCATGGCTCGCATCCCCGCCACCGTCACCGGTGATGGTGAGCGCACTCTTGCACAGCTCATAGACTATGAAAACGAGCATCTCCGCGCTCCTGTTTATCGTTCTAATCTCAGCTTCATAGACAAGCCCGCCGCCCTCAAGTTCCTTGGCACTCGTGCCAGCACAGAGATTCCCGCCAAGGGTGAGCAAGTTCGCGTCCTCTCTATCTGCAATGTCGGCAAGGGTGGCACCATGGAAGATTTTACCAGCCAAATTCCAGCAGAGCAGCGGGAGCTTTCTGAGCGCATCGCCCGGCACTTAGAGCTGCCAGTCATCGGCGTGGATTTTTACGGAGATTACGTCATAGAGGTAAATGCCGCCCCCGCCCTCTATCAGCCCGTCCAGACAGCAGGCGCCACCTCTTGTATCACCAAGTTCTTAGACTATCTAGAGACCCTCTAGCTCTTGATTTTTTATCACTTTTATGCTAAAATAAGAAGTATGTCACAGGTTAAAAAATCCCTGAAAGTGATTGGTTCTACCACCCTCGTTGATATAGACGGGGTTAAGAAGGTTCCCGCCAAGATTGACACTGGCGCTGACTCTTCTTCTGTGTGGGCTAGCAAGATTAATATCGCCGCTGATGGCGCACTAGAATTTGTCCTGTTTGGGCCATCCAGCCCCTTCTACACCGGTAAAGTTATGCGTCGCACCGACTACGAAGTCGCCGTGGTGCGCAGTGCCACCGGCGAGGAGCAGATTCGCTATCGCACCCATCTGCCACTTAAACTTCGTGGTCGTCGCATTAACGCACTGTTTAATCTTTCTAACCGTTCCCGTAACAACGCCCCGATTCTCATCGGTAAGCGTACCATCCGTGGCAAGTTCATCGTGGACGTCCGCGTCTGCGCCGTAAAATTGTCTAAAAACCCTCGCACCAGTGGGCTAAACCGGGAGTTAAAACAGAACCCCATCAAGTTTCACCAAAAATACCACAAGAAAGGAGTAAAATCATGAAAATCGCCATTTTGTCTAACGGCAACGCTAACTATTCCACCAAGCGCTTGGTAGAAGAGGCCGAGGCCCGAGGCCACAAGGTAAAGGTCATCAAGTATAAAAATTGCTACCTCTCCATAGACGATAAAAACCCAGATGTCTTTTATAAGGGTAAGAAGGTAGAAGGCTTTGATGCCATTCTCCCCCGTATTTCTAACAACATGACTCGTTACGGCTGCGCCATCGTCCGCCAGTTTGAGATGCAGGGCGTCTGGACAGCTTCTTCTTCCATCGCCATCACTCGTGCGCGGGATAAGCTCCGTGCTGCCCAGGTGCTCACCAAGGCCGGCGTAGACACACCAAAGACTTTAGTCTCCCGTAACACCGCCGATATTGACGACCTCTTAGAGCAGATTGGTCTGCCGGTGATTATCAAGCTAGCTTCTGGCACTCACGGCAACGGCGTCATTTTAGCAGAAACTAAAAAAGCCGCCAAATCCGCCCTTCAGGCCTTTTATCTCTATAATGAGGACGGCACTAACATCCTCATCCAGGAGTATGTAGAGGAGTCCGCCGGCACCGATATTCGTGCTTTTGTGGTCGGCTCTCAGGTGGTTGCCAGCATGAAGCGTCAATCTTTAACCGACGATTTTCGTTCTAACTTGCACAAAGGTGGAGAAGGTTCCACAGTCAAACTCACCGATGAAGAGAAAAAGGTCGCTCTGCGTGCCGCTAAGGCCATGGGTCTGCACATCGCTGGTGTGGATTTAATGCGCTCCAAGCGCGGCCCACTCGTACTTGAGGTTAACGCTTCTCCGGGCTTCGGCATTGAAAAGATTACTGGCCGCAACGTCGCCGCCAAGATGATAGAATACATAGAGCATAACGCCACCCGCAAGAATTCTAAAGATCGTATCGGCGCATAAGCAGAGCTGAGTATGCTATAATAAGGTTATGGTTATTATTGCCACTTTAGTTGCACTCTTTGCCCTCTTCTTCTTTTTGCGTAAAAACGTCGGCCCTGCCATCCTTGGCGCCATCGCTGGCCTCACCGTTTACGAGATGTTCAGCTCAGACCTCGCCAATTTCATCCAGTCCCAGCTAGAAGGCACCCCCATTGAGCTGATTAACACCATCATCTATCTCGTGTTGGTGCTCGGCATGCCATTGGTGCTCTACTTCCAGTCCCGCCGTGGCGGGCTTTACGGCTTGCTCCGCATTATAGAGGCCGCTCTCATCACTGCCCTCTTTACTATGTTGGTGGCAGATGCCATCAGCTACTTCACTCCGCTGGACGATCTCTCTCAGAATATCCTCTCCACCATTAACAATTTTCGTGGCCCGATTTTGATGGCGTCCATCGCCTTTGCTTACTTTGATGTAATTTTTTATCGCGATTAGCCCCATCCCCGCCACCAGCGGCAAGTATAATAAAAACACCACCGGCTGCCCCGCCGGTATTTCTATTAAAAATATTTCTTGTGCGCCAAAAAAGTTAATCACCGCCAAGTGGTAAGATAACAGCCAGGTTGCCACTTGCCCCACCAGCCCCGTCACCACCGGCACGTTAAAAATCGCTAGCACTCCCGTGGCAAAAGTTAATGCCATCGCCACGGCAATCGTCGGCAGCACCAAGATGTTTGCCAGCAGGGAAATTACAGAAGTCGCACCAAAGAAGTATAGTAAAATCGGCGTGCACAGCAGGCTCGCCGCCACCGTTTCTAGTAACGTTGCGCCAATTATTCCCGGCTTTTTCTTCCCATAAAAGAAGCATGCCAGCCTTGGCCCCAAGCTTAAAATCCCCGCGAACGAGCCAAAGGACAGCAGCCAGCCCAGATCAATCAAGTACATCGGGTTATACAGCAAGGTCGCTGCCGCCACAATTAAAAGTAGCCGCCACGGCTTTAAATCACGCCCTACATACCAGGTGATGAGCGCTATTCCTGACACCAGTCCCGCCCGCACTACTGATGGCGATAGCCCCACCATCCCAATGTAAAAAAATGTTAAAATCAGGGAAGTAATCAATCCAAAAGCGCGTGATATCCGCCCAAACATTTTTCGTGCAAAGCCAATCAAGATAGAAAGATTTGCTCCACTTGCCACAATGATATGCGTCAGCCCGACGATTTTCAGCGTCTCGGCTAGGCCTTCTGGCAGGCTACTGCGCACTCCTAATAAATATCCCAGTCCCAGTGCCGACTCTGGCTCTGGTATCACGCTGCGAATTTTTCCCGCCAAAAAATCTCGTGCCGCTAAAAATACATCTCCCGGCTCCGGCCGCTCCAGGCGCTTGACGCTTGGCCGATACATCGTTGCGCTAAATGTGCCAAAGCCTTCTGTCAGCTTGCCCTCCACCGTAATGCGGTCGCTCCGCTTCACCACTCTGTTTGCTCGCAACGATAAAAACACCGTACCATCCACTGCCACCATTTGCCCTTCGCTCGTCAGCA
>JAFRAP010000051.1 GCA_017405345.1 Candidatus Saccharimonadota bacterium
AGCAGCCGTAGTAGTGATTATCTATGGTGGCGCCAATATACTACTCTCGCAGGGTGACCCGGGCAAGATTAAGAAAGGTAAAGATGCGATTCTTTATGGGCTGATTGGTCTTGTGATTGCGCTGCTGGCCTTTGCAATTGTGAACTTTGTCTTAAGCGGAGTGTTTGGCGGGGGTGAAACCAGTGGCACTGGTGATGCTGGCGGGGGGTCGGAGTAGGATTTAAGATGATTAATAAGAAAGGAGAAAGGAAAATGAAAAAATTAATAATTGGTGCAATAAGCTTGGCAGTGATGCTGGCGGGGCTGGTGGCGGCACCAGTGGGGGCGGCAACGTGTCCAGCGGGAACACCAAAAGAGGGCCAGAATGTGACGAGCATTGCGCAGTGCAGCATGAACGCCGATTCAAGTACGCCCAACAACTTGTGGGATACGATAAACGCAATTATTAACGTGATGATTGCGGTGATCGGGATTGTTTCAGTAATAATGATGATTTTAGGTGGGGTGTGGTTCTTAACCTCACAGGGTGATCCTGGTAAAGTGAAGAAGGGTAAAGACACCATTCTTTATGGGATTATTGGTTTGATTGTGGCGCTTCTAGCCTTTGCGATTGTAAACTTTGTGCTAGAAGGAGTCTTTGGCAGTAAGGGTACTGGTGGCGGTGGTACTGGTGCCGGAGGGACTACGCAGATTACAAACAATGAAGGAAAGAATTAGCAAGGAGGAAAAATGAAGAAATTGATTATTGGGGCAATTAGTGCAGCGATGGTGCTGGTGGGGTTAGCAGCCGTGCCGGTGAGTGCAGCAGTAATTTGCCCAGAGGGGACGAGCAGAGTGGGTGAGGCTGTAAACTCCTATGCACTATGTAACCTAGAGGAAGAGGAGGGTTCCCCGACAAAATTATGGGACACAATTAATGGTATCATTAATGTGATTTTGGCAGCGCTGGGGATTGCGGCGGTATTTATGATAATCTTGGGCGGTGTGTGGTTCTTAACCTCACAGGGTGATCCGGGTAAGATTAAGAAGGCTAAGGATACGATTCTCTATGGTATCATTGGCCTTGTGGTAGCGCTTTTGGCCTTTGCAATTGTGAACTTTGTACTAGAAGGCATATTTGGCGGGGGTAGTACTACCGGTGGGGGTGGAACTGGCAGCGAGACTACAGTGACAGATAACAATAAAAATAATTAGTAAATAGTACAAAAAATACCACCCCCGAAGAGGGGGTGATATTTTGTTGTGTGTGAGGCGGATCTTACTGGATAGCAATCTTCAATGGGGCTTCTACCTTTTCCTTATCAAAGGTAATGGTGAGGACGCCGTCTTTTAGCTCGGCCTTGACGCTGCCTTCATCCTCGCGAACCTGAACTGGCAGAGCAATAGTGCGAGAGAACTCTCCCCAGTAGCACTCCTGGATGTGCCAGCGAGTGGTGTGCTCGTCTTCTCCGCCAGAGAGGACGCCGGAGATAGTAAGGATATTGTCAGAGATGCTAACGTCTAAATCTGACTTGGAAATGCCGGCGGTGCGAGCCTTTACGACTAGCTTGTCAGCGGTTTCATAGACATCCACGGCGAGCTGCCCTGGAAAATCGTCGGTATTGTCCCACTCATCTTCCCCCTCAGTTGGCTCCACGGCGGGAGCATCGTCTTTTGCTGGTTCGGCAACTGGAGCAGCCTCGTCTTCTAGAAAGGCGGCGGCCAACTCATCTTCCATCAGCATGTCATCGTTGTTTGTACGAGCCATTGCTCTAACCTCCACGTATTATTATTATGCTTTATTATAAAGACGTTTGGGCGTAAAATCAATAGGTAATATGGGTTTTGATGTAAAAAAAACAACAAAAAGGAGCATACTAGACTGGCTTTGTCCGCACTACTGTCTGGGGTGTGGGCGACTGGGAGAGGCAATTTGTAAATGTTGTAAGAATGACATTTTGGCCAGCAATTTGCAATTTAGAAAAAAATATCCTGAAGTTATGATGGTGGGTAAAAGAACGGGGCTACTCGGGGCGGCAATAAAACAGTATAAGTATGGCCCAGTGCGAGCGCTAGGCGGCGAATTGGCAAGTTTACTAGAGGCGGTGATAGCGGCTGGAGTACAGGAGCAGGCAGAAGAAATAGTGATAGTTCCCTTGCCGACTATCGCAAAGCATGTGCGGCAGCGAGGGTTTGATCATACGTGGCGGATGGGGCGAGAGTTAGCAAGAATGGGTGGCTGGCAAATACAAAAAACGTTAGAGCGGGCAAATAATACTGTACAGGTGGGACAAGACAAACGGACGCGTGAGCAACAGGCACAAACAGCCTATCGGGCTAAGGAGCGGCTTAGCGCAGAGAAAATTTATGTACTGGTGGATGATGTTTGGACGACGGGTGCAAGTATGCGAGCGGCGAAGGCGGAACTAGAAAAAGCTGGTGCCAAAAAGATAAGGATGGCAGTGGTGGCAATGAGCGAGAATGCTAAGTTAGACGACGACGTTAGCGCCGAGAGTATTGTTAATAACGAAGTTAACGATAGCGTAAGCTAAGATAGATATAATAAGGCCAATGATGGCATAAAGAATGGTGTTTTTAGCGTCGGTGACTTTTTTGCTATCTCCGCCAGAGAGAATATAACGCAAGCCGCCATAAATCAACATGATGACAGAGATGATGCCAACGATGTAAAGGACGGTATTGGTGATGCGAGTGAAGACGCCAGTCTCACCGATAAGCTCCTCTGGCATGCCGTCTGCCTTGGCGGCCTCGGCCCCCTCTTGAACGCTAATGGCCATGACTTTGCCAGCATACAAAATAAGGGCTGCACTGACCCCGGTGATAATTTGTGCTATGGTTTTGGTGATTTGTTTCACAGTTATTTCTCGCAGTTAAAATTTACTACTTCTTTATTGTACCATATTTTTAAACAAGTCAATAGTTTTAGGTGCGCTTAAGGTGGCGGATAGGAGAAAAATGTGGTAAACTAAGAGGGTTGGAGGGTTACCCAAGTGGCTGAAGGGGACGGTTTGCTAAATCGTTAGTGCGGTGCGACCTGCAGCGGGAGTTCGAATCTCCCACCCTCCGCCATTTTTTATGCACTCATCTTGGCGTTTTTCCTCGTTCGCTCTATGATGTAATAGCGCTTCACGAGGAGAAAACGCCAATCTGAGCGCCTAAAAATGGCTTAAAACACCAATCTAGGCACTTTTAGCTCTGGCGGTGTGATATAATGAGATTATGGTTAATGAGAATACGAAGGTAGAGTGGGAGGCAGAGGAATATATCGCCAGAGATAAGGGGGCGGGCTGGTTTATAGGATTAATTATTGTAGCTTTGGTGCTAGTGGGAGTATCAGTTTGGTTGCAGTGGTGGACTTTTATTGCGCTAGTAGTAGTGAGTGCGGTAGCACTGATTGTTTATGCGGTGCGGCCACCAAGAAAACTGAAATATTCCCTGTCTAAAAAAGGTCTGACAGAGGGAAACCGCACATATGATTATGATAATTTTCGGGCATTTGGAGTGGTGCGAGATGGGGCGAATTTTGCAATTGTGCTAATACCAAGGAAAAAACTTTCTCCGTCTGTAAAGGTTTATTTCCCAGAGAATAAGGGCGAGGAGATTGTAGATATGTTTGGCATGAGGTTGCCAATGGAGGAGGTAAAGCAAGATTTACTAGATAAATTAGTAGAATTCTTGCGCATTTAAAAAGTTTATGTTAAAATGGGGGGCAAAGAGGATAATTTAAGGAAAGGTGGGCATGGACCAATCTAACGAAAACGAGTTGCAGAAAGCGATTGATGATATTACTAACGGTGCGACCGCTAGCCAGCCAGGAGCAGGCGATGATGTGGCGGCGGACTTAGAGGCAAAGATTCAGGGCCAGATGGGTACACCACCGGCTCCAGAGATGCCAATGGATGGTGTAGCGCCAGATGCGGATATGCCGACGATGGCAATGCCAGAGATGCCGGCTAGCTCGGTGGATGCAATGAATCCAATTATGCCAGAGACTGCTCCGGCAGCAGAAGCCGCCCCGGTAGTGGCGGCGCCAGCTGAAACCCCGGCTGCACCAGCAGCAGAGGTTAGCGCTCCAGTAGAGGCTGCTCCGGCAGAAGCGCCAGTGGCAGCAAGTGGTGACTTAGGCTCTGTGAAGCAAGCGATGTTGCGTGACCTATAT
Organism: Candidatus Saccharimonadota bacterium; assembly: GCA_017405345.1. Taxonomy (GTDB): domain Bacteria; phylum Patescibacteriota; class Saccharimonadia; order Saccharimonadales; family Saccharimonadaceae; genus Nanosyncoccus. The sequence goes on from JAFRAP010000051.1 coordinate 4,160, forward strand.
CCGCTGATGGATAAGGTGGAGTTAGCACCAGAGCGGAAATACGACGTCTACAAAGAAATGATTGAGACTACTGGTGATATAAATATGATCCCGGCGGCGTATGAGGCTGTAAAGGGTATTGCTGACGATTCTGCGAAGGCAGAAGCGTTGCTGTATTTGGTAGATAAAGCTAAGTAAGATAAGTAGTTTTTAGCAACAGGACTTGAGAGCTTGTAAAAAATACAACCTTGCGGTTGTATTTTTTACGCTCTCAAATCTGGTCTAAATCTCATTACGTTGCTAAAAACTACTTACCCAATTATTATGCTGATGAAACTCCTTATTTAGCCCTTAGAAACTTACTTTCTCTCTTCTAATACATGCCGCCCATGCTGGCGTCGGTGGTAGGTTTGTCCTCGGGGAGCTCTACGATAATGGCGCCCATGGTAATGGCGGTAGCGGCGATGGAGACGGCGTTTTGGACGGCTTCACGGGTGACGCGAGCTGGGTCAATGACGCCGGCCTTCTTCATATCTACAAGGCCTTTTTCTGGGGTCATAACATTGATGCCGTATCCTGGCTTAGCAGCCTCTACCTGAGCAAGGAGAGCCTGAGCGTTAAGCCCGGCATTGTCTAAGATATGGGTGAGAGGAGCTTTAAGAGCATTCTTCACGATGGTGGTGGATTGATCGGTGTCCTTTAGCTCGTTAGCTAGATTAACTAGAGTGATACCGCCGCCGGGGACGATACCTTCTGAAAGAGCAGCCTTGGTGGCGGCAACGGCATCATCTACGCGGAACTTCTTTTCGTCAATCTCGGTCTCGGTGGCACCGCCAACCTTGATGACGGCAACCTTGCCAGAGAGGGCGGCAGCACGCTTATTTAATTCGCCACGCTCATAATCAGAGGTAGAACGCTCAGCCTCGGCGTGGATGAGCTTAATACGCTCTTTGACAGCGGCAGCAGAGCCAGCACCTTTAATAATAGTAGTCTCGTCCTTGGTGGCAATAACTTTGCCAGCAGAGCCGAGGACTTCTAGGCCGGCTTCTGCGAGCTTGATTCCCTGGTCTTCTGAGACGAGGGTGGCATCAGTGAGAATAGCGATATCGGCCATAATCTCCTTGCGGCGGTCACCAAAGGAGGGGGCTTTTAATACTAGAGTGTTAAATGTACCCTTAAGTTTATTCAAGACGAGCAGTGATAGTGCCTCACCTTCTACTTCTTCGGCGATGACGACAAGGTCTTTTTTGCCGGACTGTGCGCACTTTTCTAGAAGTGGCAGAATATCGCCTGCGGCGGATAACTTTTGATCAGTAACGAGGATGAGAGGCTTATCAAAGATGGCCTCACCACGATTAGTGTCAGTGACAAAGAAGGGGCTAGAGAAGCCTTTGTCGTAAGAAAAACCTTCTACGATTTCTTGCTCCATTTCTAGGCCTTGGCCAGCTTCTACGGTGACAACGCCGTCTTTGCCGATCTTGGAGATGACTTCGGCGATGAGCTTACCGATGGTTTCATCACCAGCAGAAATAGTGGCGACTTCTGCCACCTTAGCGCTGTTGCCATCAATTTTCTCGGCGAGCTGATCAATCTTTTTGACAATCTCGGCACCGGCCTTTTCAATGCCCTTTCTCAGCTCCATAGGGTTAACACCAGCGGCAATTAGTTTGTTGGCCTCGTTTAAGATGTTGTAAGTGAGGACGGTGACGGTGGTGGTGCCATCGCCAGCGGATTTATTGAGCTTTTGAGCGGCAGATTTAATGAGCTTAGCTCCAATCTGCTCGCCGAGGTTATCTTCGGTGGAGCCGAGGTCTACGGCCTCTGCTACGGTGACACCATCATGGGTGATGACAGGGGCGCCGTAGGACTTTTCAATGACGACATTCTGACCCTTAGGGCCAAAGGTGACCTTGACAGCGTTATAGAGTTGCTCGGCACCGGAGAGAACCTTGTCGCGGGCGTCGGCAGCATAAAAAATTTTCTTTGCCATAATTACTCCTTATAAAATTGCTAAAATATCTTCTTCTTTAATGATGAGATGATCTTTGTCATCTAGGTGGATTTCGGTGGCGGTGTATTCTTTGTAAATAATCTTGTCACCTTTTTTGATTCCTTTAACTTCTGGGCCGATGGCTTCAACGACGGCATAAGCGGGGGCTTCTTTAGCCTCGCCGAGGAGAATACCAGAGGCGGTGGTGGTGCGAGGTTGCTCTTTTGTGGCAACGACGCGGTCTGTTAATGGTTTAATGGCCATAGTTTACTCCTTTATGATTCTAGTGTAGCGTAGATTATTGGCACTGTCAAGTGGCGAGTGCTAATGGTTAAGACTTTTTGAGAAATGGTGGTGCTTATGCTATAATGATGACAGTAACTTTGAGGTAATAATATAATGTTTAGGACAATCACTGCTGGCGCTGATCACGCTCAGACCGTGCTGGGGGGGGGGTATAAAAGTCGTTTATTAAGAGCTTTTGCGATATTCTTTTGCACTGCTGTCTTCTCCGCAGTGTTTTTTGGTTCGGTAGATTACATCCGCTCTGCTGATGCAATTAATAGTGACGTGAGTGTTAATATTAATCCAGTACTGAGTATGCGCATTACTAAGAATAATACAGATATCACAGAACTGGATTTAGCCATAGATCCGTTACCAGCCGGACGCTTTACTAAGGATGATTTAACGGTGTTAATAAGTACTAGCAATGAAACTGGCTATACTCTCACCTTCTCAGACAAAGACACCGATACTGCCATGCACCATACAGACACTGCTATTACCGCTACCATCCCCAGCATTACTACTAATGCAACTGAAGCTAACTTCCCCACGAACTCTTGGGGCTATTCTCTAGAGCCAAAGACTATCTCTGGCTCCGATAATACGGCACAAACATTTAGCACTATTCCTGCTAATACCGCTACTGCTACCATTAAGACTACTTCTGCTCCAACTAATGAGGATGCTACAGATGTAACCTTTGCCGCTAAAATAGATACCACCATTGCGGCTGGTGTTTATTCAGATTTAGTGGTGTTTTCTGCTACGACTAATTATGTCCCCCGTGGAATAGAGACTATCACTACTATGCAAGGTATTACCCCGCAAATCTGCGCAGATTCTGCCATTGGTGCAGAAAATACCCTTACGGATACTCGTGATGGTAAGACTTATGTAGTGAGAAGGCTGGCTGATGGCCGCTGCTGGATGGTACAGAACTTAAGCCTAGGCGGTACTTCTCCCATTACTCTCACTCCGGCAGATAGTAACGTCTCTGCTAACTGGGTGTTAGATGCTAGCAGTAGCTCCTTTGGTACTACTAATGATGCCGCTGGTATTAACATTAAACGCATAAACAGCACTTACCAGAACGCCTGGGTAGACGAGAACAATGCAATACAGGCTACTGGTACTCCACCGTCTCAAACTCAATATATTGGTAACTACTACAACTGGTACACCGCTACAGCTGGGAGTGGGACATATGCTATGGGTACAATGGGAGATAATGCTTTGCAATCTATCTGCCCTAAGGGCTGGAGACTTCCTACTGGTGGCGCCACCGCCGATACCGAATTCCAGCAACTTTATGATGCCTATGGTAGTTATAGTAGCTTTATTATGGCTACTACGCCAGTACTATCTGGTTATTGGTATGGTTCATCTAATACCTATCAGGGGACTCGTAATTTTTGGTGGGCTAGTACTGTCAGCAATGCAACCTATGGTTATGGATTATACTCAGATGACTCTAGAATTGAGCCTATAAATAGCGGTTATAAAAGGGCGGGTGTTTCTGTGCGTTGTGTGGCAGAAGACAAGGATATCACAGGAATTACCACCATGCAGCAGATGACACCGAGCGTTTGTGCAGTTACTAAGACACCCAGCGCCACAGACACTACCGTACCAGAGAATACTCTCACAGATGTACGAGATGGCAATACCTATTTAGTAAGAAAACTAGCTGATGGTAACTGCTGGATGAGCCAAAACCTAAACCTCACCCTTTCTACCGCTACCGCTCTAAACTCCACTACTTCAGACTTAACTGCTGGCCGTACTTGGACGCCACAGAATAATACCCAGACTACAGACGGTGTGGTATGGGCACAAGATGGTGGGGATGTGGCAAGAAGCATGAACCCAGGCAATATTTACTTCCCAGGTGGAGTAGGTACAGGTACTGCCGATACGTATAACAATCTTCAAGGTGCTACATCTGGTGAGCCATGGGAAGCCATAGGTAACTATTACAACTGGTATGCTGCTACGGCTGGTACTGGTACCGCCGCTATGGTGGCACCGGCAGTAGCTACAGACTCTATCTGCCCTAAGGGGTGGCGACTACCAAGTGATTCTGGTGATGGCAGCTTCCAGAACCTAATGAATACCTATAATATTGCAAATGATACTACTGGTGCTGCGGTAGTCTTGACTACTCCGCTCAACTTTGTGCGTTCGGGTTACTACTATTTCAATGACGGTAAAATTTATAATAAGGGTCGGACTGGACATTGGTGGGCTACTATCGCTGGTTCTACGGCTAGTTATGCACACGAACTTCATGTGGATAGTGTGCACGTATATTATGGTTGGGACTATAAGGGCGATGGCCTATCTGTCCGCTGTGTGGCGCGATAGGATAGATTTTAGTGTATAATATATTATATGGATAATTTGAAGGACAAGGTGCCGGGGTATAATGCATTGGTGGTGCCGTATCACTTGGCACAGGCAGCAATTATGGGGATGAAGTATAAGTTTCCGGCGCGGAAGCTGAAGGTGATTGGTGTGACCGGGACTAACGGTAAGACTTCTACCTGCTTTATGATCTGGAAGATGCTAAATGCTGCGGGGCATAAGACGGGCTTGATGACCACGGTGGCTTGGGGGGTGGATAAGCTAGAGAACCAGATAGAGCATATGACCACGGTGGATTCTAAAACGCTGAATGAGCGAATTGCTAAGATTGCTGAGGCTGGTGCGGAGTACTTGGTGCTGGAAGTGACGTCTCATGCGATGGCGCAGCACAGAATTTTTGGTGTGCCAATAGAAGTAGCAGTGATGACCAATGTGACACATGACCATTTAGATTATCATCGGACTTTTGAGCGGTACCGCGATGCCAAGCGAAAGCTGTTTAAAAAGGCTAAATTTGGTGTGGTGAACGCAGATGACAAGAGTGGGATTTGGTTTATGCAGGACGTGAAGGATTATATCACCTATGGTATAAAACACGGCAAAGTGCAGGCTAGGAAGATAAAATTGGCAGTTTCTGGGGTGAAATATACCTGTAGTGATATAGACGTGAAGATGGCTAAACTCAAGGGGGAGAAGCGGGCGCATCATAATAAAATTGAAGATTTAGAAATTGAGACGCAAATTCCGGGAGAGTTTAATGTGTATAATTCCCTGGCAGCGGTGCTTACGGGGGCGAGATTGGGCCTAACGAAAGAAGAAATTGCGGGTGGTATTGCCGAGCTAGAGAGCGTGGAAGGCCGGATGAATCGGGTGGATCTGGGTCAAGATTTTGGTGTGATTGTGGATTATGCGCATACGCCGGATGCGTTTTTAAAGGTGTATGCATCGGTGAATCGGGGAGTAAAGGGCCGGGTAATTTCCCTGTTCGGTGGGGCAGGCCGGAGAGATGAGACCACGCGGGCAGAGCGAGGAGAGATTGGCGCTAAGTATAGCGACATTGTGATTATTACAGAGGACGACTCGCGCGATGAAGATCCAGAGCTAATTGCCAAGCAATTTGCCGAGGGAGCGGAGAATGCTGGCAAGAAGATGGGTGAGGATTTGTTTATTGAGCTGTCTCGGGCTAAAGCGATTGCAATGGCTATAAAGATGGCGGAGCCAGGAGATTTAGTATTGGTGCTGGGTAAAGGTCACGAAAAAACTATTCTACGTGCGGATGGGCCGCATGATTTTGAGGACTTAAAGGTTACTCGGCGTGCTCTCATGAAGCGTCTGGAGAAGGCTCAGGCTGCTCCGGCTCAGCAGGATTCTCAGACTGATCCGGCTCAGAAGTAGGGTCGTACTCAGCAAGGCCATTTTCTATATCACTATGAGAGAGGTGTAAGGCGCTAGCGATGGCGGTAGCACAAGCCATGTAAGAGATGACAGGCTCGCCAGTTAAGAATGTGGCAACGTTAAGACGATTACCAGAAATATTAAAACGAGCTTCGGCACCTTTTTTGTAGAGCTTGGAAGACTCTATCTGGACGGTGGAGGCGGCGTCTGAGCCGTAAGTGATGGTGGCGTCAGTGCCGGCGAAATTTTGGAAAGTGCTGTAATGTAAATCATCACGATTTAAGACGACGATATTAGGATGCATGTCAAAGAGAGTAGACTCGTCTGCCTCGTATTCTTCAGCGGAGGCATCAGTTAGCCCGGCAGGAATGTAATTGGTGAGGGCAGCGATGTAAACTGGTAAACCGTGAAAGACCTCGCGCTTTAAAGATTTGGCTGGGGCGGTGACGACGACATAGTTGGCGCCGGCCTTCCAGGCATCGCTGAAAAACTTGTGCAAAGTGCCAGCCTTGATGTCTTCGTCGGCGGCGAGGCAGGCAACATGCTGACCGGCCACACGAAGAATCTCGTGGACAAAATGAGCCACCTCTACCTTGCCGGTGGTGCCGGTGATGCAGATGAGTTTCATGTCCTTGATGGGATTACCATAATAAGACGCAAGCAGCTTGGTTTTGATTTTCCGCACCCGAGTTTTGGTCTTGTTAGTGACTTTCTTTACCTTTTCCATAATGGTTCTATTATACAACAAAAAAGACCACTTGGGGTCTTTTCGTGGTTTTACGCTATGGTATGCCCGACAGGATTTGAACCTACGACCTTCAGCTCCGCAATCTGACGCTCTATCCAGCTGAGCTACGGGCACGCGAAGATAGTGGCGAAAACCATGTGTGGACATCGCCACAAGTACCAGTTATTAAAAAACTAGAAAACCTGTAGCGACCATCCACCTAGAAATTAAAGGATCATCACGTAAAACGTGACAGGTAGATTTTACCACATTTTGTAAAAAAAGAAAAGGGGCAGATTTGGTAGGTTTATAAAATAGGCAGTAGTTTATTTTGTTTTTTGTTTATCTTAACCCTTGATTTTTCGGGGGGGGGGGGGGGTATTATTAGTATAAGGGTTTTCATGTTAATTATCAAGCAACATACTAACGTCTATCGCCCGGTGGTAAGTATTGGCGTATTTTTGTTTACTTTTCTTGCTACGCTGTTTATTTCATCTTCGCTTACCCCAGTGCGTAATTCTTCTGCCGAGGATGTCGCTGCGGTAATTAACTCCTCTGGCTACTTCATTAATCTCACCTCTGGCAACAGTGGCGTAGTGGCAATAGATTTAAATACCAACGCTAGCGGGGCTATAGGTCTAGCTAAAGACACTATCAACATTAAATCCAATGCTCCTAATGGCTACGACCTATATCTTTCTATGAACAATGGCGAAACAGATGGTAATCGCCTGTATAAAGACGGCTCTAGCTCATCGGCTCACTATATCGCGCCCACTTCTGGTACGTTCTCTGCTCCAGCGGTTCTTGATACTAACTCTTGGGGTTATGCTCTAGCCAACACCACCACAGGCCTTCCCGCAGAGGGCGCTAATTTTAATGAGCAATACAACCCTGCCATTCCAGACAACACCAGCCTTTGGGCTGGCGTACCGCTGGCTGGCAATGAGCAGCTCATCCAGACTATTACCACGCCAGACACTACTACCGGCATAAACACAGATATTTACTATGGCGTAAAGGCCAACACCACGTTACCTTCTGGTAGCTATAAAGGTACTATTACTTACACTGCTGTGGCCAAGACTAATTCTAGCGTGAGCGAGCAGACTAGCGTTTCCCCCAGTACCACCACCAAGCTAGAGGGCGGCGAAGTCCTTACTATTGCCACAATGCTCAGCGTAGATGCTAGCCAAGCAGAAGATCCAGGAGATCCATCTCAGGGTATCCCAGCCAAGAAGGTAAGCGTTACTGTAGGGGGGACAGGATTGTCCAGTAACTAATCTATCCAATGCCCAAGACAGCTCCCTCGTCATCACCTGCACCGCTCCATCTATGGCCACAGGGCGCTATGATGTAGGCGTAGATGTCCCTAAATACGACAAATTCTGGGTAATAGTCAACGGCATAGAATATAAATACTCCACCACGGACCAAGATCAGGCCATAGATCAAGTCACTGGCGGTGATGCCACTGCTGCTGACATTCTACTAGGCAAGACTGCTTACGTCGGCGGCACTGAGCTTACCGGCACTATGCCCAGCTACACCGTTCAATACGATACCAGCAAAACCGCCACAGAGAACACCGCTGATGCCGGCCTGACCTGGAGTAGTGATGGAAGTACCCTCACTGTTGCCGAAGGTTACCATACCAGGCAGCAGGTGAGTGGGCGGGACATCCAAGCGAACCTCTTGTTTAATTGGAGTCAGGGTACTAGCCTGTCGTATGCGTTTACTCAAGATTGTAGAATGATTATAGCGCGCGTTTATAATGGCAGCATAACCGTAGGAAATAAAAATATTAGAACGCTGTTCACTATTAGCACTGGTGGCAATGTTATCAAAGATTATTTAGTAGAGAATATCAAAAGTGGAGATATCATTAGATATTCTGGGAGCGGTGCTAACGATGGTTATGGGGTGGCGTGTATTCATTAGCCAGTAGACAGCCATACTGTTCAACGGCTTGATATACTTTTAGCAAAACAACTTCATGTTGAGCATAGAAGATTAACTAAGTTTTTCTTTTGTGGTAAGATTAGAGGCGGAAGCGTGGCCGAGTGGTTGAAGGCGCACGACTCGAAATCGTGTGGGCGGGTTAACCGTCTCGGGAGTTCGAATCTCCCCGCTTCCGCCAGGATTAATCTAGTGAGATGAAAGTTTGGCCGGCTAGGCGCTTGTTATGGTGGTGCTGAACCATGATTTGATGGCCGCCAAAGAAGCTGATGATAATGAGTAACAAGATGAGGTAAATGAGAATATCGGTGCTAATGCCGGTGCTGGTTTTTTCTAGGTTGTTTTCAAAGGTAACGATTTGGGACTCGTTCATTAGTGAGCGGCTAGCAGAAAGACCGTTTGTGGTGGGGACGAGCACAGTGCCGCCAGTAGTGGTGATTTTGTAAGATTCGGAATAGGCGGTGTCTGCCTCGGTGATGGTGTAACTATAGCCGGTGAGTAGGTCGTGCACGGTGATGGTGTCGCCGTGGGCGAAGGTGCCAGAATAGCCATCCGCGCCAAAGGTGATGGTCTGGCGGACGCCGTTAATAGTGGCGGCAAAATCGCCGGTGAGCTGAGTGCCATTATTATCATAAATCTTAAAGTTAAAGTTGAAAGTGTCGGTGGTGACGCCGAGGTTGCCAGTAACCTGTTTCTTTAAGTTGACATCAAAGTGCCCGGCGATATTAGTGATGGTGACGGACTTATTAGCGGGGATGGCTTTTGGTGAGGTGATGGTGGCATCGCCAGTATAGCCAGGGATATCATCTTCATAGACGACGAGGTTAGCTGCGTCTTCACCGGCGGTGATATTAAAGACATATTCCCAAGTATTATCACCGTTATCTGTCCAGGTGCCAGAAGTAGCTAGAACGGTGAGAGAGTTGGCGCTAAAGGTAGTGTTGCCTAGTGAAGAAGACCAGTTACCGCCAGTGACGTTTTGGATATTAGGCTTGGCTAAGTAGGCAGTGATGGTGCTGGGGCGGTTACTGCTGCCGCCGTCATTCCAGACCTTGGTGACGGTGATTTCTTGGGTACCTAAGGTATTGACGATGGTGGCGCCGCTTTCACCTACGGTCTTGCGACTGTCGGTGTAGGTATCACCGTTGTATTTATCAACGGGGTCTTCATAAACTTCATAGACGAGATCGTTATTTGGGACAGTGAATTGGTAAGTCCAGGTATTTGGCCCGGTAGAAGTATTCCAATTAGCGCCAGAGACAAATTGATAGTCGGCAGGGTCAAGGATGGTGGTAAAGTAACCAGGAGCACCAGAAGCATCAGTGCGGGCATAAGTACCATCGGTGTAGCTACTGTTGTAAGTGGTGCCGTTACCACCGATGAGGTTGGTGTCGCCGGTAAACATGTCGGCGGTGTTACTGATGTTGCTGAGATTGAGGTTGCTGGGAGCATAGATGGTAGTGAGAGAAGTGTTACAGCGGAACATGCTGTTGGTGCTAGTGACATTGCTAAAGTCAAAATTAGAAATGTCTAAAGAAGAGACGTGAGATAGCCCATACAACATACCAAACATGTAAGTAGTCTGGCTGGTGTCTAGCTCAGAAATGTCTAGAGTTTGGAGAAGCCCAAGAGCGTTGGTAGCGGTTGAACCTGGAGTAGAGCTAGATGATTGGATGCAAGTTTTGCTATAATTATCGATTCCACCACCACCAAATAGTCCATTAGCATATTGTGGAGCGGTGATTTGGTCTTGACTACGAATATAGATGGCATTAGCAGAGCTGTTATAATAGGCGATAATAGAATTGTCTTTGGCCTCGGAAACATCAGCGTGAGGTAGTGTTTGGAGCTGAGTTAGAGTGTTGTAGCCAGACGGGAAATGACCGTTAGAATAGAAATAAAGATGAAGGATGGGGGTGTTATTAGTGATGGTGTTGATATCATTAGCAAAGGAGCTTTTGAGAGTTTTGAGCGTGGCACCAGCTGGGGTGCGATTGTCGCGAGCGACGAGGTGGACGGTGGGCTTTTGGCGGAGGCTGGTGTTATTGGTATCGCCTACCCACTGCTTGGTGATGGTGATGGTCTTTGGTGAGGGGATGTAAGTATTGGTAATGGTGGCGGCATTAGTAGCTGGGTCAATTAAAACTGGATTGCCTGGGGTAACACTGGAAAGATAGCCGGTAACGGAATCCTCGTACATGTAAATATCGCCAGAGTCAGAGATAGTAACAGAGGCAGTCCAGGTATTGCCGGATTTAGTCCATTGATTAACATTGGCAACGGTTTGGAACTGGCCGGTGTTCATATTGATAGTGAAAAGACGGGCATTAATGGTGCTGGGGCGAGCGTCGGCATGGCCGGTATCGTCCCAAGTTTTGGTGAGATTAATGGTGCGAGTGGAAACGGTGTTATTAATGGTGGCGGCGTCGTTAACGACGTCTTTAGGGTTGGCCTTGGTGGCGTCGCTACTATAACCTGGAACGTTGTCCTCGTAAGTGGTAAGAGCGGTGATGTCATTGGGGACGCTAAAGGTGTAAGTCCAGGTATTGCCAGATTTAGTCCATTTAGAATCGTCAGAAGCGATTAATAGGTCGCCGCCACCAGAAACGTTGTTTCCCTTTAAGAAAGTGCCAGAGCCGGCATTGGTGAAGAACTGCTCGGTGA
>JAFRAP010000052.1 GCA_017405345.1 Candidatus Saccharimonadota bacterium
CAGGCGCCTCTACGAGCTTCTCAATAGCTTCTAGCGGCATTTTATCAGCGCCTATCTGCTTTTTCTTTTCCATCCAAGAATCCAAGAAACTCTTCCCCGCCGCCGCTTCTTGCATCTCCTGGTTCCCGGCAAGGCGTGCATTTATCTCTGCATCCACCTCTGCTCGCGGCCGCCCGTATTTGGTCGCTGTGTACATCTTTAAGCTCTCAAATACTTCTTTATTTTCTTCTCCCATAGGTGGCAATAGCCTCATCGTGAAGGGCGATGTTGGCATTCCAAACATCATTACAGAAGTAATGGCATGAAAATTTGGCTGCTTGTGGATGTCTTCTGCGTTAAACGTCGGCAAAAAGGCCTTCTCTAGTAGCTCCGCATCTGTAATACCCACGCGCCCTGCCACAATTGTACCCACGTTACCCAGTAATCCTTCCCTGATTTTATCTGTCAGCTGCGTCATAAACTGGTTCGCCACAAACAGATTCAGCCGGAACTTCCTTGCCTCAGATAATATGCTCTCAAAGCTCTCTGTAGAGAAATTTTGGAACTCATCCACAAACAAGCAAAAGTCATTTCTCTCATCCTCTGGTGTATCCACCCGGCTCATCGCTGCCGTCTGGAACTTCATCACAAAAATCATACCCAGCAGCTTAGAGTTCAGCTCGCCCATCTTACCCTTAGACAGATTCACCAAGAGAATCTTCTTGTTATCCATAATCTCTCGCAGGTTAAAGCCGCTCTTCACCTGGCCAAGGATATTTCGCATCATCATATTAGAGAGGAACGGCCCCCACTTAGACACAAACCATGTCGTCACTTCACCCGCATCGTTGCTCTTCTGCGACGCTGGGAATTCCTTCGTCCAATAGTCATACACTGTCTTATCTGTTACATATTGCAGCTTACTCTTTACAAATTCCGGATCAATAAACACCCTTGGAATATCAATGAAAGTTGCCCCCGCTGGGTCGCTCATTAAGAGTAGCGCCGCATTACGGAACATGTGCTCACCTCTTGGCCCAAAGATACCAGTATGCCCTGGGTCATACAGGGAGTAAAGCATGTTTATTCCCTCTTGGATGATAAAGTCTTTTTGGTCTGGCGAGTCAAATTCAAACATATTCATGCCAATCGGATTCTCTAGATCCCCTGGGTCAAAGTAAATTACATCATCAATCCTCTCTGGTGGCACCATAGACAGCAGCTCCTCTGTCACATCCCCGTGCGGATCTATAAAGGCAAAGCCTCGCCCGTCCATCATATCTTGATAAGCCACATTCTTTAAGAATACCGACTTACCCATACCCGTAGCACCAATCACATAAGTGTGGCGGCGGCGATCATTTTCAGAGAGACGTATCTGTTTCTGCTCACCTCTAAACTCGTTCACGCCCAAGAGCACACCCTCTGTCACCAGCTTAGCCGGCCCATCCACCTGCTTTGTTAGCTGCCGCTCCACCTGAGAAGTTGGGATACTATTCTGCGCCGGCAAGTGAAAGATAGAAGCCAGCTCTACACTGTTCAAGATATTTGAACGCTGTCTCTGAGGAAAATCTCTAAATACATAATCTTTTGCCAGCTTCTTCTCATCTTTTAGCATATCGTACTGAAAACCATTTAACGTTGGCGAGTCAAACTGTGAAAAAGCCGCCACCAGGCCACCCAGGAGTGCCTCAGAGCGCGGTCTATTCTCTGAGCTGGCTATCACCCGTATCAGCGTCTCAAAGGCCGGGTACTTCATCTTATTCTCTATTGCAGAGATTTCATCTTGCTGCAACTGCGTCAGTTGCGTCTTGGCCTTCTCCTCATCATACTGATGCATATCTGGCACTCTAAATGGCGCCTCTATAATGTCTTTAAAGAAGTTTAGTACCTTCATCGGCGCATTGCTGCCGTTCCAGCCCTCTTTTCCGTCCTTTACGTTCTGCACCATTTCTTTTGCCACCTCAGACCACTTTGGGTCAGTCGGCCTGAACATCACTTGCACTGCCATCCCCTCACCATCCTTCACCTTAGAAAAGGCGTTTAAGATAGCCGCCGTGGCATCCCACTTGGCATCCTCATAGGTAGCAATCGGATAGGCGTATTCTCGCTTTAGCCTCAGTTCTCCCCCCACCACTCCAGCTATTCCTCCCTGTTTTGAGAAGATGTTTTCCTCGTCTGTCTCCTCTAGACGCGCCGTTGGGTAGGCAGATACTACTGCCTGCTTCACCGTCTCTGTTAATACTGCTGGCACCAGCGCATAGTATTTTACCAATCCGCCCACTGATACGATCTCAAAAGAGATGTGCTTTTGGCCATAAATCTTGCCCTTTAACCCTTTCGTCAAAGTAGAAGCGATGATAGAGTACATCACCTGCGCCTCAGAAATCGCCTCATTGGTGACATCTCGCTCATCTCGCCCGTTCCCCTGAATATCATCCGTAGAAGGTGGCAAGTGAATCAGCATCGGCACCATCTTTAGCGCACGCTCGTAGGCTTTATTTTTTTGTTCGGTTCGCGTGTAAAGTGTCCACGCCACCACCCCTGCAACAATGATTACGATTAAAAGAATTATACAGACGACCACCCCGCTCATACTACGCCACCTTCCCCTGTTCTGGGCTATTTGCATCTTGTGCCGCACCCTGCATCATCCCAGGAGTCATGCCAGGCATCACCCCTGATACCGGGCTGTGTGATCCAGCGATATTCATGCTCTCTTGCTTACTGCCGTCATTACGCTCGCCAATTACCCTGTTAAATGCCTTCCATAGGTAAGCATTCCTTGCCGCGCTAAACTTGAGCGTGCCATCATGTGGATCCTTGCTAATCTGTTCTCCAATCTTTTCCACCTCTTTTATGGTGTTTTTAGTTAGTCGCTCATTATTGCGCTTCACCTCTTTGGTCAAATCTGTTCCCACTATCTGCCCATCCACCTCTGTTACAAGGGCATTCGCATCTCCATACCCCAGCTCTGACGCGCTTGCTCCTGCCTCTGGTGCAGCGTTAGCAAATGGCATCGCCCCCAATGTCTCTCTCCCGAGTTCCGCCTGACCGCCAAACCGCCTCTGTTCTGCTCGCTGCTCAAATTCGCTCGGACCAAAATCCTGCTCAAAAGTATTCGGTACCTCTCCGACGTTTTCCATAACCTTAATTTTAGCACAAGCATCTTCATCTTGTCTAGTCTCTTTCTTGGCTTTTTACCCCTAAATCACGTCTTTTTACTTACCAAGAAGCACCCCAGCACCACAAACATCACCGTCAGTCCCACCGTCCAGAGGCTAAACGAGCCAAAGGACTGCACTAGGAGCAACATGATCGGCCCAAAGGCTATTACCGCCGCAAAGAAGTAATCCTTTCGGCGCATCCCATTTTTATGCCCTGTTACCCGTCGCATCAGTGCCACCAAACCTGTCGCCACACCTAGCACCACTATGTAAATCATTGTAAAAAATACTAAAACCCCTAACGGACCAATCTCCGCTGGGGATGTTAAATTCAACATAACCATAATAACAATCAACGCCACCAGGCTAAACAAGATGATTAAACGGTTTACCATAACCTGATTATAGCACGATTTGTCTCTCCCACAAGAAGCCCCCTTTCTTCCCCCTTGGCCAAGATCACTCTTGAAATGGGCCAAGAGTGGGGAGTTATCCGGCAATTTATACATTACTTTAGGCCGCAACTCTCACCACTCTGTGGCTTTGACCGCTCCACACTTGGTGGAGCAAATCCTTGTTAGTTTTACTTCCCTATTTTTTCTGATTTAAGGTGCTAATAGGGTGTTTTTGCTAACGCGCTCTACGTTTTTGGTTCGCTTCTGGTTTCCCTTCCGCTTATCCTTTAACGGAGCTTCTGGTAATTCCTATTTGTAATTTATGGCTAGAAATTACCATTTAGACCCGCTAAATCGTTCTGTTATTTGTACTTCATTTTGTTCCTTTCTTTTTGTTTTTATCTGGTCTTCCTAAATCGTCCCGATTTAGTTTTGCCATCTGTCCTTTATACTAGCATAAGCGGTTCATTTTTTCAATAGTTTTGTACAAGTTTTTTAATGTTTTTATTACAACAAAACCCCATTTTTTACCCATTTATATCTGTACAATCATTTTGTTCTAAATGTTGTATTTTTATCAACGTATACTATATTTTTATCCAGTTAAAATGGCGGCCATCTGGCCACCATTTTACTCTTTTGTATTAAAGGTCTCTCACCGACTGAAAAAGGGGCTTCTGTTGCTCTACTGCAGACTTCATACACTTTACAATTATCTCTAGCTGTGTCGTCGGCATATATGCCAGCTCGTCTTCATTGAAGCTCCCGATTTTCTCCAAATATAAGTCTAATTCTGTCCAGACTGAATCCTCATATTTAGAGTCTATTGCTTCCTTTAGACGCTCTTTATAATACCAGTACTCCTCAATCCATTCCTGTCGTGTAATCTTGCTTAGCTCCTCGTTCTTCCAGAAGATTATCTCTGCTAGCCCTTTCGTACGTTCTGCATCTAGTCTTGCTTCTAGTCGTTCTCGCTTTCGCCGTTCTGCTTCATCAATACCCTGTAATAGACTTTTTAACAACACTTTACCACCTCCTTTTCTAAGCTACTTAGCTCCCGCTACTTCCCTTATTATACCACGCTCCTCTCTGTTTTTCTAGCTGTCTCTTCTCTACACATCGCTGTCTCTCTCTGTTATTTAGTATTCCTCTCTTGCTTTTCCTCATATTTCATGCTACAATTACATCAGTTGGGGCTGACAAAGCTTAGACGGATTATTAACAGTTATCAGGCACGCCGTTTGATACCGTAAGTATTGAATAAGTGAAGCTAAAACTTCCAAGCACGTGCTTTACGCACCTGCTTTCGCCTAATTTAACTTAGGCTGGCCTCTGTAGTAATTTCTCATAGCTGCAAGGTCATCATACTTATGAGGACGCTGCTGCTCCCCTGACTAGGGGCAGCCTAAGATCAAGTCTGCAGCACTTTCAGGTTCGTTTGTTGTTCCCTGTGAGTTTTGCCAAGTTAAAACAGCAAACTAAGCGTGTAGAATGGTAACATCGTTAATTTTTCGGACCCGGAGGCAGTATCCGGCAGCTCCACCA
>JAFRAP010000053.1 GCA_017405345.1 Candidatus Saccharimonadota bacterium
CCATTAAAGTTTCAAGTTCGATAAAACTCATAAAATAACTGACGATGACAAAGAAAAATCGAAGATTTTTAAATTATTACGAAGTAATAATTTAAGAACGAAGTTCTCTTTGTTATCGAAAGACCGTAGTCGAGAGAAAGCGTAGCTTTCTCAGAGACAAGGTCTTACGATGATAATTGCACAACTAAACTGTTAAAGAATTTCTAAGCAACTCCAAATAATGCCTCTCGCAGTTCTTAGACTATTTCTCATATTATCTTATCTGT
Source organism: Candidatus Saccharimonadota bacterium (assembly GCA_017405345.1). Taxonomy (GTDB): domain Bacteria; phylum Patescibacteriota; class Saccharimonadia; order Saccharimonadales; family Saccharimonadaceae; genus Nanosyncoccus. The sequence goes on from JAFRAP010000053.1 coordinate 267, forward strand.
TAAAAACTGTCAAGGGTTTTTTCAACTTTTTTCAAAAAATCTCCAAAAAAACCTACATCGGCCAGCCCAGCGCCGCCAAAATCATCGTTGCAATAAAGCAAGCAATTAGTCCCATTAAAAGCCCTACTAATACCTCTGGTACTTTGTGCCCTTCTATCACCTTCACGGCCTGCTGCTCGCTCTTCTTCTTGCGCCCCTTCTTTGCCACCGCCGCCAGTGCGTTTAAGAACTTCCCCTGCTCCCCCACTGCATAGCGCACGTTCAGTGCATCATAAATTACGATTGCATCCATACACACCGCAAAGGCAAACAGCGGCGAGGTAAAGCCCTGCATCAGGCCAATCATTAAGGTTGCTGCCGTTAAGCAGGCCGTATGTGAAGAGGGCATCCCCCCAGATTTCATGATGAGTGCTAAAAATTCCTTGCCACTCAGTTTCCCTCTCTCCACCAGTGCAAGAATTACTTTAGTAAGCTGCGCCACCAGCCACCCTAATATAAAGGCTATGATTATAAAAACACCGTTTTCCATACCCTCATTATACACTATTTTTTATTTATTTTGCCGACGTTTCATTTTTCTCGTCTTCTTCCTTTTTTTGCTTTATAATTGGCAAGATAATCCACCACCAGATCATCAATGCCGCCGCTGCCGCTGCCATTGCCCCCAGCACCAAGCCCCAATAAGACTTCTCCTTGCCTAGCTCCGGCACATCCATCGCTGTATCCGCAGTAAAGTCCACCACCGCGTTATCCCTATCCTCTGTCACCGGTATTTCTGCTGCCTCAGCTTCCGCACTTTCATCGTTTACTTCATACTCATTTTCCGCACCAGCCACATTTGCATCCGTCGTCACCCACTGGCCACCGCTACCACTGTCTATCACCGCACTTTTCACCCCTGCCAACAGCACCGGCTCTGGTGTTTTTATAGTTTTACTCGCTGTTTCAATAACTTGTTCAGCTTTTTCTATTTTCTCTTCACCATTAGCAGCCTCCTCATTCTTGTTTTCATTGTTTATAGTCTCATCTTCACTGCCTTCGCTACCAGTGCCATCAACGTCATCAACGTCACTCACACCACCACCATCATTCTCAGCATCACCATTTTTACCATCCTCACCACCTTTTTCTTCTACCATTTCCACCATCTCCCCATTTAGAAACGGCACGTACTTCACCTCACCATTCTCCTGAATCTCCGCCTCACAAATCACTCCCGGCTGATAATACCTCATACACTTGCTATAATCCGCCTTACCAATCCAATACTTCTGCGTACCATTCTCTGTTAGCTCTAGCGAATAATATAATATACTATCCCGATTATCCTTCAGCTGATAATAATCCGACCACTGTGCCACCGTCGTCAGCTCCCCACCACTGCTAATCTGCGGCTTTCTCACATTATAATGTAGCCCTGCCCACCAAGGATTATTATAGCCAAGGTCCATCGCCAGCTCATCAAAGTTCAGCCCCTCATCTCCCACCGCAGTAGGCCGCTCCGCCCTCAGCTCCTCGGTATTACGCGGCCAAACTATATTAAGGTTGGTAAACTCCGCCCCACCTTTACCACCTTGGTCTAAATAATAAAAGTTCACCGTATCTGCATCCAGGTTAATCTGTTTAATATAAGCTTCTGGGCCAGCCGTACTAATAGGAATCATCACGCTATTCAGTCTTGTCCCACCTGCTGCCAGCGCCGCTCCCGCCCCACCAAGCATCTGCCCTGCCATTAACCCCACACTCATAAAAATTTTTAATTTGTTTTTCATAAGGTTACACCTCATTTAGTTTTTATAATGCCCAGAGTGTAACAAAATTTTTCAAAAACTTGCAACCACTAGTGGAATAAACTTGTGGAAAACTCCCACTCCACCCCTGTAAAATCTTTTTCTTGCTTGAGCTTATTTTTTCATGTAGTTTACACTAATAACGCTCACAATATTTTAATCACCACCGCAGCAGTAATGCTGCCATACATAATCGCATGGTGCTAATACCACTTATTAAACCCTAAGCTTCTTCTTTCTCTTCCTCTGGCAGCACAATCCCAATACTTGCCACTGTGTCCCCCTCTGCCATCTTCATAATGCGCACACCTTGTGTAGCCCGGCCCAGTGTGGGGATCTCCTTCATCGCCACCCGAATAGCCTGGCCCTTAGTAGACATCATGATTACTTCCTTAGCCAGTGGGTCTAGCGTATGTACCGCCACAATCGGCCCAGTTTTAGCCGTCACCGCCGCCACCTTAATTCCCACGCCACCACGCTTGTGTGCTGGGAAGTTAGATACAAGAGTAGCCTTACCATAGCCATTAGCAGAGATAGCCAAAAGCTTCTGGTCTGGATCTGTCACCACGTCCATACCCACAATCTCATCTCGTGGACGCAAACGCATCCCTCGCACCCCACGTGCCGCCCGGCCCATGCCGCGCACGTCCTTCTCGTTAAAGCGAATCGCCTGCCCCGCTGAAGTAGAGATAACGATATCATTGGCTCCAGTAGTGCCCTTCACCCACTTTAATTCATCACCTGCGTCTAACTTAATCGTGATTAAACCGTTAGCCCGAATATTCTCGTAATCTTTTATTGATGTCTTCTTAATGGTGCCCTTCTTGGTCGCCATAAAGAGGTAGCCATCCTTCCCCAGTTCATCGCCCTGTTTAATAATCGCGGTGATTTTCTCCTCTGGGTGCATATTTAGCATATTCACCGCCGCCGTTCCCTTAGCCGCCAAAGATGCCTGCGGCACTTCGTAAGCCTTCATACGGAAAATTCGCCCCTGAGAAGTAAAGAATAGCAGAAAATCATGCGAGCTAGCCGTCACAATCTGGGCAATCACATCTTCTTCTTTGGTGGTCATACCACGCTTGCCCTTGCCGCCTCTGTTCTGCCGGCGGAAGTCTGCCTGCGGCACCCGCTTCATGTAGTTCTCTGTAGTCAGCAAAATTACTGACTCTTCCTCTGGGATTAGCTCTTCTTCAGAGAACTTCCCTACCTCGTGATTGATAATCTTAGAGCGGCGCTTATCTCCGTACTTCTCCTTCATCGCTAGCAACTCTTCCTTCACTACCCGCAGCACTTCCTTCTCATCTGCCAGAATTGCCTCTAGCTTCTTGATTAGCTCGTGCAGCTCTTTTAGCTCTTGCTCAATCTTATCACGCTCTAACCCTTGCAGGCGGCGCAGCTGCATCGCGAGGATCGCTGCCGCCTGAATCTCAGAGAGGCCAAACTTCTTCATCAGCTGTTTATCTGCGTCATCATAAGATTCCCGGATGGTCTTAATCACTGCATCAATATTGTCTAGCGCAATCTTTAATCCCTCTAAGATGTGCGCACGCTCCTTAGCTTTGCGCAGGTCATATTCTGTGCGGCGGCGAATCACCTTCTGCCGATGCTTAATAAACTCCGCTAAAATCTCTTTGAGCCCCATCACTCGTGGCTGAATCCCATCCACCAGTGCCAGCACATTATAGTGGAATGACGTCTGCAAATCCGTCATCTTATAGAGCTGATTTAAGATTTTCTTGGGGAAGGCATCTTTCTTTAGCTCCACCACCACCCGGATTTTACCTCGTGCAGACTCGTCCCGCGCATCAGCAATATGAGTCAGCTTCTTATCTAGTACCAGTTGGCGCACTTTCTCTATAAAGCCCTCTTTACTCATGCCATACGGCACTTCAGTAATCACAATGTTATAGCGGCCATTCTTACGCTCTTCAATATTCGCCACCGCCCGAATAGTTACAGAACCTTTACCTGTGGCATAAGCCTGTTTCATCGGCTCTCCACCATAAACTTCTGCCCCAGTCGGGAAGTCTGGCCCCTTCACGTACTTCATTAAGCCTTCTAGAGAAATTTCTGGATCGTCAATCTGCGCCACCGTCGCATCCACCACTTCCCCCAGATTGTGTGGTGGAATATTAGTAGCCATACCAACCGCAATACCCATCTGACCGTTCAAGAGGATATTCGGCACTGCCGCTGGCAGCACCACCGGCTCCTGCTCTGTGCCATCAAAGTTATCTCTAAAATCTACTGTTTCCTTCTCTATATCAGCCAGCAGCTCCGCCCCCATCTTGTCCATCCGCGCCTCAGTGTAGCGCATCGCAGCCGGCTCATCTCCATCCATTGAGCCAAAGTTACCCTGCCCCTCCACCAGAGTATAGCGCATCTTCCAGGGCTGAGCTAAGTTCACCATTGCATCATAGATGGATGAATCACCATGTGGGTGGTATTTACCCATCACATCACCCACGATACGTGCGGATTTCACCGTGGCATGGGGCGCCTTCCAGCCGTTTTTCTGCATCGCATAGAGAATACGGCGGTTCACCGGCTTTAGGCCATCTCGTACATCAGGTAGCGCTCGGTCAATAATTACGGACATAGAGTAGCGCAAGAAGTAATTCTCCATCGTCTGCTCTACAGTGCGCAGCTCCACACCATCTTGGTCTACTACTGCTGGCTTCTCGGCATCTGTGCCCTTATCACCAGTGGTGCTAATCATTTCTTCGCTCATCGCCTCGTCCACCCCGCGGTCATCCGCTGCATCTGGCACGCCACCTACCTTACTGATTTTTTCTTCTTCTGGGTTATTCTTCTTCTCTACCATACTTTCTCCTTAAATCCTAAAAGTCCAAATCATCCAAGTTAACGGTACTCGCCATAGACTGTATGAAATTTTTACGCAAATCTGCCTGATCCCCCATCAATTTAGTAAAGATGGCATCTGCCTTCTCTGCATCATCTATGTTTACTCTTATCAGTGTGCGGTTAGCTGGATTCATCGTGGTCTCCCAGAGCTGTGTGGCATCCATCTCACCCAAACCCTTAAAGCGTTGCTGCTGAGTGTACCCCGCCTGTTTAAAGCGCTCGTCGTCTTCGTTTATATTAGTACCGGCCTTGCGACGCTCCTCAATCTTCTCTGCTAGGCGCTTCTCTAGTGCTGCTTCGTCATAGATATATTCAATCTTACGTGTGGCGCCCGTCCCCTTGATCAGGCCAAAGAGCGGCGGCTTAGCTAGATACACATGCCCCGCCTTTATAACCTCTGGCATATAGCGGAAGAAAAAGGTGAGTAGCAGTGTAGAAATATGTGCACCGTCCACATCGGCATCAGTCATAAAGACCACCTTATGATAACGTAGCCCAGCCATATCAAATTGCTCACCAATCCCCACTCCCATCGCCTTTATCAAAGATACCAGCTCTGCATTAGCAAACATCTTATCAAGCCGCGCTCGCTCGGTGTTTAACACCTTACCGCGCAGGGGTAAGATTGCCTGGATTTTACTGTCGCGGCCTTCCTTAGCAGAGCCAGCCGCAGAGTTACCCTCTACGATAAATAGCTCACACTCCGTACGGTCGCGAGAAGAGCAATCTGCCAGCTTACTCGGCAAATTCAGCCCCTCAAATGCCCCCTTCCTGATTACGTTATCGCGCGCTGCCCGGGCTGCTTTGCGTGCTCGCGCTGCCAGCGTAGCCTTCCCCACGATTTTCTTGGCTACAGCTGGATTTTCTTCCAGATAATAAGCAAAGTATTCGCTCATTACCTTATCCACATAGCTTCTCACTTCTGGATTACCCAGCTTGTTCTTCGTCTGGCCCTCAAACTCTGGATTCGGCAGTTTCACTAAAATCACAGCTGTTAGGCCCTCTTTAATATCGTCGCCAGTCAGGTTATCTTCTTTCTCCTTTAGGAGGCCGTTCTTGCGCGCATAGTCATTTATCACACGATTCAGTGCCGTACGGAACCCTACCACATGCGTCCCCCCATCAGGAGTAAGCACGTTGTTAGCAAAGGGTTTCATCGTCTCGGCAAAGGTGTCGTTATATTGCACGGCAATCTCCACCTCAGAGTCCGCCACCTTCTTCTCTACGTAAAAAATGTCGCCCGATAGTACTTCTTTACCATTATTTAGGCGCTTCACATAAGATTTAATGCCACCGTCAAAGTAGAACGACTCCCGCTTATCTGTACGCTCGTCAATTACTTCTATTAAAATCCCCTTTGTCAGATAAGCCTGATGGCGTGCATAATGTACCACCCAGGAGTAATCAAAGGTTGTAGTTTCCTTAAAAATCGTTGGGTCAGGATAAAAGATGATGGAAGTGCCTCGCTTCTCTGTCTTGCCTTTCACAGAAAGCGGCGCCACCGGCTTACCCGTATCAAATTCAATGTGGTGAATCTTACCGTCTCTGTAAACTTCTGCGATCATCCGGGTAGACAGCGCATTTACCACCGAAGAACCCACACCATGAAGGCCAGATGATACCTTATATCCACCACCTTCGCCAAACTTACCACCAGCGTGCAACACCGTCAGCACCGTCTCTAGGGTGGACTTCTTAGTCTTAGGGTGAATATCTACCGGGATACCACGCCCGTCGTCCTCTACCTTCACTCCCCCATCTTTTAACAGCGTAATTACAACCTTGGTTGCTTCTCCGGCAATCGCCTCGTCAATGGAGTTATCGGCGATTTCCTTTATCAAGTGATGTAGACCGTCATAACCTGTAGACCCGATATACATCCCCGGCCGCACCCGTACCGGCTCTAGCCCCTCTAGTACCTGAATTTCTGAGCTGTCATAATTATCCGACTTTTTCTCAGCCATCTTTACCTCAACTTTACGTTTTCTCTCCCTATTTTACCTCTTTAATAATAAAAAATCAACCCCTTAACCACCCCCAAAAACCAATAAAAAAGCGCCGTCTATTAAGACGACGCTAAGCTGTTATTCCCCCTTATAGATTCTCAAAGTACCATCTGCGTTATAAAGTGGCGTAATAGCTGCGCCACCAGCC
>JAFRAP010000054.1 GCA_017405345.1 Candidatus Saccharimonadota bacterium
CATCACGTTAATAATTGCGTTTATCGTATCCCACAAGTTGTTGGGCGTACTTGAATCGGCGTTCATGCTGCACTGCGCAATGCTCGTCACATTCTGACCCTCTTTTGGTGTTCCCGCTGGACACGTTGCCGCCCCCACTGGCACTGCCATTAGCCCCACCAGCACCATCGCTGCACTAATTGCTCCAATTATTAATTTTTTCATTTTCCTTTCTCCTTTCTTATTAATCATCTTAAATCCTACTCCGGCACCCCGCCAGCATCACCAGTGCCACTGGTTTCACCCCCACCAAACACTCCGCTTAAGACAAAGTTCACAATCGCAAAGGCCAACAGCGCAATCACAAGACCAATCAGCCCATAAAGAATCGCATCTTTACCTTTCTTAATCTTGCCCGGGTCACCCTGCGAGAGTAGTATATTGGCGCCACCATAGATAATCACTACTACGGCTGCTATACCAAGCACCGCTAAGATTATATTGATGATGTTGTCTACCGTATCCCATAAACTCTTGCTGCCATCCTCAGGCTTAGCCAAATTACATTCCGCATAAGAACTAGCCTCTGCCACTGGTGCACCCGCTGGACACTTCACCGCCCCCACTGGTGCCGCCACCAGCCCCGCCAGCATCACTGCCAAGCTTATTGCACCAATTATGATTTTTTTCATTAGGTATTTCTCCTTATACATTTATCATACCAAAAAGAGGCCTTCCAAGGAAGACCTCTTTTATCAGCCTCTCTATAATTTAAGCAAAGACGTTGCCCAGGATGAAGTTCACAATTGCAAAGGCCAGCAGCGCAATCACAAGACCGATAATACCGTACATGATGGTATCCTTAGCCTTCTTCACCTTACCAGCATCACCGGCAGAAGTAGTATATTGCACACCACCTAGAATAATCACCACCACCGCGATAAAGCCAATCAAACCAATCGCCACATTAATGATGGTATTTAGTGTGTTCATCAGCTGCTTATCATCTGTATTGCCATTAAAATAGCTCTGGGCAGTCTTTTTGTCTAGCGTTGCCTTGGTGTCTGCATGTGCCACGCCAGCAGGCAAAGCCACCACAGACATTGCCATTACGGCTAATACTGCTACTGCAATCTTTACTTTCTCTGTAATTTTCATCCTTATTTTCCTTAAATTACCTTAATAAAACTATATCACACTCACTTTGCTTATGCAAGCATAAAAGTACTTCTTTACCCCACTGCTGACGCTACAAATGCCACAATCGCATAAGCCATTGCCGCCACTAATAGCCCCACAATTCCCCAAGTTAGCATATCCTTAGCCGACTTCAACTTACCCGGATCTCCTGCCGCGGTAATATATCTCTGCCCAGCAATCACCAGCACAAATACCGCCACCGTCCCCAGTATTGCCATCGCCACCCCCACCAAGGTCTGCACGATGTCCACAATTGACCGATCGTCTCTCACGGTCTCCCCACAAACGTCACTCTTAATAGTGTCATCTAAATTAGTGTCGTCACAAATGGCATTGTATTGGTCTGCATAGGCCGGCGCACCACCTAGTATCATCACTACTAGCCCCGCCATGATTACGCTCATAAACCTCTTCATTTTATTTTCCTACCGCGTCAAACACGAAGTTAGTTATCACTGCCGCCAGCAACACTACTAAAAGCCCCACCACCGCAAAGGCTATGGACTGGCTCGCTTGCTTAATCTTGCCCGGATCTCCCTGAGAAGTTAAATATGCCGAAGCCGAATACACGATATAAACCACCGCCACCAGCCCCACAATAGTATAAATCCAGTTCAGGACAAAATTAATGTTAAATTGCTCGTCGTTAGTATTGGGGATATTATTCACCCATTGCTCATCTGCAAAAATTTTCAATATCTCTTTCATTTATTGGAATGCTCCTGTTAAGACACCTGTTATAGTATTAACAATCACCGCCGCCAGCAGGGAAATACCCACGCCAATCACCGCTGCGGTTAAAGTTTTCTTACCCTTCGCCACCTTACCTGGATCACCGTGTGCCATAATAAAGAGGAAGCCCCCATACACTACAAAGATGATAGAGAGATAACCAATCACCCCAAATAAACTTGCCAATACGTTTAAGATGATAGTCCAGACAAACGCCGGCATCTGATCCTCTGTCGGAGAAGCTACGGTGCAATTGTCTCCATCTCCTTTTGGTAGCCCCTGATACCATGGCCTAAATCCCAAAAAACCCTTGGTACATCCATCACCTTCGGTAAAATTAGCTGCCTGGGCACTTGCTGGAGCTAACCACGTCAGGCCCACCATTACTGTCATTATCACCCCTAAGAGTACGAAAATTTTCTTTCTCATACTTCTATAATACCACACTTTTTAAAAGATAAAGCATTGCCGTTACCTCATCTCTATAAATATGTTAAACCTATTGACTATTACGCTTATGTGTGGTATAATGTAAGTATAAATTTAAGAAGTTATTATGCAGAGGTTAAGAGAGAACTTAAGCCGTAAGCTATTTTCCATTGTATCTGGGCTAATTTTTGCCATTTTTAGCGTTTTTACTTTTACTTCCGCCCCTGTTCTTGCTGCCCCTGAGGATCAGCTCGCTCCCATCACTTCCGAAACCACCGAGAACCCCGAAGATCCTGAGGCTGTCGGCACCGCCACCGATCCTACCACTGATGAGAACACCGGCGACCAAGCCAGCTGTTTTGATCAAGTCGGCGAAATTAGCTGGCTCGTCTGTCCTACCTCTGGCTTTATTGCTAATATCGTTGACACTCTCTATGAAGCGATTGAAGACTTTCTGGTCATCAAGCCACTCACTTCTGATCAAAACTCCCCCATCCGCATCATCTGGGAGTATATGCGTAATCTCTCTAATATCGTCTTTGTCGTCTTTATCATCGTAATTATTTATTCTCAAGTTACTGGTATCGGCATCTCTAATTACGGCATTAAGCGTGCCCTCCCCAGAATCATCGTCGCCGCCATTCTCATCAATATCAGCTTCTTCATCTGTGCCCTCGCCGTTGACGTCTCTAACGTACTTGGTGCCAGTATCCATGGACTATACAATAGCGTAGCAGAAACCGTCATCCAAAATGGCACCATTAACCCTGCTGCTCACTTCTCCGTTTCTGACCTTTTCACCGCCATCGCCGGCGGTGTTGCCATTGCGGGGCTTACCATCACTTCGCCTCTAGGCCCCCAGCTCATCTTCATGCTCATTCCCGTCCTGCTCGGCATTCTCGTCTCCGTGGCTATTGGCCTCTTCACCATTTCTCTTCGCCAAGCCGTTGTCTCTTTACTAGTCATGATTGCGCCGCTTGCCTTTGTTGCTTACTTCCTGCCCAATACAGAAAAATGGTATAAAAAATGGGTTAACATCTTCAGCCAGATGCTAGTCTTTTACCCTATGTTTGCGCTGCTTTTCTGGGCTGCCCGACTTGCCGGCTGGGCACTCATCACCAGCGCCACCAGTTGGCTTGGCGTCATTTTAGGTGTTGCCGTCCAGATTGCCCCACTCTTTCTCGCCCTCTCACTCATGAAGATGTCCGGCACCGTCCTTGGCGCTGTCAGTGGGCGGCTCAGCCAGCTCGGCAGTCGTGCCATTGCCCCAGCCACCGCTTGGTCTAACTCCATGCGCGAAAATCGTCGCCAACGTTACTATGCCCGCTCTAAAATGCCTTATGCCCGGCTCCAGCGCTATTTAGATTATCGCAACGAGCTGCGTAATTTTGATACAGAAAACGCCAAGCGCCTCCGCGCCGCCCAAGCTATAGACCGCACCCAGCGCCGCATTGCTCGTGGCTACGACCCCACTAACTTTGAACGCGACCTTCGCGCCAATCGTTACGCTCGCCTTGCTAAGGAAGCTTCCATCGCCGAGCTAAAGGCTCGCACCACCGCTCTTGATACCAGCCACGTCATTAATCAGTACGGTGACTTCTTTAAGGACAAGAAATCTCAAGCCCTCTCTAGCGTCGGTGCCGATCAGTGGATTGACTACAACCGTGCCGAGTTTACTCGCATCAGCGATGAAGAAGGCGACTTTGACTTCCTCGTGGACAAGTACATTGATGCCATGTATAAGGGTGAGGATAGTTGGCAATACAAGCGCTACCTCACTTCTGCCGCCGGTAAGCGTGGCACCACTGGCGTTATGGGCCAGCTCATCGCTAAGGCCGCCGCCGTGGAACAGCGCAAGCGCCGCGACGATTCCATCTTGCTAGCCAAGTTCGGTTACGACAAGCGCAGCCAGCGCAACATGATGGCCGGTTACTATGTTGACGATGACGGCTGGGCTACCGATAAAAACGGCGAGCGCCTCCGCGATAAAACTACCGGCAAGCTCCTAGAGTCTCGCCCCGGGGAGCTTCTTGCCACCGACCCATCTAAGCTCCAGCTCTGGGACACCGTGGACGAAAACGGCCGTCCTTACTACAACTGGAAGGATAAAGACGGCAACTTCCTTATGCGCATTTACAAGGACGATTCCGCCTTTACTAAAGAAGTTCTCTCTAACTACGATATTACCATCGGCGACCCTATCAACGACGTTTACGCTATTCTCGCCGGTAATAAAGATGGCACCGTCACCAATCGTGACGGCAGCCCGCTCTACGTTGTAGACGAGCAGGGTAATCCTTTACTTGATAAAGATGGCGAGCCTATCAAAAACTCCATTGGCCTTGGCAAATACTCCACCACCATTGGTCATGCCTTTGTGGCCGCTCGCTATAAAGAGAATGCTGCTTACGCCGGCCCCATGGCTGCGCAATCCATTGGCCAGGGTCACATTAAGAATTACGTCCACTTGAACGTTGAGCGCCTAGACAACCTCACCAAGTCCACCAAGCCTGGCAACTTCAATACCCAAAACCCTGCTGAGATTAACCAGCTCGCCTATCTCATGGATCCAGACAACTGGCCTGTTGCCTTTGCTAAGGAATTCCTTGAAGGCCGAGTCAATGTTAATGGTAACCCATTAAAAGGTACTGATGAAAATGGTAAAGAGGTTGCTCCAGACCAAGCTACCTACGAGGATAAGATGCGCACCATTAAGAAGAAATATCTCTTCCCAGCTGCTGCCAAGATGACTTCCATGATGAGTCGCATCACTCCTCAGACTCTAGACAATCAAAAGCCCGGCGCCGCCGACGCCATGCAAAAGCTCGCCGAGTCTCTTCAAAAGTGGCACGCTATGGCTTTGGCAGAAGGCCTACCCGCCTCTGTCGGCGATAAAGTTGACATGTCTGATGCAACCGTTCCAAACATCCAGACCCCTTTCCTTCAGCAATCCAGCTTTGCCAATACTTCCAAGCGCATCGGCGACCAGCTCACCACCCTTGACAATCAAGGCCGCATCACACCAGTTCGTAGCCGCACCAACAATAATTCTAATGATGGTCTCCGTGCCAACGAGTATGGTGAAAATGCTCGCGTCATCGCTCAGTATGTTTATAACAACTGCTCCACTGACGGCTCCACTCCAGACGACTTCTTTAATCAGCTTTATGATGCTCTCATGAACACTCACAATCCTTTCTTCCACCAGGCCGCCGAGCATATTCGTGAGCATTCTGCCTCTTTCGTCGGCGACGATATCCACACCGCCTATGAAGAAGCCTGCGAGATTCTAGACGCCACTCTCTACGACTAAAGCCTACTCATTTCATCATTTTTATGCTAAAATTAAACCATGGCACAATATAAGGTCCCGCAAGATGTTGAGGCGGAGGACAAATTACTCGGTCCGTTTACTTTTCGTCAGTTTGTCTATCTTATCATTGCCTTTGTTAATATCGCTTTAGCTTGGGCCTTTTTTCAGCTTTTTCCCGTTCTGGTCATTATCCCTCTGCCACTTATCGTCCTCTTTGCCGTCTTAGCGCTGCCTTTACGCAAGGATCAGCCCATGGAAACTTATCTTGCCGCTGTAGTCAGCTTCCATCTAAAGGCTAACAAGCGCCTCTGGATGCCCGGCCAGCGGGACTCCGCCATTCTCATCACTGCCCCCAAGCAGACGGACGAGCCTCGCACTCGCGATCTCACCGAAGAAGAAGCCGGCCATCGCCTCTCTTTTCTCGCTGATATCGTGGATACAGAGGGTTACTCCATTAAAAACGCCGGCAGTAGCTCCTTAAGGGAAGAATACGTCGCCGAGGCTAATGCCACTCCAGACATCCTTGAAAATCCCGCTTATAATGTCATCGGCCAGATGATTGCCGAGGAGCAGGCAGACCGTCACACCGAGCTAGTTAACCAAATGCGTGCCGCCATTGAGCGTACCGAGGCCGCCAATGCCGAGGCCAGCCAGGCTGCCACCTCATCTTTTGGCACTAATATCGCCCCTCTCTCCGCCCAGGCTCCCGCCACTGAGGGCGCTGAGAGTGCCGCTCCCGCCGTCACCCCATCTGATGTCATCGTCACCCCAGAGCCATTTGAGCCGCCTGCCACTCCAGCCGCTCCCGCCCCCGCGCCACGTCCAGATATGGTCAACCTTGCCAATAACTCCGATTATTCCGTTGAAACCATCCAGAAAGAGGCCAATCGCCTTAAAAATAAACGTGAAGATGAAGTTTATATTTCATTACATTAAGGAGCACATATGAACCCACAACAACCAACCCCAGCACCAACCCCACAGCCCACCGGCTCTCCTCTACGCTACCCTGCGCCTGCCGCCGCTGCTCCAGCTGCTCCAGCACCTGTTGCTCAGGCTCCTCAGCCAGCCTATGCTGCACCTGTCACCGCCACCCCTCAGATGCCTCAGCCTGTTTCGCAGCCCGGTCAGCCCATCGCTGCACCAGTTGCCACCACTCCCATTTCTCCAGTAGCCGCACCCCCTCCAATAGCAGATAATCCTGGCTCCACTCAGAGCACTCTTCTGATCTCTGAGTTACGTGACGGCCTCGTCATTATGAAAGATGGCTCCTTCCGTGCCGTCGTCGCCTGTAAGTCTATCAACTTTGACCTCATGTCTGCCATAGAGCGCGAGGCCGTAGAGTACTCTTACCAAGATTTTCTTAACTCCCTAAACTTCACTACTCAGATTCTTATTCGCTCACAGCGCGTAGATATCGGCCCTTACCTAGAGCGTCTCTCAGAAATCCGTCGCAACAATGACAACATGCTCCTTGGCGTGCTGATGGATGATTACATCAACTTCATTGATGTTCTCTCCCAAGAGGCAAACATCATGGACAAATCCTTCTTTATCGTTATACCTTACTACACTTCCGCAGAAACAGAGAAGGCTCTTAACCAAGCCAAGGGCTTCTTTAAGAGCATCGGCTTTGGTAGCAAGGCTCCTGAAGTCACCAAAATTGATCGTAACACTTACGACACTGCTATTTCAGAGATGAACCGCCGCGTAGAGTCCGTCATGGCTGGCCTCTTCCGCATTGGCATCCACTCCGTCCGTCTTAACACTAAAGAGCTATCCGAGCTATATTACAACTTTAACAATCCAGACACTGCCGTTCGCGAGCCGTTCATAGACTTTTCTAAAATGGCGACAACTTACGTTAAGAAAGGAGCACAACCTCAAAATGGCTAAAAAGAAGAAGCAACTAACCGCCGCTCAAATTGCCGCCCAGACTCAGTCCATGGAAGACGCCGAGATTCAGCGCGCGTTTGAGCAGGGCATTACCACCCTCCGCGACCTCATTTCTCCTAGCTCCATAGAAATTCAATCCAGTTATTTCCGTCTTGGCACTAAATACGGTCGCACCCTCTATGTTTACGGCTATCCTCGCACCCTTTTCACCGGCTGGCTTTCACCACTCATCAACATTGATGAAGTGCTAGATATCTCCATGTATGTTTATCCGGTAGATACTGGTGTCATCATGAAGAACCTTCGCAAAAAAGTCACTCAGCTAGAGGCATCCATTGCTGTTAATAATGAAAAAGGGAAGATTCGTGACCCAGAAATTGACGCCGCCATCCAAGATGCCGAGGAGCTTCGCGATCAGCTCCAAGTCGGAGCCGAGAAGTTTTTCCGTTTTGGTTTATATGTCACCCTTTGGGCCGATTCTCTAGAAGAGCTTAACTTCGTCCAAAACAAGATTGAAACCATGTTTGGTCAGCAAATGGTCTTTTCTAAAGTAGCTTCATCTCAGCAAGAGCAGGGCATGAATTCCACCATGCCCATGTGTACAGATCAGCTTCAGATTCGCCGCAACATGAACACCGGCGCCATCTCCACTTCTTTCCCCTTCACTTCTGCCGACTTAACCCAAGAAAAAGGCATTCTCTATGGTGTCAATATGCACAACAACGGCCTCGTGATCTTTGATCGCTTCTCTCTAGAAAACGCCAACATGGTAGTCTTCGCTAAGTCTGGTGCTGGTAAGTCTTTCACTGTTAAGCTAGAGGCTCTCCGCTCCATGATGATTGGCTCAGAAATTCTCATCATAGACCCAGAAAACGAGTACCAGCGCCTCTGTGATGCTGTTGGTGGCTCTTACGTCCGCCTCAGCCTTAACTCTGACGTTCGCATTAACCCCTTTGATTTACCCAAAGTCATTGATACTGAAGATGCCGAGGACGCTCTCCGTGCTAATCTTATCACTTTGCATGGCCTCTTCCGCCTAATGCTCGGTGGTAATCAAATCGCTTCTAATGGCCAGGTTGTCCCTGCGCTTTCTCCCAATGAGGAAGCCGATCTAGACCAAGCCCTAATTGACACTTATGCCCGCGCCGGCATCACTTCAGATCCGCTCACTCATCAATCCACTCCTCCCACCATTGCTAACCTTTACGATACTCTCTTGCATATGGGTGGCACCGGGCCAGAGCTAGCTCAGCGCTTGCGCAAATACACCACTGGTACCTTTGCCGGAATTTTCTCCCAGCAAAGCAACATTGACATTAATAACCAAATGGTCGTCTTTAATATCCGCGACCTAGAAGACGAGCTTCGCCCCGTGGCCATGTATATCGTCCTCTCCCACATCTGGAACGTTGTCCGCGCCCACCAAAAGAAGCGCCTACTCATCGTAGATGAGGCCTGGCAGCTGATGAAATATGATGATTCCGCTAACTTCCTCTTCTCCCTTGCTAAGCGCGCCCGTAAGTACTATCTCGGTCTCGCTACTATCACTCAGGACGTAGAAGATTTCATGTCCAGCAAAATGGGTCGCGCCATCGTCGCCAACTCATCCATGCAGCTTTTGCTCAAGCAGTCTGCCGCCGCTGTAGACGTTCTCTCTGACGTCTTTAAGCTCACCGAGGAAGAGAAAAAGCGTCTCGCTAACTTCCCAGTCGGTCAAGGGCTATTCTTTGCCGGCCAAAATCACGTCCACATTCAAGTTATCGCCTCAGAGACTGAAGAAAGCCTCATCACCACTAATCCCGTCGCCATCCAACAACAGCAGCAACAACAGCGCTAAAGCCTTTCATTTTTACCTCATATATGTTATAATATATATTATGTCAGACTATTCTGGGGACCAGATTACAGAGGCAGAGGTCAAGTCTCTTTATTCGCACGCCCGCGCTAAGTCTGAGCGCCCGCGCACCTCTTTTAAGAAGGCCGGCCCCCTCGCCATTACTCTCGCCGTCCTCGGCGCCACTGTCGCCGCGATTTTCGGCTCCGTTTCCATGCTGGGCGCTCATTTTGAAGCGCTTTTTACTGAGGCTACCGACACCAGCTTTGGTGCCTACGTTGGGGACTACCGTTCCGTCACCCGTTCCTTCTTGACCGGCGAGCGTGCTATGCCTTCCTATATGAAAAAGCGTTTCGCCGCTCAAGATATTGAGGTCGGTGACGGCGCCTTTGTTTACGAAGGTCAAACCATCACCAGTGAAAACTTTGACTCTGTTATTGAAAGCAGCCCCAAATTCCGTGAGGCTCTCGGCAAAGCCAAGCGCGGGCGCATCGCTAATTATTTTGATGAGGCCGCCGAGCGGCTTTTTGCCCGACTTGGTCTCACCCGCAATCTTTTTCACAATTATAAGCAATCTGGCGACGAGGCCACCGACAGCGCCAATCGTACTAACACCCTGCTAGAGCGTTTCTCGGGTGGCACCGACGCGAATATTAACACCGCCAAAGATGAGCTAGTCGTGGATGAAAATGGCGAGCCAGTTCTAGATGAAGCAGGGAATTATCAGTACGAGCGCGTCCCCACCGGCGAAGACGTCACTTCTCGTGGTGGCACTGGCGACGGCGCCACCAGCAAAGCCCAATCTTACATCCTAGAAGCCTCCGGTAAGGTCTCTGCCACTGCTGGCATCGCTTGCGGTGCCTGGAAAGTCGGCAATATGGTCGCCGTAGCCGGCGCTTCTTACGCTACTTATAGCACCATCCATTTCTTTATGAATAACGCAGAGAGCGTCAGCAAGATGAAATGGGGCTCTAAGGGAGAATCGCCCATTAACTCCTTCCTTAACTGGTTCACTCGTAAAGATAATGCCACTTACTTTAACTCCGACACTAACTCAGAAGTCGCCGCAGAATATCTTGCCCCCATTCAAGGTGAAGGCTCCAAACTTATGCTCGGCGACACTTCCGTAGACCAAAACATCACCAAGCATTTTAGCACTAATGCTCTCTTTGCTTCCGTCGGTACCGCCATGCTTATGAACGGCCTCATGCCCAAGGTCTGCCCCGCCTTTGAAATTGGCGCCGCTGGCATCCATATCGCCACCATAGCCGCCGCCGGTACTGGCTTTTTACATCTCACCATGGGCTTTTTAATTGATGTACTTGTCACCCACGCCCAACAAATCGCCATTGCTGCCATTCTCAGTAGTCTTGTTCCTATTCTCGCTCGCACTCTCTTTACTAACCCTATTGAATATTTTAACGGCCAGCCTGGCGGTGAGTATCTCGCTCGCGGTGCTGCCGAGGCCAACAGTAAAAATTCTCGTACTAACTCCGGCCAAACTGCCGCCTCTGCCGAGCGCATTTTACAGTACAACGAGCAATATGCCACCATTCTTCAACAGGCCGCCGAAGAAGATCGCCTACATCGCAGCCCGCTTGACCCCACTTCTAAAAATACCTTCCTTGGTAGTCTCATTGCGAAACTTTTGCCTTTCGCTACCACCACCACTCTTGGCAGCAATCTCTTTACCCTTGGCAATATCGCCACCACTTCTTTAAATTCCCTAAACCCCGCTTATGCCGCCGGAGAAGGCTCCTCTTTTTCCACTACTTTTGGCGATTGTCCTGCCATTGAGGAGTTATACGGTGCACGAGGTAATATTTACTGCGGTCAAATTGCTATCAGCGACCCTACCACCATCGGTCTTTCCCCCAGCGATCCTACTTATCGCAGTGTCATAGATCCTAACCTTATCATTGATGAAAACGGCAGGGAAACTGTCCGCGAAGGCTCCGAGCTAGCTAAGTTTATCGTCCTGGGGCTTGATAATGACGGGCTGCTCGGTTATCCTAATGCCGGTATCCTTGCCGCCTGTGAAACTAATTTTGGTATCGCCCAAAGCATTCCGTACCTCAGCGACATCGTTGCCATTGTTAACGCCGCTGAAGCCGCCGCCTGTGAAGATATTGCCACCGGCAAAGCCTATATCAACTCTGCCGAAAACCCTCGCTGGGATCCAGAAATCAAATATTACCAACATTGGGTTGCAGAGAATCGCGTCTTAGACCAAATGCAATATTTCAATAATCCTGAACTTGGCACCGGCCCAAACCCAGTCACTGCTTACCGCGAAAAATACTACGCCGAGCATCCGCTGGATAATTCTCGTGCTGGCATTCTCGCTCGCATCTCCGGTCTAGAAAAGTCCGACGCTGAAACCGTCCTCGCCATCATGGACTACTCCAACTTCCTCGCCGCCTATCACCCAGCTGAACGAAAAGACTTTACAGCAAAAGACGAGAAGCCTTTTGCGTCTTCTTCTGAGGAGCGTATGCGAAGCACGGCGAGCACTGAAACAAGAAGCCCCGTAA
>JAFRAP010000055.1 GCA_017405345.1 Candidatus Saccharimonadota bacterium
ATCGCAAAGAGATCTTTTATTTTGTAAAAACGCAAATCAGGGCTATTATTCATAAACGAATTTGACGTTATTTCGTCATATAACTTATAAAACTTATTTAGGAATACGCGAAGCGCCTTTTGCTCTTTTTTCGTTGGGCGAGTGCTATCTTCCGTTTTTATCGAAGATAGAGTGCTATCATTTTCCATATTACTATTATACAATGACATTGTATTTCTTTTATTTTCTCCATTGTCATTGTTTTACGCCCCTACGGCTCCAGTAGAGCTATAAATCCTTAAAAGTTCGAACCCCTTTGCCTGTATATGTATACCTCAGAACTCGCACGGCATCAGTACCGGGTAATCTTTCTTAGATATAACCTTGATCTTCGCAGTGTATTCGGGGTGGTCAATACACCAGTCCACAACCATGCAAAGCCGAGCAACAACGTCTGGTCGCCCCTCACCGGCTGCGTAATAGTAATAGGTCATATGGGGCATTCATCAAGTCCCCGCTCCCATGTTATAATATAACCATGACCATTTCAGAGTACTCCAAAGGCGTAGAAAAGTTGGTTGATCCGATGATGGTGGGGAAGACGCATTATCTTCAGACCAAGCTCGCCAAGCTGCCGGTTTGGCTGCAGAAGAAGTTGGTTAATTCTGCCACCAAGAAGGCAGATAAGATGCCATTTGTGGTGGAGCCGTACTGCACTTTCCTCTTTTACGAACTAGAAAAACCCGCTCAGGTGGAGCAGTTTATGCCGGCCGGGTTTCGTCCTGCCAAGTCCGCCGTCTTTGCTGGCTCAGATGAAAAAGCAAAATATTACGGCATCATCTCTATGTTTCGTATCCATACCAGCGTTTTTTGGGGTGCTCGCGCCGAGTACTATCTCGTTGCAGAAAACACCCAGACTGGTCTGCTCTCCTGGGTGATGATGGATTATCTCAGCGACACCATTTCTTACGACGAGCGCCACGGGCTTAAATCTCCAGATGCCAAGGCTGCCGTCATGACCACTACCTGCGAGGGCGATTTCATCTGCGATTTAAAAAGTCAGGATGGTGCCAAGCAGGTTGAGTGCACCACATCGCTCTTAAAAGGGAAGATGCGGAAGTTAAACCAGCGCCTGTGGATTGAGGGGAATACTTCCATCGCTTATGGCCGTCTTGCCGGAGAGCCAGATGGCGATGTTTTCTCGCTCACCTTTTTCCCAGAGGAGATGCAGCAAGCTTTAGACATTCCACTTTCAAGTGTCGCCAGCTACAAGGCTTTCACGCCTCTGACCGAGAAGGTTGATGCCAAGCTAGACCGCGTGGTGAGCTTTCCTTTCGCTCAGCACATGCTCAGCGATTCTCCGGGGAATCGCACCCATTACGATTCTGCCGCAGAGTTAAAAAAGGCCGCCGAGTCCGTCCGGCTCAAGCAGATTAAGACGCTCTAGCCAGCGTTAACAACTCCAATAAATATGGTATAATATAACAGAGCATTTTTGCGCCCGTAGGCTAGCGCCTTCGGGCGGCTCATTCGGATTAAGAATGAGAGCAGACTCTCCTTCTTATCCTCATTTGCGCCCGTAGCTCAGCTGGATAGAGCGTCAGTTTCCGGAACTGAAGGTCACACGTTCAAATCGTGCCGGGCGTACCAACATAAAGCCACATCACCATTTTCGCAGAACTTGCGTTTTTCATCTCGTCTGTTATAATATTCCCAAGTAATGGCTAAAAAAGATCGTAGCGTACAGTCAAAAGTTTTAGGAATATGCCTTTGCGGAATCGCTCTACTTGGTCTATTTTCTTTTTTATGGCATTTCTTTAGCTCGGCAGGCTACGCAGGGCTTGATTTAACAGCCATATCTAATATGCAAGAGCTAACACCGCAAATTTGCACCGCATCTACTGTCGGCGCAGAGAATACCCTGACCGATATAAGGGACGAGAAAACCTATTTGGTGAGAAAATTAGCAGACAACAACTGTTGGATGATACAGAACCTAGATTTGGATTTATCTTCATCTATCACTCTTACGAGTGACGATACAGATTTAAATAGTAAGGATTCTTGGACTCCACACAATAGTACTCAAGCTACAGCAGGAATCGCTTGGACACAGGATGGTGGCGACACCGCACAGAGTATGGACCCAGGTAAGATTTATTTCTCAGACGGAATAGGTATTGGTACGGCAGATGCCGAGGGTAACCTTCAAGGTGTCACCTCAGGTCAGCCATGGGAATTCATCGGCAACTATTACAACTGGTATGCCGCTACTGCTGGTTCCGGCACCGCAATAATGAGAAGCGCTAGTGCAGCGGATTCAATTTGTCCCAAAGGCTGGAGACTCCCTACTAATGCAGGCGCAGGATCTTTTAATACTCTTCTTTCCACCTATAACTTGCAAGATAACGGTTCCGTCTCTGCCGTCAAACTGCTTCAGGCTCCACTTAACTTTGTTCGTTCAGGAGCCTATTACTGGTCTGGTCAAGTCTATGGTCAGGGCATGGGCGGGGCTTGGTGGTCTGCTTCCGCTACTCAATCTAAGGCCACACATGCATATATCCTCGCTATAAGCGATACGCAAGTTACTCCCCAAGCCGCAGATTATAAAGGTTCTGGCCTTGCAATTCGTTGTATTGCCCGTTCAGTATAGATTACGTTCCAGCGCGATTGAACCGGGCGTACCATTTTTTTTGCGATTGTTGCCTTTTCTTTTCCGTTTATGCTATAATGATGACAGTAACTTTGAGGTAATTCGCTATGTCTAAATCTGCCACGGGGGGGGGTATAAAAGTCATTTATTAAGTAATAGCTTTAAGGCTCTCTGCCTCTTCTTCTGCACTGCTGTCTTCTCCGCAGTGTTTTTTGGTTCAGTAGATTATCTAGGTATGGCAGATGCCACCGATAGTATCTGTGGATGAGGACGAACTGTCTGATGAAGAAAAAGAGGCCTATGAAGAGGGCTACTTTTCCGGCTATCAGCTTAACGAAGACGATTCCGACGCTGACGACAATCTCTAGCTTCACTATTTACCCCTGCCC
>JAFRAP010000008.1 GCA_017405345.1 Candidatus Saccharimonadota bacterium
GTCTGTCCTTACCATGGATGCGCTCTACCGACTGAGCTATCGCGGCGGGTACTATTCTTTATTCACTGGTGCAACGCCGGCTGACGCCGGCTAGGGCACCATCGTCACCTCGGAAGATAAAACAGGTTTTATCTTCTCTCGGTTCCTCTGGTGCTGGAGGTAGGACTCGAACCTACGAAGGCCGAAGCCGAGAGATTTACAGTCTCTTGTCATTGCCGCTAGACTACTCCAGCATATGAATTATTATACCAAAACTTAAAAAAACTGGCAATAAGAGGTTAAACCATTTTGCGCTTAGAGCGACTAGTGGCGGCACGCATCGCAGAAGAGGTACGCATGCGTACATCAGAGCGGCCAAGACGTGAGCGACGCTTAGCTGCAACTTCTTCAATTTTGCGATTTTTAGCGATCTGGCTCTCAATGCGAGCGGTGGTTTCCTCGGCGGACTCCGTATCGCCGGACTCCTCATGGATAGTGAGGATGTGGCGAAGTGTAGCAACGGAGTGGTCTAGCTCGTAAGCGGCCTCAAGTGCATCAATAGCGTCTTTGCGGCGGCCTAGCTTCTCATAGGCTCTGGCAAGAGCAGTATAGCGAGCGGGTAGATCCCCTTCCATCTTGAGAGCTTGCTCAAAGGCGATAGCGGCTTTTTCATAAGCGCCAGTCTCTAGGTAAATTAAGCCCATATTATGTAATGATGAAGCATTATCGTCAAGAGAGCCGGCAATTTCAAAGCACTCTATGGCTTCATCGTATTTTTGCTCCTTAGCGTAGAGGATGCCTAGACGGTTATAGGCGGCGGCGTTTTTTTCGTCCATCTTTAAGATGGCGAGTAGGGCCTTTTCTGCGCGGAGAGTTTTGCGCTCGCGCATGGAAGCCTGGGCGATAGACCAGAGCCGCCTTACTTGGACATCTTGCTTAGGGTTGGACTCCTCGGCAACGGCGGCGGGCTTTAAAATAGGGTATAAAAAGGCCAGATATAGGGTAATCACGATAATAAAAAGAATGCCTAGCATATAAATAATTTTAGCATAAATCGGCGACAATGTGGAGCTTTAGATTGCCATTAGCCTTTAGATTGCGGTGGAGTAGGATGAGTTTAGGGATTCTTTTCAAAAAGCGAGGATTTTTAGTGGCAAAGTAAGATTTATAGGCTAGCTCAATGGCGGTAGCAGTGGCAGCAAGAGCAGCCTGGCGAGAGCCATCTTTAATCTTGGCGATTTCGTCAGCCAGGCTGGGTAAATTGGCTGGTGTGGCAGAAAGTAGCCGCTTAGCTAGAGTAATGGTCTGTTCAGAGACAAGAGGCTTTTTAGATAAGGAGTTTTGAGTGTGAGGAATAAAGAGACTAGCACGAGAAAGGATGGTAGGAAGCAGCGCGTAAGGCTCTAGGGTGAGCAAGACGAAGTGATAGTTGTTCCCTGGTTCCTCTAGAAGCTTTAGCAAGGCATTGGCGGATTCTGGGCCGAGCTGCTCAGCGTGACGGATGATGATGAAGCGCTCGGTGGTTTGCTTGGCTTGACTAAGCTTAGTTAGCTCGCGGATTTGGTCAATGGTGATGGTGCTTTTGCCGGGCAATGGAGCGATTTCTAGGGGATGCGGTAAATCTAATGCAGTATCTGGAGCAATAGCAAAGATAGTGGTGTGAGTACTTTTTATCAAGCGGGGGATGTCGGAAAAATCACTGAAGAACACTGTTAAACTCCTGAGGTAAAGGGGCGGAGAAAATCTGACGATTCCCCTCTGGGATAGTAATCTCAAGACTGGCAGCATGCAAATACAGGCGGTCTGCCGCCACGCCATAAACGCGATCACCCAGAATTGGCGTATCAAGATAGTGTAGGTGAACTCTGAGCTGGTGAGTGCGTCCGGTGATGGGCTTTAGCTCTAAGAGTGAATACTTTTGATTGCTCTTAATTACTTTATAATGAGTCTGAGCGGGCTTGCCAGATGGGCTTACCTGAAAAGTAGTGGGGCGTTTTAAATTACGAGCAATTGGCAAGTCAATCATTGCCTCGTTTAACTTTGGATGGCCAACTACTACGGCATAGTAGGTTTTATGAACTTTGCGCTCCTGAAACTGCCGCCGCAGAGCTTTTTGGACTGCAGGAGTTTTAGCCAGAATGACCACTCCGGAAGTATCGCGATCTAACCGGTGAACGAGTAGACCGTAATCTTCTAGGGTTGGTTCGGCACAAAATTTACCCTTGGCCATAGAGAGTAAGCCAGCAGGCTTATTTAGGACTAAGACATTTTGATCCTGATAGATTGGTGTTGGCTCAATGACGGTAGCTGACTTGGCTGGGACAGTTAGCTGCAACTTGGCATCGGGTGGGATTTTAGCGTTAGGCTTTTTAACGACAGTGCCATTTACGGTGACCTGGCCACTCTTGATAAAGTTTTGCAGAGTGGAGCGATTAAACTCCGGATGTGCCTTGACAAGCTGGTGGTCTAGGCGATATTTAACTGGTTTTTCTGGGGCAGCGTCAAGCTGCACGTCGCCATTAATGACGCGTGACATGGCGGGCTTAGAAAATTTTTTACCAGTAATAATCATAACAATATTATAACATATTTTGACCAATATGTCTTATTGATATATGCTAAAAATAGTAACGTTGATTGGTACCTTAAAAGGAGGTGGAAATGAGGGAGTATGATGCCGGGAAGATGTTTACGTTTCTCAGAGGTTTTTGTGCAGGAGGAAATTATCCGGGGGTGGAAAAAGCGCTGGGCTTCATGCGCGACAAACACGCAGGTCAATATCGTAAAACTAGCCATCAGCCGTACATTGTGCATCCGTTGTCAATGGCTTGCTACGCAACTGGTATAACTGGCTGCAAGGAAGATGATTTATTGGCGGCGATTTTGCTACATGATGTGCCAGAAGATGCTGGTGTGCCAATTAATTCGTTGCCCTGTAGTGATGCCGCAAAAAAGGCTGTGCGTTTTATGACATTCACGCAGCTGCCGGGTGAACCTAAAGAGGTGGCGAAGGCGCGCTATTTTTGTGAGCTGCTGGAATGTCGTCGGGCGACAATTATTAAGGGTCTTGATCGCTTTGATAATCTTTCAACGATGCAAGAGATGCTAGCCTTATCTAGTGAAAATGAGCAAACAGAAAAGTCAGAGCGTTCAATTGTGAAAAACGTCTATGAAACTCACTTTTTATTACTGCCAGTATTAAAAGAGGCTAAAGAAAAGTGGCCAGACTTTGCTGGGACGTTCCACGTGCTGCGCTATAACTTGCGTGCACTCAATACTACCTTGGCGTATGCGCACGGTATTAATCTGTATAGCGTCAATAATAAAATAGAATCGCTGGCGGAAGGTACAGAAAAATACCAAAGCTATGCTAAAGCAGACTTTCCAGCTCTCTAATGTAAAACCCCATAATTATTTATGGGGTTTTTCTATGCTCTGTAGGGTTTAGCGAAGATTAACGGCTTTTTGGACTGCTAAGAGCTTGATGTTGGCGGCCTCATTAGCATATTTTTCGCCCGAGGCAAATAATTCGTAAATTAGCTCGTCTGGGATGGCGGCAAATTTAGCTTGAAGCTCGGCTAACATAGTAGAGACTGAGCTGGCCACCTTTTGCTTTAAGTCGCCGTAACTGGTTTCTCCGCTCCAGGTGGAAATAACTTCTTGAAGTGGCGTGTTAGTGACGAGTGCTTCAATCTGCAAAAGATTAGAGATGCCGGGCTGGTTAAACATGTCAAAGCGAATAGTACCAACAGAATCAGTGGTGGCGGACATGATTTTTTTAGCGGCAACGGCTGGGGTGTCAGAGAGCATGATTTTACTGTTTTCACCAGGAGTAGACTTGCTCATCTTCTTCTCTGGATTCGTCAGGTCGCGGATGCGAATACCTTTGCCGTCGTCTTGCCCCATGGCTTTGGCTTGCTCTGCGGTGGGGGCTGGGATGGTAAAAATCTCGCCGTATTTATGGTTAAAGCGGGTAGCAATATTGCGGGTAAGCTCTAAGTGCTGGAATTGATCCTCGCCGACTGGTACATAGGTGGCATCATAAAGAAGAATATCCGCCGCCATTAAAACGGGGTAGTCAAAAATACCGACATTGACGGAGGACTTGCCTTCGCCCTTTTCCTTGTACTGGGTCATACGATTTAACTCGCCCATGGTAGCGGAGCAGTTAAGAATCCAATTGAGCTCAGAATGAGCTGGGACGTAAGACTGGCGATAAATATGGACATTATCGTTAATTTCTAGCCCGGCGGCTAAATAGTATTTAACGTTACGGATGATATTGGTCTGTAAATCTCCGTCAATGTTGCTGATAATAGAATGGAGATCTGGAATGAAGAAATTAATACGGTGGTCTTTATTGTGGGCGTTAGCAAGGCGCACCATTGGAGCGATGGCACCAAGGTAATTGCCAAGTTGTAAGTCGCTGTTAATGCGAAGCCCGGTGAGGATGGTTTTCATACTTTTAATTATAGCAATTTTATGCTAAAATAAAAGGGCTGGGGTGCTAGCTCATTTGGTAGAGCGCTTCAATGGCATTGAAGAGGTGACGAGTTCGAATCTCGTGCACTCCACCACAGTAAGAGCCGAGACAAAAAGTCTCGCTTTTTCTTTTGCGAGGGGACGTCCTGTGGACGACCTTTCGCGTAGCGAAAGGCCTACTAGGGATGTTGCTTATGCTTGCTTATTTACAGGGGTAGTGTATAATTAACGGATAGTTCTTTAAAAATATGGGTTGCTGGTGAAGGAGGTGGACGATGAACCGAATGGAAGAAGCTCAGGCAGTAATGATATGGGACAAGTATAAAACATACAAGAAAGGACGCGAAGTAGTAAGAAGTGGCTTTGGCTTATGTGGAGCGTATGGCTCAGCTTATGCCGAGGGGGTGCGTAGGCCACCGGGAGCAATGGAGAGCATTTTAGAGCATCAGGCGGCCACGACATTTTTGGCGATTGCTATTGTAAAGATTTTTCCGCAGTTGCTGCCAAAATCCTTGCACCAGAGGTTGATAGAGCTGATGGCGGTGCATGATGTTGTGGAAGTGGAGTCGGGCGATCAGGCCGATGATGGCCATCTGGATAAAACCGCCAAGGCTGCCTATGAAAAATCCGCCATGATAAAATTCACTGCCGGAATGGGCGATAGTTTACTTCACTATTTTATGCTCTTAGAGCAGGTGGATGGTTTGCCGATGAGAAATGCAGATGCAGGAGCACTGTTTGGGCAGCTGGCCTTCATCATTGATAAGATGGAAGCGATTTTGCAGTTGGCATTCTTTGAGTTAAACGGAGTGACCGTAGATCTGCAATATAAGACCAAACATTTTGGCGGAATTACAGAACGGGATCAGTTTTATGTTGACTTAACCGGTGAAACCGCAGCATTAGACGTGTGGATGGCACACTTTTATGACTTTGCCAAGAGCTATAAAGATTTTTGGTTGGGTCGTGCTATCACGGAGGCGGCTTATTACGATGCCAGAGGCTATTATCCGGAGTGGCTGGATAAGGTTTTGGCAGAGCCAATGTCTAGATGCTGGCCGGCAAGCAAAAGCTAACTACCATCAACCCCATATTTTGAAATTGCCCTGGACGTTAAAATCCGGGGCTTTTTCTTGTGATATAATGATAAAAAAGGAGGTTTTATGAGTAAGTTTGACGAAGTTTATCTTGATTTGTGCGAAAGAGTATTGCGCGATGGTGTAAAAGTTACTACTGATCCAAAAGTTCTAAAAAAGAAGGTGGCCTCTGGTACAAAAACCAACATGCCTAATCATTACGCTCAGACAGTGAAACCTACTACCACTATTCGGCTACCGCACCAGATTTTGCAATTTGACTTGTCAGAAGAATTCCCCATCCTCACCACTAAGTTCGTGGCTTTTAAAGCAGCGATATTAGAAATGCTGTGGTTTTACCAGGCGCAGAGTAATGATGTACGTTGGCTACAGGAGCGGGGTGTGAAAATTTGGAACGAATGGGAAATAGATGAAAACGGCGACTACCAAGGTAAGCACTTTGGCAAAGAATTTGCGCATACTATTGGTACGGCATACGGGTGGATTGTGAATAAATACCAGTTGACACAAAGTCTAATAGAAACAATAAAGACCGACCCTAATAATCGTCGGATGATTATATCGCTGTGGCAGAATGAGTGGCTAAAAACTGCAGCGCTGCCCTCTTGCGTGTGGAGCACGCAGTGGAATGTGACTGGTGACAAATTAAACGTGATTGTAACCTGCCGCTCTAATGATATTCCGCTGGGGTTGCCGTTTAATATTACACAATATGCCGTGCTATGTCACTTAATCGCGCAAGTTTGTGACTTGAAGCCGGGGCAGATGACCTATGTGATCAACGACGCTCACATTTATGAGAACCAAATTGACGGCATAAAAGAGCAACTGAAACGCCGTGATAAAAAGTTGGCTAAAGATGGTAAATTATTCGGTGCACCAAAGCTCTGGGTTAATCCTAAGGTGAAGGATTTCTTTAAATTTGATAATTCTGCAGAGCTGCTAGATATTAAGCTAGAAAACTATCAGCATCAGGGCACAATAAAAATGCCGGTTACGGAGTAAATATGATTATTACTTTGGCAGCAATGGGGCAGCGGCGCGAAATCGGGAAAAACGGACAATTATTATGGCGCTTGCCGAGTGACTTGAAATTTTTTCACCGGTTTACGAGTATAGGAAGAGGTATGCTGATGGGCAGTAAAACTTTTGAAAGTTTACCGCGAATTTTACCAGGTAGAGAGCATTATGTTTTAACGCGCGACCCTAAAAAATTAAAGGAACTAATTGCAGAGAAGCCAGGCGATAAACAGCTGGTGCACGCAGTGACGGATTTAGACAAGTTTGTATGTGACTGGAAAGAGAGCCGCCCCGCAGAAGATTTGCTGTTTGTGATTGGCGGGGGGATGGTATATTGGGAAACGTTAAAATATGTAGATGCCTGCTTCATTAGTGAGGTAAAAGCAGAAGATCTTGATGCTGATACATTCTTTCCGGAACTTCCAGAAAAAGAATGGGAGCGCGTAGAAGGCGATGAAATATTTGAAGATGGCGATGAGGTGCCATATAGACGAATAACATATTATAGAAAGGAGATTCATGGAAAAAGATTTCGTTTTTGATTTGCTTGAGCAAGAAAAGACGCGCCAGCGTGAAGGTCTGGAGCTGATTCCGTCAGAAAATTATGTGTCTAGTGAGGTTTTGGCGGCGATGGGTTCTGTATTTACCAATAAATACAGTGAGGGCTATCCGTCCTTTGAGGGGCTCGCAGATTGGTCAGAGGCAAAGATTGCAGAACAAGTACTTTCTAACTATCGCTATTATGGTGGGCAGAAAAATGTAGATCGTATGGAGCGCTTGGCGATTGCTAGAGCGATGAAATTATTTAAGGCAGATCATGCCAACGTGCAGCCGCACTCTGGTGCTAACGCTAATGAGGCGGTATATTTTGCTTGGCTGAAGCCAGGAGATAAAGTGCTGGCGATGAACTTGGGCCATGGCGGGCATTTAACTCATGGTTCTCCGGTGACACGAAGCGCTAGTATCTATGATTTTATTGCCTATGGAACGACGGCCGAGGGCGACATTGATTATGACGAAATGGAGCAGCTGGCACTAAAAGAAGATGTGCAGTTGATTTTAGTGGGGTACTCGGCTTTTATGAAGCTGCCAGATTTTAAACGAGTGGCAGAGATTCGCACGATGGCAGAAAAGAAATGGGGCCATGAGATTTTGCTGATGGCGGACATGGCACACGTAGCTGGGCTGATTGCTGGTGGTGCCCATCCTAATCCGCTGGAATACGGTTTTAACGTGATGACTACTACTACGCATAAAACTTTACGTGGGCCAAGAGGCGGAATTATCCTCTCTATGGGTAGAGTGGCGTCACCACTAAAAAAGCCAGAAAAAACCTTGCAGAATATACCGATATTGATTGATCGGGCGGTCTTTCCGGGGACGCAGGGTGGGCCGCTGGAGCATGTGATTGCGGCTAAGGCGGTGGCATTTGGTGAAGCGCTGAAGCCAGAGTTTAAGACCTATGCGGAAAAAATTATTGAAAATGCTAAGGCTCTGGCGGCGGCTTTAAGTGAGCATGGATTTGCCTTGCAGGGTGGCGGCACGGAGAACCATTTAATTCTAGCTAAGGTGCAAGAAAGCTTTGGTATCTCTGGCAAATTTTATGAAGCGGCGCTGGATGCGGTGGGGTTAACGTTAAATGCTAATTCCCTGCCGGGGGATAAGGGTGGGGCTTTCCGTCCAGGTGGAGTGCGCCTGGGTACTCCAGCTATAACGACACGAGGCTTGGGCGTAAAAGAAATGGCGCAGATTGCCGACTGGATGAAGCGAGTAGCAGAAATTTGCGTGAAGGCTGGAGATAGCGAAGATTTAACTGCACACGAAGTGGAGCTAGACACAATTAGGGCAGAGGTGACGGCACTAGCGGTTCGCTTCCCGGTGCCGGGAATCTAGTTTTTTGCTTGCATTTTTCTTTCCGCTCATGCTATAATGGGTGCAAGTAATTTGAGGTATTCTATCATGACTAAACCTGTCGCGGGGGGGGGCATAAAAGTCATCTTTTAACGGCTAGCTTTAAAGCTTTCTCGGTATTTTTTGGTACAGTCATTTGCTCGGCGATGTTTTTTAGTGTGACAGGATTTCATGCTAAAGTGGACTCTCCGGCAGCGGCCGCGGATGGTGAGGTGAACGTAAAGGTTAATGTTGCCTCGGTCTTAGACTTAAGAGTAGAAAAATCTGGCTCCGTAATTACAGATTTAAACTTGTCTCTTACGCCGATGCCAGGTGGGACTTTTGTGAAGGACGATTTAGACGTGGTAGTTTCTACTTCTAATGAGACCGGATATGTCTTAACCATGGCAGATAAAGATACCAATACCACGCTTACCATGATAGATCCGGCTACCAATACTCCCACCACCACCCCGACTGCCGCCACCACGATGCCATCAATTACCACTTTACCAACGGAAACCACTAATACCACTACGGAAAATAATTTTCCGGTAAATAGCTGGGGATATTCTCTGGGTAGCATTAGCGACCCTGCTCAGACTTTTTCTAGAATCCCTTCTAGCTTGGCGGCAGATTTAATTAAGACTGCATCTAACCCCATAGCAGATGATACTACGCCGGTAACTTTTGCAGCTAAGGCGGATAACACCCTTACAGCGGGGACGTATTTAGACACGATAGTTTTTTCTGCTACAGCTAATTATGTACCACCGATAACAGCAGCCTTTATGGTCTCTCCAGACAACACAGATCAGATCTCTGGTGGAGAAACGATTACGATTAAAACTGACATTGAGTGGATAGACAATATCGGGCAAATAGTAGCTTCGTTCTACCCGGAGAATAATCCATCTGCTCTGGCGACATGTAGTAACCCGATAGCCACAAAGCACACTGCTACGGCTGCTGACCCAGATTTGCCAAACGTTACTGCTGGTAAAGAATATTTGAGGGTGACCTGCACGTCTCCGGCTGGTGCGGCTGGTATGTATAAAGTGCAGCTAGAATTACTGCGGTTTAATCAGACTTATACTTCTACTAACTCAATAGAATATATCAATCCGGCTTCTGGTGTGGTGGTGACTGCTGGCACGGGTATTGCTAGCGTTGCTGGAGCTGGCAGCTATCAATATACAGACACCGTAACGCTCACAGCTACCCTTAGCAATGGCTATAATACGCCGGCTTGGAGTGTGACACAAGATGCCAGTAACACTGTGGCATCTGGATTGAGTGCCACTACTGGCTTATCCACATCCTTCATAATGCCAAATAATTCCGTGACGATAGCGGTGGCTGCTACGGCTAATACTTACACCGTAGCCTATGATGCGAACACTGGTAGTGATGCTCCTAGTAACACCAGCCTTACTTATAATGCTGCCAATAATACATTGGCTGCTGGCACGCCGACTAAGACTGGGCACACCTTCTTAGGCTGGAGCACGGATAGTGCTGCGACCACAGCTAATTATACAGCTGGGCAAGTCCTGACTGCCACAGAAGCGAATAACTTAGCCAGCGGGAAGAATAATGGTGATACTATTACACTATATGCAGTGTGGAGCATTAATTCTTATACCATTTCTGCTACTAAAGGCGCAGGTATCAGTGCGATTAACGGTACTACTGGTGCCTTTAATTATGATGCAACCACCACTTTAAGCGCCGTACTCAGTACGGGCTATAATTCCCCAGCCTGGTCTATTACCGGCAGCTCTACTCTTTCTACTAATTCTGGTACTAGCACCATAGTTACGGTGAAGAGTGACTCCGTTGTTACCGCTACGGCTACACCAAATAATTACACGATTATTTATGATAAAAATAGTGGTACTGGTACTATGGCCAA
Source organism: Candidatus Saccharimonadota bacterium (assembly GCA_017405345.1). Taxonomy (GTDB): domain Bacteria; phylum Patescibacteriota; class Saccharimonadia; order Saccharimonadales; family Saccharimonadaceae; genus Nanosyncoccus. Next base: position 10,384 of record JAFRAP010000008.1, read on the forward strand.
TACAACTATCACCTATGATGCAACCAATAATAAACTACGAGCAAATAGCTTCACTAAGACGGGGTATACCTTCCTGGGCTGGAGTACTAGCAGCACCGCTACCACGGCCACTTATAGCGACCAGCAGACCTTAACTGCTGCTCAGACCAGTACGCTAGCTGGGACTAAAGCCAATGGGGCCAACATCACTCTGTATGCGGTGTGGAAGGCCAATACCTATAACATTAAGTACAATAGTAATCAGGCTGGCCAGACTACCTATAATACTGCTCAGGCGGTCTCTGGCTCTATGGCTAACACTACTGCCACCTATGATGCTGCCCATACTCTAAGTGCTAATGGGTTCTCTAGAGCAGGCTTTAGGTTCTTGGGCTGGTCTACCAATGCTGCCGCCCTTACCGCTACCTATACTAACTCCCAAGCCTTAACAGATGCTCAGGTGAACAGCCTAGTGGGTAGTAATACTAGCGGAGCCACTATTAACCTCTATGCTATCTGGCAGCCGCAAAACCAGCTTACGACTATAACCAACATGCAACAAATGACTTCTGCCGTGTGTAACGCCACGTATACGCCCAAAAACACTGCCACTAGTACTAATACCAATGCCAACTTTTCAGCCGATAATGTCCCACAACGTACCTTGTCCGACACACGCGACTCTAAAACCTATGTGGTACGGAAGCTAGCTGATGGGAATTGTTGGATGGTGCAGAACTTAAGGCTAGTAGGTTCTCGCACTCTAACGCCATCGGATAGTGATGTTACTAGCAACTTTGTATTACCGGCCAGCTCTGATAATTTTGGCACGACTAATGATGCCGCTGGAATTAATATTCCCAGACTAAAAGATTCTGGTAATGCCAGCTATGGAGTTTATTATA
>JAFRAP010000056.1 GCA_017405345.1 Candidatus Saccharimonadota bacterium
ATATCCACCAATAGCCAATCTGCACCGTCTGCATAGTTTAGCTCCATTAACGCAGCGTCACTATTCCAGCTCCACTTGATTTTCCCGATTGTGCCAAGCGGCTCTCCTGTCTCACTTAGTGGCAAGACGCCCGATAAGTCAATTGTATTTATCTTAATGTCGTCGTTACGGATGTTTACGAGTTGTAGTTTGGTAATATCTTCAGCCTGATAAAGCAGCCGCGTCCGGCTTGGTGCCGCACTAAAAAAACGTAAACTGCCAAGCTCTAGCACAGATTCCGCCTTGCGCTCCAGCCTAAACAGCCGCGGATAACGTACTCTTAGCAAAAAACCTGGTGTTACTTCAATTTTCTTAGACCAACTGTCAAACCCGTCTTTACTAATTTCTAGTGTATGCTCACCACCAGCTAGCATTCGGCTTGCATCCGTCCGGAATTTATTCTCTCCGTCAATCTTTACTGTTGCGCCATTTGGCAGGGAATTAACTTGTACCAAGCCAGACTGCTCCAAGCTCAGATCCTCACCCAGCCGATAGCCCATTGCCATTAAAGTTAAAAATATCACAATTGGGATAATCGCTAGCACCATCAATATCTCTGTTAATACTACCCGGACGATTTGATTGCGCTTTTGTTTTTCCAAATCCATAATCTATATTATACCATGTTTTTTCTTGAAAAACGGTCTTGCTTTTTTATTCCGCTTGCAGTTATAATAGGTATAAGCAAAAAGCGAGGTAATTAAAATGCGAGGTAAAATCTAATGAGTCAAGCGTCATCCAGTCAGCGTAACCATTCTAGTTCCGCTACTCATCGCGTTCTGCAGAAATCTTCCACCCTTAACCGTCGCTATGTTAAGCGTCCCGGCGCTCTCGCTCAGGCCACTGAAGCTCAGGCCGTTGAGGTAAAGGCCGTTGAGGCTAAAGCTGCTGAAGCTCAGGCCGCTGAAGTAAAGGCTGCTGAGGCTCAGGCTGAAGTTACAGCTAAAAAGACCATCAAAATTAACGTTGAAGATCGCGCCGAGGCAGACCGCCGCCGGCAGATTTTAATTGAGCAAATGGCAACAGAAGCCAGGCAGCTCATGGATAAGCACCGCATGAAAATCGCCGTCACCGAGCAGGCTGAGAAGCAGGCTAAGGAGCCGGCCCAACAAGAGCAGGTACAATCTCAAAAACAATCCCAGAAACAAGCCAAAAAGCAAGCCGCAGAGACCATCGCTCCAGCCGCACCAAACCCTTATTCCGCCGCTCTTGCTCGTCATCGTGCCGCTGCCGAGGCAGAGATTGCCCGTGAGCGCGCCGCCGTCACCGCCCAAGAGATGAAGGATCAAGCCATCGCCAGGGCATTGCAGTCAATCGCCGATTCAGCTCCATCTGAGCAGTCTAAGCGCCAGGCCAGGCTCAAGGCTAAGCAGCTTAAAGCTGCCAAAGCCAAATCCGCCAAACAGCTAAAGACAGCTAAAGCGGCCAAGCCCGCTAAAAAAGCTAACGCTGAGACAGATTCTGTTCTTGCTAAATCCTTTAAACAAAAGAAGCGCCGCATCGGCGGAGCCAAGTTTTTACTGGCTTTTGCCACCTCTGCCGCTTGCGTGGCCGCACTTGGGTATTTCGTCCATCTTAATATGCCAGATATCTCTGTACGTGTAGCCGCCATGCAGACTGGCATAGAGGCTACTTACCCCAGCTACATCCCACGCGATTATCAATTAAATAGTGTCGCCACAGACCAAGACAATCGCGTCATCATGGAGTTTATCGGTCCAGAGAATGCTAAGTTTAAGCTCACCGAGGAAAAATCCTCCTGGGACAGTAATGCTCTCTTAAACAATTTCGTCAAAGCCAGCTGGAACACCAACTACACCGTAATCCGCGAGCAGGGAATCACCATTTATATCTCTAACGACGCCGATGCCGCCTGGGTTAATGGCGGCCTACTTTACAGCCTAGATTCAGACGGTCAGCTCACCAAAAAGCAAATTAAAAACATCGTCACCTCTTTATAATCCCCTGTCTTCATGATATAATACGAGCATGTCAAAAGTTCGCACGCGTTTTGCACCCAGTCCCACTGGCTACATTCATATTGGTAACGTCAGAAGCGCTATTTATCCATATCTCGCCGCCCGCCAGAGTGACGGCACCTTTATCTTGCGCATTGAAGATACAGATCGCGCTCGCTATGTAGAGGGTGCTACCGAGCTAATTGAGGATACCTTAAAGTGGCTCGGCCTAGATTGGGATGAAGGCCCCATTAAGGGTGGCCCAGATGCACCTTATTTCCAGTCTGAGCGCACCGAACTTTACCACGAGTGGGGGCGCAAGCTCCTTGCCGCCGGCCGCGCCTATGCCGACCCTACCGATACAAAAACCATAGAAGGTTACCGCCAGGCCGATAACGCCGCTAAAAAGCCCTATCTTTATCGCAACCACCGTCCAGAAAATCCACCAGAATGGCACCCCGGCCTGCCCCTACGCTTCAAGTCCGAGCCTACAGCCTACGACTGGCACGATGAAGTTATGGGAGACATACACACTGGCCCCGAGGTCTGCGATGATATCATCCTCATTAAGGCAGATGGCCTGCCAACTTACAACTTTGCCCACATCGTAGATGATGCAGAGATGGGCATTACCCACGTCATGCGCGGCGTAGAATATCTCTCTAGCACGCCTAACTATCTTAATCTTTACGAAGCACTAGGGTTAAAGCGTCCTAAATTAGTCTCTCTTCCTCATATCCTTGCTCCACAAGGCAATAAAAAACTCGGCAAGCGCGATGGCGCTAAGTCTGTCACGGAGTATCGCGAAGATGGAGTATTGCCAGAGACTCTCTTAAATTATCTAGCCTGCCTTGGCTGGAACGACGGCACCGAGCAAGAAATCTACAGTCTAGACGAACTAGTAAAGGCCTTTTCGCTAGACCGCATCCAGAATTCCGGTGCTCGCTTTGACGAAAATAAAATCTTCTGGATGAACGGTCAATGGATCCGCAAAATCATGGACGAGCAGGGTGTGGATGCTCTTTATAGCCGCACCGCTGATTTCTGGCCA
>JAFRAP010000057.1 GCA_017405345.1 Candidatus Saccharimonadota bacterium
GCTCCCTTTGTTCCGTCTAAAAAGCGCGACTTAAAGAAACTTTTTAACTCTGGCTACCAGCTCACAAAAAAAGACACCGTGATAGACCTCGGCGCTGGTAGTGGCACCGTTATGCACATGAGCATAAGCCACGGTGCTAAGGTAATCGGCCTAGAGTTAAATCCAGTGCTTGCTATCATCACCAAGCTGCGCTTTCTTCGTCAACCCCGCGCCACTGTTAAATGTTGTAATTTCTACAACTATAAGTTCCCGCCGGCCACCACGGTCGTTTACGCCTTTGCCGACTCGCGCGATATTAAAAAAATTTATGACAAGGTTCGGCGCGAGTCCGCCCGCCTAAACAAGCCCCTCACCCTCATTTCCTACGCCTTTAAGCTACCAGATATCAAACCAACCCAAAAATCCGGCCCATTTTTTATTTACAAGCTCAAAAGTCCTGTTGTTGGGAGTTCTGAAATTAGCTCTAAACATTAGCGTTATGCTATAATAGAAAAGATGGACGAACAAGACATTCAGTTTAAGCGTCGTGAAAACGAGGAGGAGGCCACCGCCCAGCGGTCCAAAATCTTAGGCCTGCCCTACCTTGACACGCGTGGTTTTGAGACCACCATTCCTTTAGTGAAGGGGCTATTAGATATTGATCAGATGCACCGCGATTTCATCTTGCCATTGCAAAAAGGCAACGGCGAGGAGCATTATCAGTTCATGGTTACCAGCCAGACCCCGCGCAGTGTAATAGACGACATCACCAAGGCCCACACAGACGTCGGTGAGCGTGCCGATTTCTTCCTGATTTCTCTCTCTGCCTATAAGGTCTTTATGCTTCGTTATGACCCTCCGCGTGAGGCCGTTTATGATGACATTAAAATCGCCGGCGAGGGCGACTCAGAAACTTTTGCCTCTGTATCTAAGACGCTAAACGAAGTCGGTACAGACAAGGTCTTTGACTTCCTCTTAGACCAGGCCGATAAGCTCGGTGCCTCTGATATTCACATTGAAAATTTGCGCGATGCCATCCGGATTCGCATGCGTGTAGATGGTATGCTCCACCCAGTGGCCAACATTGATCGGGATCGTTATCGCGTTTTTATGGGTGAGCTTTCCTCGCGTGCCGGCATCTCTTCTGCCGCCACCAAGCCTCAATCTGGTCACATGCAGAAAGACATTTACCGTGACGGCTCCTCACATCTCTTAAACATCCGTGTTGAGGCTATCCCCACTATGTACGGCCAAGACGCCGTGCTGCGTCTATTTAACTTTGACGAGTCTCTGCTAAATCTGGACTTGCTCGGCCTCACTGATGAGGAGCGCAAAGAGATTGATGAGGTCGTTTCTCATCCGCGTGGCCTGGTGTTGATGGTAGGTCCTACTGGCTCTGGTAAATCCACCACTCTATATTCCATGATTAACGCACTTAACACCACCGAGCGCAAGATTATCACCCTAGAAGACCCAATTGAATACGGTATCACCGGTATCTCTCAAATCCCCATTAACACCACCGGTGGCGAGAATTTTGCCGACGGCCTGCGCTCCGTGCTACGTCTAGACCCAGACGTAGTGATGGTTGGTGAGATTCGTGATGCAGATACCGCCCGCACCGCCATCCAGGCTTCCATCACCGGCCACTTGGTACTTAGCTCCTTCCACGCCAACTCTACCTCCGCCGCTTTCTCTCGTATGATTGATTTAATCGGCACTAACCCTATCTTTAGTTCCTCTATTCGGTTGGTGGTGGCGCAGCGCTTGGTGCGCCGCCTGTCTAGCACCAAGGAGAAATATCAGCCAGATGAGGCCACCCGTGCCTACGTTAAGCGCGTACTAGAGGATGTACCAGCAGAGAGGCTGCCAGATGGCTTTAGCTTTGATAATTTCTCACTCTATAAGCCAGTTCCCGGTGGGGAAGAAGACCCATTTGGCTATAAAGGCCGCATGGTTATCATGGAGCAGTTAATTGTAGAAGAAAACATCCAGCAGTTCATCCGAGGCGACGTCGCTCAGGCCAATACTGACGACATTGAAAAAGTCGCTAAGAGCAATGGTATGTTGACATTAGAGCAAAAAGGTGTCTTAGCTGCATTAAGGGGTGATACCACCCTTGATGAAATCGGGCGCGTCATCTAAAAGGTCTTCCCATTTAATAAAAAGTATGTTAAAATAAGTTAAGTTTTTAAATAATAAAGGTAAAATCATGAGTTTTTCTATATTGAAGCAGATTGGTGACGCCCAGAAGAAGCAGTCTATTGTAGACGTCCGCTCTGGCGATACTGTTAAAGTCACCCAGAAGATTAAAGAAGGTAGCAAGTTCCGTTCTCAGGTTTTTGAAGGTGTAGTTATCCGGGTAGACCGCAAAGAGTCCCACACCGCCCGCATCACCGTACGCAAGATTGCCTCTGGTGTTGGCGTGGAGAAGTCCTTCCTTCTGCACAGCCCCTTGGTAGAGAAGGTAGAGATCACTAAGCGCTCCAAGGTCCGCCGCAATAATCTTTCTTACTTACGTGAGCGCTCCGGCAAGTCTGCTCGCCTCACAAGCAAAGATTTTGATCGCACCGCTGTTAATACTTTGCCAGAAGTAGAAGAGCAGCCAAAAGAAGAGCCAAAAGAAGAACCAAAGACAGAAGAACCCAAAGCAGAAGAACCCAAAGAGGAGAAATAGTAGCACGGGTGACGGTCTCGGAGGGGGACCACCGACGCGCGCAACAAGGTGAGCACGTCGGGGGAGGAGAGGCCGGCAGGACCCGTGCTACAAAAACCCCTCTTTAAAGAGGGGTTTTTGACACGGTCCGAGAATGGGGGTTGCTTGTCTCAGAACATTAGTTATTGAGACAGGTCGCGCCACCACCTTCTTTCTTGTAGGTGATTGCAACCTTACGGGCACCAGTGGAAGCCACAGGAACCTCACCGTTACAGGTAGCCTTTAGCACAATTGTAATTGCGTGGTTAGCACCGTTAGTTAGTGCGGTACCGCCGACGGTACCAGCAGACTGGTCGTCAAATTCCATGTCATAAGCCTTAGCGGCAGCGTTTGTACAATCTGCACCAGCGGATGGAGCATCCGTAGCGGAGCTACCACAATAAACCACGTTCAAGCTATATGGAGTACCGTCTGGATCCTCAAAGGTATCCGTGGCATTGCCAGAACCCACCAAGAGGTAGTTAGCATAGAAAGTTGCCCAGGCACCGTTGCTGTTATTCGTCTTTACTTCGTTCTTCGTCGTCTCACCCTTCACTACTTCTGGCGTATCGCTTGGTAGGCGCCCACGGTTGTTTGCCTGATAGCTGTTAATGGCTGCCTGCAAACGGGCAATATCATCAGAGCGCTGTGTATCGCGCTGTGCCCGCTGCAATGCTGGGAGCGCCAGGAACACCATCATAAAGATGAGACCTGCAATCGCAAGCACCAGCACGACCTCAATGATGGTGAAGCCGGCTTTAGTTTGTATTTGGCGTTTTGACATATCTTTTCCTTTCTTTATGTTGCTAAACGTCTGCCCGTCTGTTCATCCACCAAACAGGGGGCAAGCGTAACGCTTACGTTAATAATAAATTAAGTCTGAAAAAAAAGCAAGTGTTTTATGCTATTATTAATTTATGTCCAGCAGCGCAGTAGATTTACTCTTTATTGGTATCATTTTTTTCATCTTTGGCGCCGCTTTTGGCTCCTTTGCCTGCTGCCAGGCCTGGCGGCTACGCCTCCGGCAAAAGGGGAGCAAGCTCGGCTCTCGCTCGGTCTGCCTTCATTGCAAATATCAATTAAAATGGTATGATAATATCCCGCTTTTTTCCTGGCTCATTTTAAAGGGTCACTGCCGTAAGTGTAAAAAGCCCATTGGCCGAGCAGAAGTGCTCTCTGAGTTTTGTCTTGGCCTAGTCTTTGCTCTGCTGGGGCTTAACTTCTTTGCCGTCGGCCTTTTCACTCCAGTCGCCATTGCACAGTTTATTATTTTAATGGCCGCCATCATCGGCTTTTGGGTGCTGCTCATCTATGATGCCCGCTGGGGTCAGCTCCCTACTAAAGCCCTCATCATCGTCAATCTTTTAGCCATCACTTACGCTATACTAGGGCTTATCACCGCCACAGATTTCTCCGCCGCTCTCTTAAGCCTCGTTGTGGCTATTGGCCTGCTGGCCGGTATTTATTATTTACTTTATTTTTTCTCTCGCGAGTCATTGGTTGGCAGTGGAGATTGGCTTCTCTGTCTTGCCATCGCATCCTTCCTCGGCCACTGGTGGCTTGCCATCATAGAGCTTTTTTTAGCCAACTTCTTCGCCGCTTTTGTCTCTCTTCCAGCCTTCTTTAAAAAAGGTCGGCGTAAAATTTTCTTCGGCCCCTTTCTCATCGGCTCCTTCATTCTGGTTTTTCTGCTAAGAACTTGGCTGATGTCTTTAATTTAGCTCTTGCTAACTCCCCTAATCTTTGCTATAATAAGACCACTGATAATTACTTGTACTACTTCCTTCAAATAGTTTCTTCTGTTGGAATGTAGCACTTAATAACATTAAAGGATATTATGAATCAACAAGAACAAGAACGTCGCGCTCGTCTTCTCAAAATGCGCGCCGAACGTCTTCCCGGAATTAAAAAACAATTTGAAGAAGCCCAAAAGCGCAATTTTAACAGCAACTTTAAGCCTGGCGGTAAGGATGCCAAGCTAGTTAAGCATAATAAGCCAGCGGCTAAGCCCGCCAAGGCTCCCCGGCCTATTAAAAAAGTTAACCTGTCCGTCTCTACTCGCAAGGGCGAGATGGTTCATCACCAGCGTATGCTCAGCCAAGATGTTAATGCTCAGGCTACACAGCACATCATTGGTGTACCAGTTAATAAGTCCAAGTATAACGGCTACAATGGTGAGCAAGTTACTAACGCCAAGCTAAAGTCTGCTCGCCCAGATCCAGAGGCCGTCCGCATTATCCCTATTGGTGGTGTTGGCGAGTTTGGTATCGGTAAAAACATGACCATCCTAGAATATAAATCAGAGATGATCGTGATAGACATGGGCGTGCTCTTTGCCGGGGAAGATTATCCTGGGGTTAATTACATGGTTCCAGATATTAAATATCTAGAAGATAATAAAGACAAGGTTAAGGCCATCCTCTTTACCCATGCCCACTTAGACCATATCGGCGCCTGCAAGCATCTTTTGCCTAGGTTTAATCACACCACTCCAATTTACGGTACAGAATTTACCCTCGGCATGATTAAAAAGCAGCTTTCTGAGCTGCCAGAAGTTCCAGACTTAAATTACAACAATGTAGACCCGTTCAAGCACGAAAAAATCCAAGTTTCCGAGCATTTTTCGGTGGAATTTATTCACATGCTTCACTCTATTCCGGGCAACTGTGCCATTGTGGTGCGCACACCTAACGGCGTAATTTATCTCTCTGGCGACTGGCGCCATGAGTCTAACCCTATTGGCCGCCAAGCCGATTACGAGCGAGTAGATGAGATTGTTAAAAAAGAAGGCATTGCCCTGATGCTAAATGAGTCCACCAACATAGACTCTCCTGGCCGTCACCCACACTCTGAGTATGACGTGGGCGAGAACCTTGGCCGCGTGATGGACAATTATGCTTCCGGGCGCATTATTGTCTCTTGTTTCTCCTCGCAGATTTCCCGTATTGGCATGGTGCTAGAAGAGGCACACAAGCGTGGCCGCAAGGTGGCCTTTGCTGGTTTCTCCATGATTAATAACGTAGAGGTAGCCCTGCGCACCCACGTAGTGAAGGTGCCAAAAGATACTATCATGAAGATGGAAGACATCATCAAACTTCCAGATGATAAGGTCACCATCGTCTGTACTGGTTCTCAGGGTGAGCTAAACGCCGTGCTTAACCGCATGGTTACCGGCGCCCACAAGTATATCAAGATTAAATCTAGCGACACCATCGTCTTCTCATCTAACCCTATCCCTGGCAATGAGCCGCACGTGGTTAACACCGTAGATGGGCTGCTACGTGAGGGCGCTCAGGTAATTCAGAACGGCAAGACCCACATGACCAACATCGGCCCGCTGCATCTTTCTGGTCATGCCTATTATGAGGATCATGTAGATTTTGTCACTCGCATCCAGCCTAAAAACTATATGCCTTATCACGGTGAGTTTTACATGCTAGAACACAATGCCGAGATGGCAGAAAACGTCATCGGCATCCCACGTGAGCGCATTATCGTATCTGATGATGGTGATATTGTGGAGCTTACCAAAGATCAAAAAATCAGAAAATCCGGCCGCATCCCTGTAGGGAACAAGCTTTATGATGATGCCGACCAGCTCGTTCACGAGGCTGTGGTAAAAGATCGTATCCACATCTCGCGTGAGGGTATTTTTGTGATTGTTTTGACCATTTCTAAAAAGACTGGCCGCCTAGTTAAAACTCCAGATATTGTTTCTCGGGCGTTTATCTATCTAGATAATTCTGAAGAGCTAATTGGTAAGATTCGCCATTATCTCCGCACTAAAACTGACCGCACTATCGCCACCGATCCAGAGCTAAAAGCCCTGAAAGAGGAGCTAAAAGAAGATGTCACTCACATCCTCTTTGACTCCACTGGTCATACCCCCATTGTCATCCCGGTGATTAACCGCGTTTAGACTGCCCATGTTTGTGCCGGCGGCGCAGCTTGCGCTGTAGTTTGCGCTTTAAGCGATTATGTCGCCGGTAGTAGTCGCGAGCAAACTTTTTAATCTCTGGCGTGAGGCCAATCTTCACACCCTTTAGCACCTCACCCTTAATTGCCAGCGCCGCCAAGACTGAGAGATTGATATCTATTATCATAATAATTAGCAGTACTATGGCTAATATTACTTGCGCCACTCCCGGCAGCAGCCCTATTAAAAATTCTATAATTGGGTGGGCAAAGTATACTATCACCACCCCACCAATCCCAAATAAGATGGAAGTATAAAGTGATACGCGGCCGTTAATAGTGTACTTCATGCTCTCCCGGTAATCCCACCAGCGCACCTTAAAGAGTTTTTCCATCAAGAAACTCGTGAGGTACTCTAGTGTGTCGCATAAAATAATTGTCACAAAAAAAGTCGCCCACAGCGGCACCGGCCAAAGCTGGTGACACAGTACTACTAAGAGCGCCCCGCAGCCATAGATTGGGCAAATCGGCCCAAAGAGAAACCCCCTTCCGCGTAGCTTATGATCTTGTGCTTCAATCGCACAAAAGATACTCTCTAGTACATAGCCAATTGCCGCATAGACGATAAAATATAAAAACCATTCTGCAACTATCATATCTACTTTGGTGCCCGGAACAGGGGTTGAACCTGCACGCCATTGCTGGCACTAGCACCTGAAGCTAGCGCGTCTGCCAATTCCGCCATCCGGGCCTAGCCTATATTATAGCATATTTTCTCTATGATATAATGGTTACATAAGGAGGTTCATGTTAGAGTTAACGATTTTGAATAACAAGGAGAGAATTGATCCTGCCGCTGCCACGGCTACGCTCCCAAAGATTAAGTCAGACCCTATGGCTGGCTGGTACAATCTCCCTCTAGAAGCCCCAGATCTTTCCAAGATACTTTCCGCCGCCAAGATGATTCAGGCGCAGTCCGCCTATCTTGTTTGTATTGGTGTTGGTGGTTCTTATCTTGGTCATCGTGCCATCATAGAGGCCTTGGAGCCTAACTCTCCTACCAAGGTGCTTTATGCCGGCAACTCACTCAGCCCTCACGCCTTAAAGGCCGTCTTTGACGAAATTGGCGATGCAGATTTTTCTGTTAATGTCATTAGTAAGTCTGGTACCACCACAGAGCCAGCTATCGCTTTCCGTCTGTTCAAGCAAAAGTTAATAGAAAAATACGGCGAGTCAGAGGCTCCCCGTCGCATTTATGCCACTACGGATGCTTCTACTGGTATCCTGCACGACGAGGCTGTTGCTGCGTCCTATGCCACTTTTACCGTACCCGAGAATATCGGTGGGCGCTACTCCGTCTTGACGGATGTTGGTCTTTTGCCGCTCGCGGTGGCCGGGGTTGACATCAAGGAGCTATTAAATGGCGCCAAGCAAATGGCCGAGCATAAAACTCCTGCCATCCGCTACGGTGCCTTGCGCGCCGCTCTGGCAGCAGGCAATTATGACACAGAGATTTTAGCCACCTTTGAGCCACGCTTGCAGCTCTTTGGTGAGTGGTGGAAGCAGCTCTTTGGCGAATCAGAGGGGAAGGATGGCCGTGGTATTTTCCCAGCTAGCGTCACCTACACTACAGATTTGCACTCGCTTGGCCAGTACGTTCAAGAGGGTCGCCGGAATATTTTTGAGACGGTGTTAGATTTTGCCGAGCCAGAGCACCCAGACCTTACCATTCCGTCCAGCCCAGACAATCTAGACAATCTAAACTACCTCGCCGGAGAAAGTCTCGCTCACATTAATCATCAGGCGCTGGTTGCCACCATTAAGGCTCACTCTGCCACTATACCAGTCGTGCAGCTAAAGCTCCCTCGCATTTCCGCAGGTACGCTTGGTGCGCTGATTTACTTCTTTGAATTATCTTGCGCCATCTCTGCCAAGCTCCAAGGCGTCAACCCATTTGACCAGCCTGGCGTAGAGGCCTATAAGAAAGAAATGTTTAAATTACTCGGCCGCCCGTGATACAATAGTAATATGAATAAGCTAGAATATGGTGGGCCTGTGGTTCTATGCATCTTAGATGGCGTGGGCTTACGTAACGAGGAAACCGGCAATGCCCTGAAGCAGTCCCATGCTGATTTTCTCCACCGTGCAATGAAGGATTATCCCATGCTTAAGCTGCAAGCCTCTGGCGAAGCCGTGGGCATTTTACCTGGCGATATGGGAAACTCTGAGGTCGGGCACAATGCTCTTGGTGCCGGCCAAATTATCAAGCAAGGCATTGCCCGTATTGAAGAACAATTTACCTCTGGCGAGATTTGGCGTTCTGATGCTTGGCGCGGCGCATTAGCCAATGTTTTAATGCATAACTCTACTTTGCATTTTTCTGGGATTTTTTCTGATGGCAACGTCCACAGCTCCATTAACCATTTAGCGCGCATGATCGCCGCCGCACATAAAGAGGGTGCGAAAAAAATCCGTATTCATCTGGTCTTTGACGGACGTGACGTTCCGCCTCAGTCCGAGCCAATCTACATTGAGGCCTTAGAAAAATTCCTCACTCGTTTTCCAGACTGTGATTATAAGATTGCCTCTGGTGGTGGCCGCATGGTTTTTGTGGCGGATCGCTACGAAAGTAATTGGGATGTGGTTAAGGCTGGCTGGGATGCCATCGTATGGGGCATAGCTCCGCGGCAGTTCCATTCTGCTAAAGAGGCAGTAGCAACCTTCCGGGCGGAAGACCCAGAAATTCAGGATCAATACCTGCCACCCTTTGTAGTGGTGAATGCTGCTGGTCAGGCCGTTGGCCCCGTGCGTGAGGGCGACAGTTTTATTTATTACGATTTTCGGGCAGATCGTGCCATTGAGATTGCTGAGGCTTTTACTTATGAAGATTTCCCCTATTTTGACCGTGGCACAACAGGGAATCGCCGTCTAGACGTTTACTTTGCTGGCATGACCGAGTACAACTCAGACACACACGTGCCAGAGCACCAGTTAGTTGCCCCCACTAAAATCACCGATACTCTGCCTAGTTTTTTGGGGGAAAGAGGTATCTCGCAATTTGCCGTTTCTGAAACGGTTAAGTTTGGCCACGTTACATATTATTTTAATGGCAACAGTTATGAAAAGTCTCCGCTAGAGGAGCATGTAGAAATCCCGTCAGACACCCTACCCTTTGATACTCGCCCCTGGATGAAATCTGCCGAGACCACCGATGCTCTCTTAAATGCCCTGCCAGACTTTAAATTCTTGCGCATCAACTATCCTGGTGGCGACATGGTTGGCCATTTAGGCGGCATGGAGACTACCATCACCGCTATTGAAGCTATTGATATTCAGCTTGCCCGTATTGCTAAGAAGGTAGACGAACTAGGCGGCATGATGATCATCACCGCAGACCACGGCAATGCTGAGGAGCTGGTGGATGAGGCTGGCCAGCCTAAGACCGCCCACTCCACTAACCCCGTCCCCTGTATCTTTTATGACAATACTGACAATCGCTCACGCTATCATCTGCGCTCACTTAGAGACGCCGGACTTTCTAACGTTGCCGCCACCATTGCTTTGCTGCTCGGTCAGCCAGACTATCCTGCCACTTGGCGTCAGCCACTGATTGAATTATAATTTTTACATGGCAATTCTTGGCATAGATGAAGTTGGCCGCGGTTCTTGGGCTGGGCCGCTGGTGGTTGGCGCTTGTATTCTGCCACAGCCGCATCCAGACTGGGTAAATGATTTAACCGATTCTAAGCAGCTCACTCCTGAGCGCAGGGTAGAGCTATCTAAGTTAATTTTAGACTGTGCGGCCGTTGCCACTGGCTGGGTTAGCGCCAATGAGCTAGACCGGGTAGGCCTCGCCACTGCTTTAAAATTAGCCACTCGCCGCGCCGTTAAAAATTTAAGAAAATCTTATCCTACCGCCAGATTTTCCGAGATTATCATTGACGGCACTAGCAATTTTTTGTCTGGCACTCGTCTGACTTCGCGCGTCACCGTACTAAAAAAGGCTGATCTTTTAATCAAGGAAGTCTCTGCCGCATCTATTGTGGCCAAGGTTGCGCGAGACAATTACATGATAAATCTTGAGGATAAATTTCCTGGTTATGGCTTTAAAAAACATAAAGGTTACGGTACCGCCGCTCATCGCGCGGCGCTGAGCAAGTTTGGCCCCTGCCCAGAGCATCGCTACTCGGTCAGGCCACTTCATAATGCCAGCCTCACTACTGCTAAGGGCAAGCGTGCGGAGACGATTGTGGCCTATCATCTAATGCGCCGAGGTCATCAGGTTGTTGCACGCAACCATAGAACCAGCCGCTATGAGATAGACCTTGTCACTGTCAAGGATGACACAATTTATTTTACAGAAGTCAAGTATCGCCAGTCCTCTGATCGCGGTGCTCCCGTAGAGGCCATTACCGCCGAGAAACTTAGCCGGATGCGTTTTGCTGCTCAATCTTTTATGGCGTATGCTCTCGTCATGTCAACCCACAATCATCTAGCCGATCTAAATCCTCGCTTGGCCGTCGCCACCGTCTCTGGCCCCAGGTTTCATGTGGACGATTGGTTTGTGTTACAAGACTAGCATAATCATTTTAAATATGCTAGAATAACGAAAGAGGGTAGGCGTTCTTTATAAGGAGGTGGTTTCTATGCGCGAGTCCAAGTTTTATGCCACTCTTGAAGTGGCAGATAGCTCCAAAGCTCAAGAAATTAGCAACGCTTTACGTAGGCTGTCGGCCAACGCTTACGTGAGTGGTAATAAAGTCTCCGTCTTTTGCATTGATAGCGGCATTAAGATACTAAAAGTAAAATCTATCTGCTATCAATACATGCACCTACAAACAGCATAAACTTTACCCTCAAAAAAAGGGCGGCTCTTATGAGTCGCCCAATTCTTTGGTTTGGTTCTTATCTTGTGAGGGCAAATGGTACGCCCTCTTCGTTGCGAAACGTGATGGTGTCGTTTCTCTTTAAGCGGACCGTGATAATCCGCCGTGTGGGCTTGTTGGACAGTAACACCACCTCGTCGTTGCTGATCTGCCAGCATTTTGCCCGCAGCTTCAGCTGCCCAGAGAGAAAGCGCTCTCTCACCGCGAAGTCGTCCATTTGATCACAGACGAATCGCTCCGTCAGAGTCTGGACATCCATGTCCGGGCCAAGCCAGTACCCCTCTCGCAGCGGATCCGTTACCACTACCTGCACTCCAGGTGAGCAGTTTTCCACCGTGAGGGGCGTCTTGCCAAGCCGCCTGGACTGTTCGCAATTTTCCAGCATCATCATGAAATGTTGGGAAATCGCCTGCCCTGGGCAATAGCCTCTATTTGTCTCTACCAACGTCATTACTCCACCTAAACTACCCATTACTCTCTCCTTTCAAAACTGAAAACCAACCTTAAGGTGCTATCGTCTCTCCATTGTACCACAGAGAGCCATCACGGGGAATCCCCTTCCCACGTAACATACCTCTATTATAGCACAAAACATAAGAAAAATCAACCCCTAACAAGTATGGTATAACCATTGAC
>JAFRAP010000058.1 GCA_017405345.1 Candidatus Saccharimonadota bacterium
ATGACTATCCTCATTCTTTTTAAACTTATTTCATTACTCTTATGCTATAATAATAGCAATGAGAGTTAAGGGTCATAGCACGACGTTTCGTTTGCCTAAGACGTTTTTTCACCGTCTTCGTCTGGGCTTTTTAGCGGCCTACATTTTTGGCATCGGTATTTACCTTTATTATGGCTTACAGCCTTACCGAGTAGACGCCAGTGCTCCCATCCGGCTAATCGTCCCCAGTATCAATTTATCCACCCCCGTAGATAACGTCACAAAAACCGGCCACAGCCTAGACGTCCCAGAATTTATTGCCGGCGCTTACTCTGAAAACACCAATAAAACTCTCCTCATTGGTCACTCTAACACCGTATTTGAGCGTCTCAACGACTTAAAAATCGGCCAGCGGCTCACCTTTGACGATCAGTCCTACCAAATCACCCGTATCATCACTGCTGCCAAAGCCAATATCAGCATGCCAGACATTCTTTCTCCCGTATCAACCCCCACCGTCATCTTGATGACCTGCACCGGCACTCACTTAGGCGGCCACGACTACAGTCACCGTCTCATCATCACTGCAGAAGCCGTCACTACACTTTCTGCAATTTAACCGCAAAGCCGCCACCCGGCGCCATCCAAATGTCTAAATAGTCACTTTTTAATACTTTACGCGTTTCAATCGTCATCCCTAGTGGGTTATCACGGTAGTGTGCCGTATCTGCATCCCGATAAATCTCTGCTAAATATTCACCATCCTCTAAAAAGTCCAGGTTAAGGCGCACCCGATGCGCCTCTTCATTAGTTACGCCGCCAATATACCAATCGGCCGATGCCCGGTCTTGCCTTGCCACCACATAATAGTCACCAATTCGCCCCAGCAGCGGTACGGTCTTTTCCCAATTTATTGGCACCGTACGGATAAATTCATAGGCATCCGGATGCACCTCTTCATAAAATCTTGGGCGATCCGCCGCCATCTGCATCCCAGAATAAATCGTGACATAATACGCCAGCTGCCGCGCTAAAGTCGTGGCTAAGCGCTTTGCTACATTGGTAATGTCAAAGATGCCAGAGGTATAGTCCATCCCTCCAGCCAGCAGCCGTGTAAAGGGGATAATACAAGCATGCGACGGGCTAAGCGCCCCACCTTCATATTCCTGACCTCGCGCACCTTCACGCGTTAAAAGATTAGGCCAGGTACGTTCCGTACCAGTCCCCTTGATTGGCTCATGCACATCCAGCATAATCTGATATTTCGCAGCTAATTCCACCGCCTTCTGATAATGCAGCACTCCCGCCTGAGAATGATGAAACTCTTTGCGACCCTGTATCACCATCATAGAACCAGCATAGCCCGGCTTAATATAATGAATGCCGTTTTTTGTGTAATATTTATAGGCTTCTTCTAGCTGACGCTCATAATTATCTACAAAGCCCACCGTCTCGTGATGACCCACCAGCTCCACCCCATGCTCATGTGCATGCTGTGCCACTTTTGCGAGGTCAAAATCTGCCACTGGCTTTAAGAAGTCTGTAGAAGCACCGTTTTGCAGCCAGTCTCCGTCCCAACCATTATTCCAGCCTTCCACCAGTAACCCACCAATACCCAATCTTTTACAGGCGTCAATGTATTGAATCGCATGCTCAGTGGTGGCACCATGCCGATCCCCCTGTGCCCAAGTCCACTCCCCCACAAACATCGCCCACCAAATCCCCATGAATTTCAGTGGCTTCACCCAGCTAAAGTCCTGCTTGGGCGGGTCGTTTAAATTTAAAACTATTCTGTTCACTGTCAACTCAATCGCAGAGTCCGCAATCATCACTACCCGCCACGGCGTGTTAAACGGCAAGTCCACATATGCTCTCATCCCATCAGATAGCGGAGTAATCAACGATTGCAAGCGATTGTTAGCGTTCATTTGCAGCGTCATGGAGCCATAATTATAAAGTGCCGCCTCATGCACCGCAATAAAATGCCCCAGCGGCGTCTCAATCGTCAGCGGCGTATGCACCGGTGAAGTTAAGGAATACACCGGCCAACGCTCGTAATTATACTCATACCGATCTGGCTGAAAGGCCGGGATTCGCCAAGCCGAGCCGTTAGTGTCTGCATTAAATTCCGTCAGCTCATCTGCAATAATCAGCCGTTGGAATTTTGGCTGTGGCGGAATCTCATATCTAAAAGCCACTCCGTCATTAAACACTCTAAATCGCACTGTAAAGAGTCGCTTATTGCCCGATGCTTCTGACAGGTACAATGCGGACTCCGTATAATTATTCACAATTATCCGCGCCTCACCCACCAAGTTTTCCCATTGGTCATCCACGGTTTTATTATTTACCCGAACAATCGTTAGCCCCTGACCTAGTGGCTCTTCGCCCTTCAGATTCAGCCCTAAATTAGACTCTCTAAGCACCACCTTACCGTCTTTTTTCACAGAATAAAATAGCTTGCCAAGTCGCAAGTTCACGCGCACCACTACTCGCCCATCCGGGGAAGCAATCTCTTCGTCGTAGTCTAAGAGTGGTTTTTTCCAGAAAGTTCTCTGGAGCCACCCAAAAAAACCGCTTTTCGCCATGTTATCATTATATCATAACCACTTTCAGATATGCTATAATAAAACCATGATTAGATCTCGCCGTCCTCGCCAAGAAAAAAGACCGACTTTCCTCATTTGCCTCATCATCTTCATTGCAGCCTTTCTTGCTGCCTTTTTTGTCGCCAAATTCTTTACCTCCGGGTTCGTCACAAATCTTTTCTTCACACCCGGCGTCGTTACTTACGATGAATCCCTCAGTGAGTCAGAAGTTGCCTTTTTAAAGCCTCTCTTAGAAGGCACCGAGGACACCCCGATCACTCTCAAGCATGATATTCTCATCTCTGCTTCTGAGGGCACCACCCCACCAAAGGATACTGAGCATTATCTCACTTATGATATATTAGTTCCAGTAGCAGATTTTTATTACGCCCCTAGCAATATCTCATCGGCCGAGCTTACTACTACAGAAGGAGTCCAGCTAATTTCCATTAGCACTCTTCAGCACAGCCAAAAGCTCCTGTCTTTAGATGGTTATTACTTCTTTGACGATTTTACAAATGGCGCAGTTTATCGCTCCCTTATCTTTACCGGGTCAGACCCAGCCGAGTCCATGGATTTAATTCGGTCGCACTTGCCAACCTTCCCCACTAAAGACACTACGCTCTCTCTTACCCAGACTGGCGTCACCGCTCTAGCCCGACTGATGGTCGCCAAACTAAACAGCGTGGGCGATGCCACTTATTTTACTAAGAATATCGCAGATTATTTAAGCAGCGCCGATCTCACTCACCTCTCTAATGAGGTCTCCTTTGCCAGCCCCTGCAACAGCACCGCCGGCTCCGTCGTTCTTTGTGCCGATCCACGCATGGCCGATGCCATCACCGCCGTTGGCGCAGATATCATAGAGCTTACCGGCAACCATAATAATGATTATGGTCAGCAAGCCAACTTAGACACCATCGCTAAATACGCCGAGCTTGGGCTAGAGACTTTTGGTGGCGGTAAAGACGAAGCCACCGCTGCCAAACCATTAGAAATTGACCAAAAATCCGCTAAAATCACTCTGCTTGGCTACAATCAGTCCACTTCTACCAAGGCTAACGGCCAGGGTGCAAGCGGCAGCAAGCCCGGTGCTAATATTTACAGCAGGGAAAAGGCCGCCGCCGACATCGCCACCGCCAAGGCTCGTGGAGATTTCATCATTGTAGATGTGCAGTATTTTGAGTGTTACTCTTATCCAGATTATGGCGCAGAAATGCCTTCCTGCGATGCCCCCATCTCTGGCCAGCAAGAGCTGTTTCGGGACTTAATTGACCTTGGTGCAGACATGGTCATTGGCACTCAAGCCCACCAACCCCAAACTTTTGAGCTTTATAATGGTAAGCCTATTTACTATGGCCTCGGCAATCTCTTCTTTGATCAAACTCACTGGCCTGGCACCACTCGTGGCATTATTCTCACTCATTATTTTGTTAACGGCAAGTATGTCCAGACTCGTCTTGCTCCCACCGTTTACGACAAAGATTTACAAGTAAAATTAATGGATGAGGAGGATTCCATATGGTTCATAAACCGTTTAAACCAAGCCAGATAGCTCTAATCGCCGTATCTGCTGTGGCGGTCATCATTGTGGGAATTGTGATCGCCTTACTATTAACCGGCCAGCAGCAAAGCCCTACTAACCAGCCAGAGCAGCCCGCCACCAGCGAGCCAACTGAGCCAAGCTCCGCTAAGCAGCCAATTGACTTACAGTTTGCTGTAGACCAATGGACTTCCATTATTTCTGGTACTGCTGGCGTCATGATCTATGACTTAGATAATAAAATTGTCGTGGCACGCCACAACGAAAACGAGTCTTTCAATATCGCCTCACTGTATAAGCTCTTCGTCATGCTAGAAGGATATTTACGCATCGCTCGCGGTCAGTGGAGCAGCGACGAGCCTTACCTCGGCAATTGGACTCGCTTAAAGTGTCTTAATTTGATGATCAGTGAGTCCAACTCCCCCTGTGCTGAAAAGATGTGGGGTGAAATTGGCAAAGCCGAGTTAGACGAAATTTACCGTGCTAAAGGCTTCGGCACCGCCACTAACATCAGCAGCATCACTTCCACCCCGGCAGAGATTCTCAAGCTTATGCAGCTTATCTGGCAGCACGCCGGCTTAAATGAAGAGTACTGGTCTGCTATCCGCGACAGTCTATTGATTCAGCCCACCACCACACACAACTGGCGCCAGGGCTTACCCTCCGGCTTTAGCAACGCTAAAGTTTATAACAAGGTGGGCTGGTATAGTGCTGATGGGCGGAAATGGAGCCTTTACCATGACGCCGCCTTTGTGGAGTTTCCAGACTTAGACCGTCACTACATTGTGGTAGTCTTAACCAAGAATGTCTCACCAAACGAAATCGTCCGCCTCGGGCGCAATATTGAAGCCGCGGTACTAGTCGGCTCTGGCGCACAAGAACGCTAATTTTATCCCAGCAGTAGCATCACCATCAGTGGCATCGTCCCAGCAGAAAAAATCGTTGAGATAGCCACTAGCTCTGAAGATTCAATCTCATTACCACCGTATTTCGTGGCAAATAGCCCTAAGCTCGTGGCCGTTGGCAAGGTCTGAATTAGCGTGCAGACCGCCACTACCTCATCTGGGAAACGCAGGAAAATCAGCGCAAGATACGTCACCACCGGCCCCACGAACAGCTGGATAATAGCCGTCAGCATCAAGCGCCAACGGCGAATTAACTTGCTAAACTCCGCCTTAGACAGCATAAAGCCAATACAGATGATAGAAAGTGGAGTAGTGGCTGAGCCAACGTAGCTCACGGCATCCGTTAAGAAGCTAGGCAAGCTCACCCCAGCTAAATAAAAAATCATTCCCAGCACCACTGCAATGATGTTTGGGTTGGTTAGCACTCGCCCCAATAACTTTGGTGTTAGCTTCCGTTCAAATAGATAAATGCCGTAAGAAAACAGTGCTACGTTGAATGCCACGATAAATCCGCAATAAGCAATAATTCCCGACTCACCAAAAGTATTCACTACAATCGGGTATCCTAAAAAGGTGGCATTATTAAAAATCAGCGCAAACTGCGATTCAAATCTCAGCTCCCCCTTGTAAAGCCCTTTCATAAAAATTAGCCTAGATAGCAGCACTAGCAAAATCATTACCACCACGCCGCCACCTAAACCATAAAAGAACAGCTGGGTATATTCTTCACTATACACACCCGGAAAAGCCGAAAACAGCGAAGCTGGCATAAACACCGTCAAAAGCAAGTTCACTAGCTGCTTATTAGTATCGGTGCTAATCAATTTAATTTTACCCAGGATAAACCCCAGTACAATAATCAATCCAATCGCTGCTAATCTTGCGTAAAAATGTTCTAAGCTAATATCCATACCTTCATTTTACCATAAGAAAAACGCCCAAAAGGGCGATTTTTAACTCGGTATGGCTGGGGATGAGGGATTCGAACCCCCGAATGCTGGGACCAGAACCCAGTGCCTTACCACTTGGCGAATCCCCAACGCTAAAGTCAATTATATCACAAATTTTTTTAAAATCTATGCTATAATAAGCATAACAAGAAAGGAATTCGCATGGAAGGAAACAACAATCCATCAGAAAATAATCCACCTGTAGCACCTGTGCCACCAGCCGAGCCGGCACCTCATCCAGCTTCAGAGCCAATCACAGAGCCACAGTCAGCCGCACCGCTAACCCCAGAGCCAGCTACGCCGGCTCCGGAACCAGCTGCATCATCAGCTCCAGAGCCAGCCACCCCAGCTCCAGAGCCGAAAGTTAAAAAAAGCATCTCTGCCAAGCTCCCCATCATCATCGTCGTAGCCGGAGTAGTTATCGCAGCTTTAATTGTGGGCGCTGCCCTCTTCATGTCACAATAAACTTATGCTATAATCTATATCATGGAAATATCGGTGGGCCAAACTAATTCTTCAGACAATCTTGCAGACAAGCTACTTTTTCATCCGCTGGATAACATTGAGGATGTAGAGGAGTTTTACACTGCTATTAATCGCTCCAGTCTTACCAAGGCGCTCTCGGAAGAGCGCCCATATACCTATTGGACGATTGAGCTATATGATAAAAAGAACGGTATTCGCGGCGGTGGCGGCTTAGGTGTTCTAGCTGCTGACACTCGTCGGGTAGCAGAAGAGCAATCCGTCCCCTTTGTCCTAGTAACGCCGTTTTATCCGTCCGAGCAACACCAGCATTACGAATATAGAAATGGTGAATCGCTCAATTACACCTCCCATGAGCCGGTAGATTATTCTCAGTATGGCTTTGATTTTCTTGACACTGTTAATATTAAAGCTGGTGGCCAAATCTGTAGCCTAGACGTGGTAGAAAAAATTCTCGGCTCTACCCGCATTCTCTGCATCACCGAGCCAGGTTTTGGCGAGCTATACTCTGGTGAATCCGGTGGAGATCATCGTCTTTATCAAGAGGTGGCATTGGGTTTTGGTGGCTACCAAGCCTTAAAACTTGCCGGCTTAAAGCCAGCTATCATGCAACTCAATGAAGTTGCCACTTTCTTTGCAGCATTAGCCCGCCTAGACGAGCTGGCCTCTAACGGCATGGATTTTTACGAGGCTGTGGTTTACACGCGCAAGCACACCCTGTATACTAACCACACTCTGGTCCAAGCTGCCGAGGCCGACTTTAGCTATGATCAGTTTGAGCGTTACGTTTTTCCCAATCTTAAATCTCCTGCCGTCCGCAAGTGGCTATCCGACAAGTTTGATAACGGCCGGATTCGCCTCTCTACCGTCACCATTGAGATTGCCGAACTACGCTCTGGCGTGTCTAAACTTCATGCTCGCGTGGCCAATTATCACGATTTAGCCGGCAACAAAGTAAAGTTTAAGGCCGTCACCAATGGTATTGACATCCCCACCTGGACTAGCGAGGCTATTACCGATTTTCTAGAAGAAAAGGGAATTATTGACAAGTTTTATCTCCCGGCCGCAGATTACGAGGAAAAGATTGACCAAGTCACTGCCACCGAGATAAAAAGCCTTAAGTCCAAGGCTCGCGCCGAACTTAACCAAGTACTCTCACACCGGGTTGACCAATACGGCAATCATCCGGTAGTAGAAGATGATGCGCTAATTTATGATTTTAAACGTCGTTTTGTGGATTATAAGCGCCCCTGGCTCCCCTTTACTGACCCAGCTCGCATCGCTGAAATCCTAGAAAAGCACAACATCCACTACTTCCTCGCCGGGCGTGTCCATGAGGGCGACTCAGTCATGAGCGGCCGGCTTAAGAATCTCCTCACTATTGTAGACCAAAATCCCATCTTAAAGCGCCGCGTTCATTATTTACCAGATTATGACGAAGAGTTAGGTCGCGCTCTATCTGTGGGCGCCAACGTCTCCATTAACACCCCCATCGTAGGGCTAGAAGCCTGCGGGACTTCCTGGATGAAAGATATTATCAATCTTGGCATCCTCATCTCCACCCACGACGGCGGCGTAGCTGATGCCTCCTCGGATAGCTACCTAAATATCTCTGGTTCGTCTGAGCACCAAGAAGTAGAGAGTCTGTATCAACGCATGGAAGAGGCTGCCAACGCCTGGCATAGCGACTTTGACCTAGAATACATTATTAAAACCGAGCTTAAAGCCTACCTACCGGTAATTTCTGGCACGCGCATGTTGAAAGATTATCTTGACTTTCTCTTTTAAGTTTGTTACAATACTCTTGACAGTCTCGGGAGAGACTATTTTTAGTGGGAAAGGAGATTATGGCAAAAGTCACAAGAATTAAAGCCAAAGATCACACCGAAAAAGAGGCGGAAAAGCCGGCCAGCAAAAAGGCTGCGCCCGTCAAGCAACCCAGCAAAAAGGTTAAGCAGAAGACTCCCAAAAAGCCCATGCCCAAGTGGCTCAAGATTATCACTTGGCCCTTCCGGATGGTGGCTAAACCATTCATCATGCTTGGTCGCTACATCCGCGACTCTTGGCGCGAGATTCGCCAAGTCCGTTGGCCTTCTCGTTCTGCAACCTGGAAGATGGTGCTAGCCGTATTTATTTACGCCGGCTTCTTCATCATCTTAATCATGTTGCTAGACGCGTTCTTCACCTGGCTCTTTAACCTACTACTAGGATAACACTTTAATATCAATCAATTCCGAAGGAGAAAATTATGGCAGTTAACAGATATGATGACACTCGTGCCTGGTATGCTATTAACACCTACTCTGGCTACGAGGATAAAGTTGCTGACAGTATCAAGCAGCGCATTGGCACGATTGACCTAAAGAATAAAATCTTTGATGCAATTGTTCCTAAAGAAAAGCAAATAGAGATTAAAAACGGCAAGCGCAAAGTCGTAGACCGCAAGATTTTTCAAGGTTACGTACTGGTAGAGATGAAGCTCTCCGACGAAACCTGGTATATCATTCGTAACACTCCTGGCGTTACTGGCTTTGTTGGTACCGGCACCCAGCCCACTCCCGTATCAGAAAAGGAAATCGCCAAGATTAAGAAGCGCATGGGCGTAGAAGATCCTAAATTCTCTATCAACTACGCTATCGGGGAAGTGGTCTCCATCACAGACGGCCCATTTAAGGGCTTTGATGGCACCATCTCTGAGGTTGATTCCACTAAGGGCAAGCTCAAGGTGATGGTTTCTATGTTTGGCCGTGAGACACCTGTTGAGCTAGACGCTCTCCAGGTACAAAAGATTTAATCCTATCTTTTCATTATAGCATATCTTGCATTTTTTGTCAAGATAGGGTATAATAGAACCGTTACGCGCTCTATTTAAGGAGTATTTATTATTATGGCAGAAGAAAAGAAAGCTATCGGCAATCTCAAGTTGCGCATCCCTGGTGGTCGCGCCACCGCCGGCCCACCGGTTGGTTCCACCCTTGGTCAATGGGGTTTAAATATGATGGACTTCATTAACCCGTTTAATGAAGCCACCAAAGATTTTAACGGCAAGAACGTCATCGTTCATATCAAGGTTTATGAAGATCGCACCTTTGACTGGACCTGTCTTGGTCAGCCTGTAGACGATCTCATCCGCGAGGCCATTAAAATCGGGAAAGGTTCCGGCAAGCCAAACACCGAGAAGGTCGGTAAAATCACCAAGGCTCAGCTAGAAGAAATCGCCAAGGTTAAGATGGAGCAGCTCAACGCTGTAGATTTAGACGGCGCCGTTAAGGTGGTCGCTGGCACTGCTCGCTCTATGGGCGTAGAAGTCGTAGACTAATCACCAAGCTTAAAAACACCCTAGCAATAGGGTGTTTTTTATGTTATAATAATAGCAGTGGGAGTTCTTTAAAAGGAGGGATTTATGGGTCAAGACACCGTGCACGGGAGGATTAAATCCTCCATCGTTTTTTTGGCAATCATTGTCATAACGCTTGCCTCACCAAAACTTTTCATTCTGCACAAGCTGTTTTTCCTCGGCTGTGGCATCATCGCCATCCTGGAGATTTACCTGGCCTATCGCAGCCCATCACGCATCCGCACTATCAGAGAGCGTGAAATCCGCATGGCCATGATTAGCGAAACCATCATCATCAGTGGTGGCACCATTAGCTACCTCACCTTCATGCGCGAGCAAGTCATGCTCATCCAGCTCGGAGTTATTGTCTGCGACACCTTTGCCTACATCACCGGTAAGCTTTTTGGCTGCAAGTTCATCCGAGTTAAGCCTTTTCCAGAGATTTCTCCTAAGAAATCTTACGAAGGGCTAATCGGTGGCATCGCCTGCTCTACCATCTCCGTATTAGGTTTTTCTCTTTGGCAAAGCCAGCATGGCGCCGTTACCTTTTTAAACTTCCTGGCTATTACCTTCATCGGTGGCTTAACCGTGCTAGGCGATCTGCTCGGCAGTTTAACTAAACGCCGGCTGGGCATTAAAGATAGTAACGCCTGCACGCATGATCACTGGCTGCTCCAATACCCCGAGCGGCTGATGAGCGGTTTTGGCGGATTTTTAGACCGTCTGGATTCAATCTTCTTTGTCAGTTTCACGCTGGGCATCATCTATAGTTTGGCCACATAGCTCCCACCTTTAAAGCCACTTGCAAAAGTGGCTTTTTCTTGCTATAATAAAAAGATATTATTAACTTTGCTGGGAGAGCCTAAGCTCGTTTACACCACAGAAAGGAATTTATGGCAGAAGAAACTTTTGCTAAATCTGGTAAAAAATCTAAGAAACATGCCGAGGAAGTCAAGGCCGAAGAAGAGCGCCAAGCTCGTAAGGCCGAGCGCGCTGAGGCTGAGGCAGCAGCCGAGAAGAAGCCTAAAGGTGCTGCACCTATTACTCACCCCAAGCTAGAGCGCCGCGGTAAAAAATACCAATCCGCCCATCAGCTCATTGATAAGTCTAAGGTCTACAATCTAAAAGACGCCATTGAGCTAGCCGTTAAATCCAGCCCAGTTAAGTTTGACGCCACCCTGGAAGCTCACGTTCGCCTTGGCGTAGACCCTCGCCAGGCAGACCAAAACATCCGCACCACTGTCGTTTTACCTAACGGCAACGGTAAAACCGTTAAGGTAGCGGTATTTGCTCCGCTTGATGAGTGCAAAAAAGCTGCTACCGCCGGAGCAGACATCGCCGAAGACGAAGAGTTCTTAAAGCAACTAGAGAAGGGCACTATCAACTTTGACGTACTCATTTCTACTCCTCAGTACATGCCAAAGCTCGGCAAATTTGCCCGTCTGCTTGGCCCTAAGGGCCTGATGCCCAACCCTAAGGCCGGCACCGTTACCACGGACATTGAAAAAGCCGTTAAAGAGGCTAAAGCTGGCAAAGTTGAGTACCGCGTAGACAAGCAGTCTATCGTGCACATCGGCCTAGGTAAAGTTTCCTTTGGCACAGACAAGCTCTTAGAGAACACTAACACTTTTCTAGACTCTCTAAAATCTCAGCGCCCAGCCTCTATTAAAGGCCAATACGTTAAGAGCATTTACCTCACTACCACCATGGGGCCATCCATCGCAGTAGAGAATAGTTTTAACTAGAAATGATGGTAGTTGCTGTTGTTAGATATTTCCTGCGCGCGATAAATCTGCTCTACGGTCATCACTCGCGCTAGCATGTGCGGAAAAACTAGGTTAGAGAAGCTCCAGACAAAATCTGCCCGCTCTCTTGCCTCATCTGACATACCCCCAGCTCCACCAATGATGATCACCGCCTCACAAGACGAAGTAAAGATTTTGTTTAATTTATCCGCCAATTCTGGTGAGCTGATATTTTTACCACGCTCATCCGCCACAATCACCACCGTGTCTGGGCCAAAATCCCACTCTGCAACAATCTGCTCCAGTTTATCCTCGTCCACGATCTGCCACTCAATATTAAACGGCTGACGTAGCCGCTTTTCGTAGTCTGCGCAGGCCTCTTCCACCCAGCTAACGTGCTTCTTGCCCCCGGCGATGATTTTAATCATGGTTACTCCTTGCCTTTTTCCAGGTTATTTGATATAATTATAACAGTTACCAAAGACAGTGGCGAGGATTTTTTAGAAAATCCTTTAATCATGCCACCGAGGGAATATCTCTTATATCACTAGATTGGTAACGTCTTTTAACAATTCGTTAGCTAATCTATTAAATCTAACCAAAGGAACTTTATGGCTATTTCAAAAGATAAGAAGCAAACTTTGGTTGCTGATTTAACCACACTACTAAAAAGTGCCAAGACCACCGTTTACGCTCGTTACCAGGGCTTAACTGTGGCCGAGTTACAGGAGCTTCGCAAGTCCGCGCGTGAAGCCGGCGTAAAGATCAAGGTGGTAAAGAACCGCCTCGTCCGTATAGCCATGGGCGAAATCGCTGTTTACAAAGACACCGATACTACCGGCCTCACTGGCCAGCTACTCTATGCGGTATCAGATAGTGACGAAGTTGCTCCTGCTAAGGTATTAGCTGAGTTCGCCAAGACTCACGATGCTCTTGCCATCGCTGGTGGCTTTAGTGACCTAGGTGCCAATCTCTCAGAAGACGAGATTAAGGCTCTAGCCGCTCTGCCCAGCAAAAACGAGCTCATCGCTGGCGTGGTGGCCCAGCTGCTTTCTCCAGTTACGGATTCCGTCTCCGGTCTTGCCGGTGGCATTTCTGGCATCCTCTCTGGCCTAGAAGCTAAAGCAAGTTAAATCAGCAATCTATTAAATATTAATTAAAGGAGAATTCTATGTCAGTAGATATTAAAAAGCTAGCTGAAGAGCTAGTAAACCTAACCGTTCTTGAAGTCAACGAACTTAAGAACACCCTTAAAGATGAATACGGCATTGAGCCTGCTGCTGCCGCTGTAGCTGTGGCTGCTGGCCCTGCCGCTGGTGGCGAAGCTGCTGCCGCTGATGAAGGCAAGTCTGAGTACAATGTCGTCTTGAAAGACGCCGGTGCTCAGAAGATTGCCGTAATCAAGGCCGTTAAAGAGGCCACCGGTCTTGGCCTTGGTGAAGCTAAAGCCATCGTTGATGGCGCTCCTGCCACCGTCAAAGAGGCCGTCAAGGCTGACGAGGCAGAAGCCATGAAGAAGGCACTTGAAGAGGCCGGCGCTACCGTTGAGCTAGCCTAACCCCCCGCTAACGAATTGTTCCAATAAAAAACTCCCGCTTAAAAACCGGGAGTTTTTGGTTTGGTAAAATCAAGTGTGCACTACGGCCTGTGCCAGACAATATGTACGATAATAACCGCCCGTTGGGCTGTCTGTGACAGATGTCGCTATAGATACTCCACCCTGAGGAGTCCAGCCTTTGCTCAGCGCATCTGTTATCTGCGCATCTAGTCTTTTTGAGACTTCATCTAGGTCTTCACCAGTTGCCCAAAACGTAAAATACTGCATTCTACTCCTCCTCTCTCTTGATTAAGGCCTGCGTCAAAACAGCACATACCTTATTGTCAGAAGTTTCTTCCGTAGAGGCTTGCAAGCTACCATAAAGTTCCCAACCGTCCGCCAGCTTTTTGTTCACATCAGTTACAAAAACCGCCGCTTTTTCCACTTTACCGACTACTACATCGTACTTCATCGTCCCACCTCCTTCATGTGTCAAAAAAACAGTTGATACTATCGTTATAACATGCTTTTATCTAAAAATCAAGTAAGCATCTTTTTTACAACGTTTAGTCATTGTTCTCTGTTAAACTTGTGGAAAAATTAAACTTGACTTTTTTATCGTGACAATATAATATAATAATAATACTATCTTTAAACAGACAGGATGCGAGGATGTCTGAATTACCAGAAAAACAAATAAAGCGGTTACGCACTCTGATTAGCGAGGCAGAGACCAACCTCTCTGCTGCTCGCGAGCTACTCGTGTCTGTCCTAGGCGATGGCGAGGCCATCACCGCTCCACGTGATGTCGTCATTGCTGGCCCTGATGGTAAAGTTGTGGAGGGCGTCTTTGACGGCCAAATCATGATTGATTCAGATGGCAAGAACTACCCTGTTCCCGCCAATTACGCCTCTAAGTCCAAGCTCGTAGAGGGAGACATCATGAAGCTCACCATCACCCCAGAGGGCAAATTCCTCTATAAGCAAATCGGCCCAGTTGAACGTCGCACCGTCATCGGCACTCTCACTCACCACGATGATAAATACTACGTGGAAGTCGCAGGCAAAGAATACGAAGTGCTTTACGCTTCCGTCACTTACTTCCGCTTAAAAGAGGGTCAGCAGGTCTCTGTCGTCATCCCCGCGAACGACGACAAAGCCACCTGGGCAGCCGTAGAAGCCGCCCTCTAACAAAGAGCACCCAAGTGGTGCTTTTTTGATGTATAATAAAACCAATGGGAAAGGCATTATACCGAAAATACCGGCCGCTAAGGCTCCAGGATGTAGTTGGTCAAGAGCCAGTCATCAAGAGTCTAGAGCTTGCCATTAAGCAAGATAAGATATCTCATGCCTATCTTTTTACCGGGCCTCGCGGCTGTGGCAAAACTTCCGTTGCCCGCATTTTTGCCCACGAGATTAACCACTTTAAGTATAGCCTGGAAGATAGTTACGTTGACATCATAGAGCTAGATGCCGCCTCTAATCGCGGCATTGAGGATATTCGCGAGCTTCGCGAGAAAGCCGCTATCGCTCCCACGGAAGGGAAATACAAGGTTTATATCTTAGACGAGGTGCACATGCTCACCCGTGAGGCCTTTAATGCCTTTTTAAAGATTCTGGAAGAGCCACCAGCCCACGTCGTCTTTATCATGGCCACTACTAACCCAGAAAAACTTCCCGTCACCATCACCTCTCGGGCTGCTATTTATTCTTTTAGTCTGGCACCGGCACCAATTATGACCACCCACTTACAGCAGATTGCCAAAGCCGAAAAAATCTCCATCACTAATGAGGCCTTGGCTGTCGTCGTCAAGCGCGGTGGCGGTTCTTTCAGAGATTCCATTTCGCTTTTAGACCAACTCTCCACTCTTTCTACCGGCAAAATCACCGCCAAATTAGTAGAGCAAGCCCTGGGCTTACCTCAGGCTGAACTTATCCAAAATCTCTTGCAGGCTTTTGCTAGTGGCGACGCCAGCGCCATCACTACTAGTTTAGCGACCGCTATTAACGCCGGAGTAAAGGAAGAGGCTCTGGTGGAAGAGTTACTAGAGCAAATTATCGCCAATCCGCTCCCAGAATATTTGCCACTACTCGCCAAGCTCTCAGATGTTACCGCCCCCTTCATCACTGCCAAACTCCTCACCGCCTTCCTCGGCGAAGGCAGCATTAACAGGACAGCGCCTTCTCTCGCAGGGCTTGGCGCAGCACGGGTGACGACCTCAGAGGGGGACCCCCGACGCGCGCAACGCAGAGAGCACGTCGGGGGAGGAGAGGTCGGCAGGACCAGTGCCGCCAACGCTGCAGATTTTTCTTGGAGCGACTTCCTCACAAAAGTAGAGCAAAACGGCTCCGCCAGCGTCTACAACAGCTTAGTCGCCTGCCAGCATCTCTTTGTAGACGGTACTTTACATCTCTATCCTAAAAAGCTCGGCGAACGCATCTTGAATTCCCCTAATAACAAAGCTATCCTAACTGCCGAGTTGGGCGCTATTAATCTCGCCATTCACACCGCTAGCGAAACTCCTCCAGTTTTAGATCAACCCACTCAGAACAATTCCTCACCGCTCGCTCAAGTTTTTGATATAATAGATGGAACACAGGAGGTTAACTATGCCGGAGAGCTCCCCTTCAACTAAAGGTGGCCGAATTCCACCCCAAGATATTGACGCCGAAAAATCTCTACTCGGTGCCATTTTGATTTCAGAAAAATCCTTCCCAGAAATTATCACCAAGATTGCTCCTGCCGATTTTTACGACTCTCGCCACGCTCAGATTTTTCAAGGCATGGCAAATCTCTACAATAACGGCAAACCGATTGATCTATTAACCTTAACTGCCGAGCTTAAACGCAGCAAGAATTTACGCTCCGTCGGTGGCTCTCCCTACCTCACCGAGTTAACCACCTTTGTTCCAGCCGCCACTCACGCCCTAGCCTATGCCGATATCATAGAGCAGACCGCTTTGCGTCGCCGTCTGATTGAGGCCGGCACGCAAATTGCCACTAAGGCTTATGCCGACGATAGCAGTGTAGACGAGCTAATTGGCAACGCAGAGAAAGATCTTTATGCCGTTTCTAACCAAGCCGGCAAAAGCGATTATATCTCTATGGAAGACCTCTTAATTAACGCTTTTGACCGGATTGAAAATCTCCATAAAAATCGCGGTGCCTTGCGCGGCTTAAAAACCGGCTTTCACGACTTAGACAAGCTCACCGCTGGCCTACAAAAAGGAGATCTTATCATCGTTGGCGCTCGTCCTGCCATGGGTAAGACTACCTTCGCCCAAAATGTCGCCGTAAACGTCTGTAATTACAATAAAGACACTGGCGTGTTATTCTTCTCAGCAGAAATGGCCTCTAATGAAATCATTGATCGTATGATTTCTGAAGTGTCCGGCATAGATAACTGGAAAATCCGCACCGGTAACATATCTGATGCTGATTTTGCCAAAATCGGCGATACTCTAAGCGAAATGAGCGAGCTACCACTCTATATTGATGATACTAGCGCACTTAATATCGTTGAGCTACGCAACCGCGCCCGTCGCGCCAAGCACGAACATCCAGAAATCGGCCTGATTGTCATTGACTACCTCCAGCTCTTGCAAGGTACAGACCGCTACGCCGGCAATCGTGTCCAAGAAGTCACTGAAATTTCTCGTGGGTTAAAGACTCTGGCGCGCGAGCTAGAAATACCCGTCATGGCACTAGCCCAGCTCTCTCGTAATGTAACTGGACGCGAGAATCCTCGCCCCGTCCTCTCAGACTTACGTGAGTCTGGCTCCATTGAGCAAGATGCCGACCTAGTGATGTTCTTGCATCGTGTAGATTATTACCATATTGGCGAAGAAGATTATGAGGATACCAACATCACCGAGCTTATCCTGGCCAAGCATCGCCACGGTGCCACCAACACCGTAAAACTCTACTTCCAGAAAGAGCTTAACCGCTTTATGTCCTATGATGATACCCACGCCGAACAATAATATGCTATAATACTTATGTGAAGAAAATTATTATTTCTAGACTTTTTTTGTATAAGCATCGCTTTGGAATTGTCTATACTTTGCTGGCTTTAGCCTTCATCGGGCTACTCTTTCTGATGCCGCTGATTGCTCCCGCTGGGCTTTCTCAAGCCGAGATGGAATCCGTTGTCACTTCTAATAATACTAATCTCACCACCATTATGCATGGCGACATCGTTGACTTGCCTTATCACATCTTACAAAAATACTCCGTAAAATTCCTAGGGTTACACCCCTACGCCATTAAGCTACCCAGCATCATCATTGGCCTTATCTTAGGGCTACTGCTAATCGCCCTCTTAAACCGCTGGTTTAAAAACAATGTCGCGATTATTGCTAGCATCCTTACCGTACTGTCTTCTAGCTTTCTTTATGTGGCTAACTCGGGTACACCATTAATCATGCTGGTCTTTTGGCCCACGCTTTTACTCTGGCTAGGCTCAAAAATCCAGGGTAAGCACGCCCCTCGCCCCATTTGGTGCTTTATCTTTGCCTTCTTTTTGCTTTTATCTATTCTCACACCATACCTGATTTATTTAGCCATGCTGATAGTTTTCTTCGTCCTGATTAGCCCGCATCTACGTTTCACCATCAAGAGCCTCCCAAAAATCCCACTCATTCTCACCGGGCTAGTAATTTTAGCTGGCACTGGCTTAATTGGTTATATTAGCTTGCGTCACCCCACCGCTCTTGCTACCCTTACCTTCATACCAGATTTTAGCTGGGGGCAATATTTAAAAAATCTCACCTCTGCTTTCTTGCCGTTCTTTTCTTGGCACGGCAATGTAGAGTCCACCTTCCTCTCGCCGCTCGTTGGCTTAGCCAGCTTAGCACTTGCTCTAGCCGGGCTATTCTCCACCGCCAAAGGCTTCTTTGCCTCACGCAATTCCATCGCCAGCTTTTTAATTGTCTATACTGTTATCATCTCAGGGTTGTTCCCAGATGCTGCTATTTTATTAATTCTTCCGCTGGCCATTTTAATTGCTCACGGTATCCGCTACATCCTTACCAAATGGTATGACCTTTTCCCAGAAAACCCTTACGCCCGGGTCTTTGCTATTATTCCTATCAGTATCTTTCTTGGTGTAATTATTATTTCGGATGTCGCTCATTTTATGTTTGGCTATCGCTACAATCCACCAGTGGCCAGGGAATTTAACAACGATCTCCAGCTAATTGAACAAAATATCAGCGACGACACTATCCTACTTATTCCTGGTGGCACTTTAGAATATGATTTTTACAAGATTCTGGAGCAGCATACCAATATTACCGTTACTAGCAATTTACCAGAGGCCTCTACCGCCAGTCATATTGCCTCGCTTGGCAAGTGGCCAACCGATTTAGAGCTTAGCCTAGTAGAGATTATCACCTCGTCAAAATCTGAAAATTCTGATAGAATATACATATACACAGCTAACTAGGAGTTAAACTATGGGTGCCACTATGGACCAAATGAAGATGCTCAATCAATTACGCAAGGCGCAGAAAGAGCTAAAGAACGAAATTGTAGAAGTAGAGGCCGGTGACGGCGCCGTTGTCGTCCAAATTACCGGGGAATTAAAGGTAAAAAAGGTTACTATTGATCCAGCTCGCGTAGACCTAGAAGATATCCAGGAGCTGGAGCGCTGGATTGAAAATTGCTTCCGTGATGGTTACGCTAAAGCCCAAGAAATTGCCACCGATAAAATGAAGCCCCTCATGGGTGCACTTGGGAACTTGGGGCTTTAATGCTCCCCAGCTCTCTACTTCAAGCTATAGAAGCCCTCGGTGCTTTACCGGGGGTCGGCCCGCGCACGGCCGAGCGTTACGCTTATTACCTTTTTAAAAGCGACCCAAAGCTCTCTGAAAATATCTCTGAGGCTCTGGCCAAGCTTCACACTGGCGTAAAATCCTGCCCCGTAACCTTTGCTCTTATAGACGCCAGCGAAGAAGTTTCCCCCCTTTATACAGATAAGCAGCGAGATAAGTCCACTATCTTAGTAGTAGAGGAACCATTAGATATTTTTGCACTAGAACAAACCAAGGTTTATACCGGAACTTATCATGTACTTGGTGGGGCTATCTCTCCGATTGACGGCATCACCCCAGAGCATCTTCATATCAAGGAGCTGCTTGCTCGCGTCAAGCAAGATTCTGTAAAAGAAGTCATCATTGCCACTAACCCTTCCGTAGAAGGTGAGTCTACCGCTTTACTTCTTCAGAAATTACTGCACGATGAATTTTCAGATTTAAAAATTACTCGGCTCGCTCGCGGGTTACCTCTGGGCGTGGATCTTTCCTACGCAGACCAAATCACCCTCTCTGCCGCTCTAGAAAATCGCACAGATTTGTAACCGTGCTATAATATACTTATGGATCCAGTTATTACCGCTAAGCATCTGTCTAAAACTTACGGCAAGAAAGCCCTTGCCTTTCGTGCATTAAAAGATATAAATCTCACTATTTATCCAGGTGAGTCCGTAGCTATCGTTGGCAAATCTGGCTCTGGCAAGTCCACCCTCATGCACCTACTCGCCCTCTTAGACCGGCCCACTGAAGGGCAAATTCTCATTGATGGCTCTAACGCCAGCCAGTTGCGTTCTCGCCAGTTAAATCGCTTGCGTAATCGCCGCTTTGGTTTTGTCTTTCAGCAATTCTTCATGAATGCCAATGACACCGTCCTAGATAATGTCCTGCTCCCATTGAAAATCGCCGGGCTCAGCCGCTTTAAACGTAAAGCTAAAGCACTAGATGCATTAAAAGTAGTAGACCTAGAGAATAAAGCCAAGTCTAAGGCCAATGATCTTTCCGGCGGGCAAAAGCAGCGCGTCTGTATTGCCAGAGCCATCGTTAATGATCCAGAAGTCATCTTTGCCGATGAGCCTACCGGTAACCTAGATTCTGCTACCGGCGATAAAATCACTGATTTACTCTTTAAGCTTAATCACAAGCATGGCGTTACCCTGATCATCGTAACTCACGACGAAGATCTTGCCAAGCTCTGCAATCGTATCATTCGCCTCTCTGATGGCAAAATTATTTCCGATCAAACCGTTCGCAAAAATCTAAAAGTCAGCGCTTCTACCCGTCGCGAAAAAGAGGCTGCTCGCGTCAAAAAGGCTAATAGAGGATAATATGAAGCTCACCGATCAAATCATCACCGCTAATCACAATCTTTTCCGCAATAAAACCCGTACTTTCTTAACTATTCTGGCCGTATTTATCGGCAGCTTTACTATTATTTTAAGTAACGCCGTCAATGTTGGTGTAAATGATTTTATTGACAAGCAAGTAGAATCCATCGGCGGAGACGATTTCGTGATGGTTTTTCCGGCTGCCATGTCAGACCAAATCACCGCCATCACCACTAGCGGCAGCAAAATCACCGAATATAATCCCACCACTGGGTCCGCCCTTACCGCCAGCATCACGGATGAGGACCTTACCAAACTTCAAAACGTTGACGGCGTCAAGCTACTAGAAATCTATCACATTCTAACACCAGAATGGGTCACCAGCTCCAAGACCGATAAGCTCTACACCATCTCCGTAGAATATTTCCCCAGTGACAATGTTAATATGGACGTTCTGGTTGGCAAGATGCCAGATAACAAATCAGATCGTTTTGAAATTCTTCTAAACGAAGATTACGTATCTGCTCTTGGCTTTAAGGACAATGAGAGCGCCGTCGGAGCCGATATCACCATCGGCATTAAACAGACCGCCGCTTGCTATACCAGACCTAATGATTGCGTCGCAAAAGTCACCGCCACGGTTACTGGAGTGCAAGCTCCTAGTGTTCTCAGTATGGACGGAGATTTATACATTAACTCAGCTCTGGATCAAGAGCTTTATAGCCTGTCTATAGCGGGTATACCTAATGAACTTGTTTCTCAAAATAACTTCGTTGCCGTGGGCAATATAGAGCCAGATAAAATCAGTCAAATTCGCGAGGAATTTCGTGAGGTCGGCTACGAACTAATGACTATAGATGATGAGATCGGCCTAATTCGCACCTTCTTTGACGTAATTTTAATAGTCTTTAATATCTTTGGTGCTATCGCTTTGCTTGCCGCCTCTATTGGCATTATCAATACGCTCTTTATGTCCGTTCAGGAGCGCACACGTGAGATTGGTCTGATGAAGGCCATGGGACTAAGCAATGGCAAAATATTCTTTGCCTTCTCGCTAGAGGCCATCTTACTTGGATTCTGGGGATCGGTGATTGGCATTGCCATGTCTATGCTAGTTGGCTACATTGGTAATGATATCGCCCACCAAGCCTTCCTTTCAGATTTTCCAACTTTCCAACTAGTAGTCTTTGATCCTGTCCGGATGGGTATCATCACGCTAATTATCATGTTTATTGCCTTCCTTGCCGGCACCTTGCCAGCTCGTCGTGCCGCTCACCAAAACCCCATTGACGCTCTTCGCTATGAATAATCTAGAATATCGTGTTCCCAGTTTATTCACTGGTGAAGATTTCATCATCCCAGAAGAACATCGCATCTCTCCACGAGATGACGGTTTCCTCTCATCGTCCCCCTGGCAATTAATGGATTACGAGTATGAGTTAGAATTAAAGGGCAACGCAATTACAGATTATAAAGATCAATTCTATCGCAATAAAATGGAATATTCATTATTCTGGAGCCATGAGGACGAAAAAATCCACTTGGCCTTTCATTTGCGCCGCAGCTATCGTAAATTCCCAATTAAAACTTCTGTTCTAGAACGCCCAGAGATTTTTCAACGCGCTAAAGAGATCGTGGATGATTTAAACGCTCGTGGGGAAGAAGCGCGCAAATATCAATCCATTCTGCTGCGCTGCAATCAAGCTGGCCAAGTTTCTGGTGGACTATTAGAAAAAGGGCAGCCCCACCCCGTCTTCCCTAACCTTACCGATACTATCCTAGGTTACCAGTATTCCTATTCACCTAACGGATTTTTTCAGATAAATTTACCAGTTTATGAAATGGCGCTCACAGAAATTAAAAAGCACGTTACTACAGACCAAGTCTTAGATCTTTATGCTGGAGTCGGCACTATCGGACTCTCCGTCGCCCGCGACCACCAGCTAACGCTGGTGGAAACTAACGCCGCCGCCTACGCTGAACTGGAGAAGAACTGTGGTAGCGTGGCGCGGGTGACGGCCTCGGAGGGGGACCACCGACGCGCGCAACAAAGTGAGCACGTCGGGGGAGGAGAGGCCGGCAGGACCCGCGCCAGAATAAGACCAGTTCTATCCAACTCAGAGGATGCGTTGGACTTCATCACCAGTACCACCACCGTAATTCTAGACCCACCTCGCGCCGGCTGCCACCCACGGCTTCTAGAAAAACTTCTTTCCGCCACTCCACCAGTCATTATTTATCTTTCCTGCAATCCCGTCACTCAAGCTCGCGATTTAAAGATTTTAAATAAAAAATATCGCCCCGTCCTCACTCAACCTTATAATTTCTTCCCACGTACTCCGCATCTAGAAAATCTGGTCGTCCTCCACCCAAAAAATTAAAACAGTGTATAATAATATACATGAATGTGACAATTTTAGGTGCCGGCGCATTTGGCAGCGCCCTGGGTGAAGTTCTAGAGACTAATGGTCATACCGTTAAATTTTACGACCCTATTAAATACCCTGACATCCAGCTCGGCGATACTCTCACCGCCGCCGAAGCCCTAATCATGGCCGTACCCTCTCACGCCGTAAAAAAGCTCTTACCCAATCTACCAAAAGATTTACCACTCATTATGACCACCAAGGGCTTTCTAAGCCTTTCGCCGTTTAAGGATTTTTCAGGGTTTGCTGTAATGAGCGGCGGCACCTTTGCTGCAGATTTACTAGCCAAGCATCCCACCACCATCACCGGCACCAGCCAAGTCGCTAAGGAGCTTTTTACCAACAACTGGCTAACCGTGGAGTATTCTGATGACACCCGCGGCGTGCTAATTTGTGGCTCTTTAAAAAACATCTATGCCATCGGCGCCGGGCTAAAAAATTTAGACCGTCACACTCCAGAGTTTAATAATTACGCTGGCAACGTGCTTTCAGAGCTTTATCAAATTCTAGAGGCTAACCGTTGTAATCAAGCCACCGCCAATAAGTCTTGCGGCATCACGGATCTCATCATTACTTCCACGCCAGCCTCTCGCAACTTCACCTTTGGCCGAGAGCTAGCTAAAAATCCTAATCTCACCCTACGAGACGTCTCCGTCACTACGGAAGGTTTATTTGCTGCTCACAATATTAATAATACTCCGGACTTTAAAAAACCGTCCGATACCCCCATCTTAGACGAAGTGCTTGACCGTCTCAAGCCACTCCTGCAAGGGGAAGATGATGCAGCTTAATCAAGCCCAGCAGCAAGCGACCGAATACTTAAACGGGCCTTTATTAGTAGTGGCCGGTCCCGGCACCGGCAAAACCCAGTTATTATCTGCCAAAGTCGCGCACATTTTAACCGCTACCGACACTAACCCAGAAAACATCCTTTGTTTAACTTTCACAGAGAGTGGCGCTACTAACATGCGTACTCGTCTGACTTCCATCATTGGCGCTAAGGCCGCCGGCAAAGTGCACATCCACACCTATCACGCCTTTGGCTCAGACTTACTGGCCCAGTACAAGAATTACTCTACTGAGTTTATCCGTCAGCTAGATTCGCCCATAGACACCGTCACGCAGCACAAAATCATCAGTCAGCTACTAGACGCCCTACCAGCACGAGATATTTTAAAGACTAGCAATGTTTCAGACGTAATTGATACTATCTCTGCCGCCAAGTCTGCCCGCCTCAGTGCGGTAGATTTAAAAACCATCGCCGAGGTTAATCTTGCTGACACCGCCAAGCTCAATCCCATCATCTCACAAATTCTCTTAAAACTCGTACCTCGTGCTAAGTTCACCGTTGCTGTTTCGGATGTTTACCAGCCACTCCTAGAAACACTCTCTAAGTTCATCTCACCAACACCAATTGTCGGCCAAATTGAAAAAGAAGCTAATTTCTTAATGCGCGATCTACATACCATCATCACCGAAGAGAGCGCTAAGACAAAACCTTCCATCAGCCCACTCACCAGGTGGAAAGACCGCAACTTTGAAAAAACCGCGGATGGCAGCTACCGTTTAAAAAATCTAGTCGCTAACAAAAAGCTCCTCAGTCTGGCTGGCGTCATGCAGGCCTATGACCAATATTTAAGCGAGCACTGCCTCTTTGATTTTGCCGATATGATTGAGGAGGCCATCAATATCTTAAAGTCTGACGAGGGCTTTCGGCTGACTCTGGCAGAGACTTATCAATATATTTTACTGGACGAATTTCAAGACACCAATCCTTCTCAGTTTGAGCTAATTAAACTTATTACCGACTACGAATCGCCCAATATCATGGCTGTGGGCGATGACGATCAAGCTATCTTCACCTATCAAGGGGCCAACGCTTCTAACCTAATTGATTTACAGAATCATTACCATGCTAAGCAAATCGTATTAACAAAAAACTACCGCTCCACCCAAGAAATTCTGGATTTTTCCGAGCATATCTCCACCCAAATCTCCGACCACATAGAAAAACGCCTTGTATCAAATAACCCTAATCACGCTACTTCTAACATTCATCGTCACGAATTTATCTCTAGTGACGCCGAATACCTTTGGGTCTCACAGCAAATTGCCGAACTAGTTAAGTCCGGTGTTGCTCAAAAAGACATTGCCGTCATCACTCCCAAACATAAATACGTCGCTCCGCTTTTACCATATCTGCGCGCCTTTCCAAACCTTTACATCGCCTATGAAAAGCGCGAAAACGTCTTAACATATCAGCCAATCAGCCAGCTTTTAATTCTTGCCCGATTCATTTACGAACTAATGAACGAGCAACGCCCATCTCATCGCTTGCTAGAAATTCTCAGCTTTCCATTTTGGGAGATCCCACCACTTTCAGCTATTATCACTACTATCACTAAATCGTCTGGTCAAACTCCGCTAGAATTTTTGCAAAGCTCTCCAGACCAAAACATCCAGCAGCTTGCTGAATTTTTTGCCACGCTCATCACCGTTGGTTACGATGCTCCACTAGAATTATTCCTAGACTATCTCACTGGCTCTGCACCACTGGGCGACTTTCGCTCACCTTTCATCTCTTATTACGATCGCACCGGAGACGAATTTGAGACCTTTACCCTCTATGAAAATCTTTCCGTTCTGCGCGAACATATTCGCTCTCACACCAAAGCCACTCAGCCTAAGTTAAAGGATTTAATTGATTTTCTAGATGATTACGAGGCTGCCGGTGAAGCAATTATTAACACCAGCCCCTACCAAGACTCCGCTGACGCCATCCAAATTATGAGCGCGCATAAAGCTAAGGGTCTGGAGTTTCAGTACGTCTTTCTCATCTCCACAGACAATCTCTCTTGGGGTAAAGCTAAAGGCAACAATAACCTTTTAAGTCTCCCTCAGAACCTCATCTCTATCCGCCATACCGGTATCACCGACGATGAGCGCCTGCGCCTATTTTACGTAGCAGCTACTCGTGCCAAAACTCATCTCATCATCACTAATTCCATTAAAGATTATTCTGGTAAAACTCCCAGTCGGCTAGAATATTTAGCAGAGTACGAAGACGAGCATCATCAGCTAATCTCACCGTATTTGCCAGAAAAAATCGTCACTCTACATTACGATAACATCCCCGAGCTAGACCGGCGCACTGCCACTAAGACCCATTGGATTTCTGCCTACCAAAAGTTAGACCAAAAGCTCCGCCCCACCCTAGAAAAGCGTCTGGAACACTATCGCCTCACCGCCACCGATCTTGTCACCTTCACCGATATCGTGTATGCCGGGCCACTAGAATTTTACAAGCGCAAGGTGCTATTTGCCCCGTCTGAGCCAGCCACTGGCGCAGTCCAATTTGGTAACCTCATTCACGACACTTTTGAAGCCGTCACTAATCAGCGCCTCACTGATGCTGAGGCCACCGAATTTTTTAAGTCTAAAGCTGCTGAGGTAGCCACCTCTCAAACAGAGCTAGAGCAGCTTCTAGACCGTGGCCTGGCTAGCTTAGAAGCTTCTCTCGTCAGTTTTAACGATATTTTACGTCACCAAAATGCTCGTGCAGAAGTTGACTTTTATCATGAGCATTTACTTTGCCACGACGTCCCTATCACCGGCAAAATAGACCACATCAATCTTGACGAAAAAGCCAAGACCGCCGAAATTTACGACTTTAAAACCGGCAATTACCATGCTGAAAAGTGGCAATCTCACGCCACCCTCTTTAAATACGCTCTGCAGCTAGGCTTTTATAAATTATTGTTAAACACTTCTCCTACTTATAGTAAATATCAGGTAACAAAGGCCCACATTCTCTTCGTATCTCCAGACGCAGTAGATAATCAAGTTTATGATAAGGTTTATGAGTACTCTGATAAAGAAGAAGCTGCTCTCATCCAGCTCATCCAGGCCGTTTATCAGCATATCAAATCCTTTGATTATCTAGAAAATCCAGACCTTGCCCTTACCCCAGATGAGCAACGCACACTGAAAGATATCAAAGCGTTTATCCTTGCAATTATTGGGAAAAACTAGTAAAATACCCTGATAGCACACATTTTATAAAGGGGGTGATATGTGTGAGCATTAT
The DNA here is from genome assembly GCA_017405345.1 of Candidatus Saccharimonadota bacterium. Lineage (GTDB taxonomy): Bacteria > Patescibacteriota > Saccharimonadia > Saccharimonadales > Saccharimonadaceae > Nanosyncoccus. Next base: position 26,720 of record JAFRAP010000058.1, read on the forward strand.
TTTTAAAGATGATTTAGGCCGTTCCCATGTATTTAATGATGACCGCTCCGGCTACCAAGCCGCTCAGAGCACGCTTGACTCTCTGCGTGCCCAGGGCCGCACCATCGCCGACGGACTTCATGACGTTGCACGAGTAGAGCGGTACACCGGTGGGGAAGAACGCAAGTCCACCTTCTCTTGGTTTTAAATCATCTCCTTAAGCGGAGCCACCGGCTCCGCTTTTTCCTTGTACAATTTATGGTATAATATAAAAATGAACGTTTGGCAAACCCTCCCTTCACATTTTTTAAGCTTAGCTCCTATGGAAGGAGTTACTGATGTGGTGTTTCGGCAGGTTATAGCCAAAGCCGGCCGACCAGACTTATTCTTTACGGAATTTACCAATGTGTCTAGTTTTGCTAGCGAGCGTGGCCGCCACGATGCTCTTGCACGGCTAACGGTCGCCCCCACAGATCCGCCCATCATCGCCCAAATTTGGGGTAAAGAGCCAGCCCACTTCGCTGAACTTGCTGCCGCCTTGGCAGAGCTGGGGTTTTCTGGACTAGATATTAATATGGGCTGTCCAGATCGTCACGTCAATAAGGCTGGCGGTGGTGCCGCCATGATTAAAACGCCAGAACTCGTCATCGCGTGTATCAAGCAGGCCAAGACCCACACCGATCTTCCAGTGTCCGTTAAGACTAGGCTTGGTTTTAGCTTTGTGGAAGAATATCAAACTTGGCTACCTCTGCTACTAGAACAGCAGCTTGCCAACCTCACTGTTCATTTACGCACTCGCAAGGAGATGTCTAAAGTACCAGCACATTTTGAACTAATCCCAGAAATTATTAAACTACGCGACCAAATCTCACCCAACACCAAGCTCACCATCAATGGTGACATTAAAGACCGTGCTCAGGCAGAGGCCATTTGGCAAGATTATCCGGCTGTAGACGGCATTATGATTGGCCGCGGTGTTTTTACTAACCCTTACTGCTTCACTACCCATCAGCCCACCCAGGCAGAATTACTAGATTTATTTCATTACCATTTAGATCTTTACGATGCTCGCGCTGCAGAGTTGGCGAGCAGCGGCTCTCGCTACCCATATGAGCCACTTAAGCACTTCTTTAAAATTTACATCAATAATTTTCCTGGCAGCAAAGAGCTCCGTGCCCAGCTGATGGAAGCCAAGTCCACCGCCGAGCTTCGCCAGATTCTTAAGAATTCTTAAAAAACCATAATAGCCCCGTGGGGCTATTACGTCTCAGAACTGGGCGGCCGACTGTTACTAATAGGTCGCTACATCCCATGCAAGGCTCTTCCCATTAAATTCTAAACGGCACTTGCGTTGGTTAGCCACTACGTCAAAGATATGAATCGCAGTAGTTCCTTCAAACTTAATGCGAGTCGCGAGCAGTTCGGTTACTTCTACCTCTTTACCACCACTTCTTTTGAAAGATAGTGGCTGACAAGGTGTCATCTCGTAGCCAAACAGCGCCATTACTTCAACGCGTTCTGGTTTATCTTGTAATTTTTTCATAAGCAACTCCTTAAATTAAATTGGGGAGTCATTTATGCGAGCCACAAGTCGGCTCATGGCTAAGGTTATAAATGACAATAACACATAGCTATTAACTTTTCTCTTTTGCCAGTGACCGAAGTATAGCAAGAGTACTTTCATATTAACATAAACTTTTTCATAAATCCATACTTAATATATTTACTTTCTGCAGCATGATATAATAGAGCCATGAAAACACCTGCGGTCTCCGTACAAAATTTCACCATGGTTTTTAACGGCAAGACCATCATTAAGGATCTCTCATTTGACGTTCAGCCTGGCGAGATTTTTGGCTTACTCGGCTCCAATGGTTGTGGCAAGACTACCACCATCCGCGCCCTGCTTGGGCTTTATCAACCTAGCGGCGGAGAACTACTCGTAAATGGTAAACAGTTCAACCCAAACGATAACACCATCACCATCGGCTACCTGCCAGAAGAGCGCGGGCTTTACAAAAAAGAGACCGTCCTTGATACTTTTATTTATTTTGGCGAATTAAAAGGGCTAAAAAATCCGCGACAGTGGGCGCTTAATTTCTTAAAACGTGTTGACCTCTCTGATAAAGCCAACGAAAAAACCGATAAACTTTCTGGTGGGCAGCAACAAAAAATCCAGCTAGGCCTGACCATTATGAACAATCCTAAACTTCTAATTTTAGACGAGCCTACCAAAGGCTTTGACCCAGTCAACCGCAAGCTCTTAACGGATATTATTGATGAGCTTCATCAGCAGGGCAGCACCGTAATCTTAATCACTCACTACATGGATGAGGTAGAGCGTCTGTGCGACCGCGCACTACTATTAAAAGACGGCGTCGCTCACGCCTATGGCACCATTAAAGGCATCCGCAAGCAGTTTAAAAATAAAACTTTAGACGAAATTTTTGTCCAAGTTTATGGAGAACAAGATGCGTAGTAAAATTTTTATTGTCACCAAATTTGAAATCATCCGTCAGTTAAAGAAGCCCAGCTTCTGGATTGCACTGCTGCTGATGCCACTATTTATCTTTGCCATTGTCGGGCTTTCCGCTATGAACGGCTACAACGCCGAAACTAGCATCACCGAGGAATGGAATAGCCAAGACTATAAGATCGCCATCACCGACGCCGCCGGGATATTAGAAGCGCAGGAGACGGTGACTGATAAAAACGAGGGCATTGAAAAGGTCAAATCTGGCGAAATTGACATCTACTATTATATCCCGGAAAACTTCCTAGAATCCCCCATCATTGAACTCCACGCTAAGTCTAAAGATGGCGCCATCTTTGCCAACTTTGAAATACCCTTACGTAATCTCTTAATGTCCTCTGCCGCTAGCCATCTTAACCCTACCGATTTAACCATCATTACTAACGCTTACCAATTTAACACCACCACCTACAACGCTAACGGGGAAGAAGTCAACTTGTTTGGCCAAGCGCTCGTTCCCATGGCCATCCTTGGCATTTTCTATATCTTAATCTGCGTCTTTGGCAATCGCCTCATTATGGCCGTAGTAGAGGAGAAGGAAAACCGCATCAGCGAAATGATTCTTACTGCCGTCTCTGCCAAAGATCTCATCATTGGCAAAATCATTGCCCTCATCACTCTCGGCTTTTTACAAATCGCTGTTTTTGTCATCCCAATTATCGCCGTTCTGATTATTTACCGTGATAATCCTATGATTACTGAATTACTCAGTATCGCCGAATTCAACCCCTTTGTAATCACCACCAATATTTTACTATTACTATTCTCCTATTTTCTCTTTGCTGGGCTTTCTACCTTTGTTGGCTCGCTAGTGCCCACCGCGCGCGAAGCTTCTCAATATATCGGTGTGGTAATGCTCCCATTAGTCAGTCCGCTGTTCTTTATCAGCGATTTCATGTCAGCTAATCCTAGCTTTATTGTCTATTTCTTCTCCTACTTTCCACTTTCTGCACCTATCGCCTTGATGTTACGTAATGCTTTTGGCGCATTACCTCCACACGAGCTAATTATCGCATTGGCCGAGCTAGCCATCTGCTCTGCCATCGTCATCCACTGGACTGTTAAGAGTTTCCAAAAGAATGCTATTAACTTCTCAGTAGTTAAGCCTAAACTTGGCAAACGCAAAACTTGGAAAAAGCGCTAGAAGAACCGCATTTGTGTGAAAGGATACAACCTAAACACCGCCGGGCCAATAATACGGCAATACGGCACTGTGCCTAGACCATTGCGAGAATCATACGAGTGCGTACCTTCACGGTTATCACCAGAGACAAAAATTTCTCCTTCTGGTACAATCGTGTCAATTTCTCCGGCAGTATGCTCCTTTGGCCCGTCTGTGGCAGATTTACGCGTTTCCTCATCTGGTGAAAAGCCTTCTGGATGCTCGTCGTTATAGACCGTCAGTTTACCATCTTTTACCTCTACCCGTTCACCCGGAAAGGCAATCACTCGCTTAATGATGTATTGGTCTGGCACGCCCGGCTCTGCTCCGCAGGTTAGTGGGCCAGTCGCTTCACCATTAGCAAACACAATCACCTGGCCACGCTCCGGTACATATTCCTGACCTAAAAAGTGTGCTACCGTCACTGGCATTCGGTTAACAATCACCCTGTCATCTCCGTGCAAGGTGTTTTCCATTGACACGCCCACTACATTATATGAACGAAAGACATAAGCATTTAACACCAACGTCATCGCAATAATAAATATCACAAAAGACACTAAACTTAACGCATCCTTAAAAACTGGGTGCCTATTCAAGAAGTTTATCCTTTTCTCCATTACTTTATTGTAGCACATTTGGTATAATAGACCTATGGCAGATTTTATTTTTATTCGGAAAAGCCGTAATATTCTCAGCTCCTTCTTGCATGTTGTTTTTAATCTCCTGCTCGCCATCGGCTCCATCCTCATCACTGTCATTACCGGCAGCTGGATACTCGGTATCATCCTAGTCGCGCTGTCTAAATGGCGTGTACTGGCCGTGCGGCCACGCTACTGGCTAGCTAATATTAAGTCTAGCCTAGTAGATTTAATCGTCGGCGGGAGCATCGTCTTAATTACTTATTGCTCCGGTACAGAAATCATGCCCATCCATTACGCCCTCGGCGTCATCTATGCCATCTGGCTGGTTATCATCAAGCCACGCTCCACCACCACCGCCACCGAGCTACAATCTCTTATTGCAGTATTCTTTGGCACCACCGCCGTTGTCTTAATGACCGCCTCTGCCGACGCCATCTTCATGGTCGTAGCCTGTTATATCATCGGCTACGGTGCCGCCCGACACGTCATGATTCAGAGCGACGAACAAGATTTTGCTCTGGCCACCCGCATTTGTGGCTTGGTGGCGGCAGAAGTCGCCTGGATTTGCCATGGTTGGCTAATCGTCTATAAATTTGGCAACACTGGTGTCATTTTGCCACAACTTTCAATCATCCTCACCATTCTAGCTTTTTGTTTTGGGCGAGTTTATCAGTCCATCTTAAAGCACGATGGCAAACTAAGGTTCTCTGAAGTTGCCATGCCCATTTTCTTTAGTATTCTAGTTGTTGCCATCATCGTCATTGGCTTCAGCAAGCCCATCTTTGATATTTAACGGAGGTTTTTATGCCAAAACAAACTACCAAGCAACCCATTAAACTGCAATCACAGCATCTAGCAATCGTTCTGGCTGCTCTAGCGTTACTGCTCGGTAGCACCAGCCTAACTATCAATATTATCAATCTACTCAGCGGCGATACTCCCATAACTTTCCTTGGTGGCGGCGCTGATGGCAACTCGGCCAATTTTACCGAAGGCTCCATCGCGGACGTTGCCAGCAAGGTTTCCCCTGCAGTAGTTTCAATTTTAACAGAAACCACCACTGAAGGCTGGTTTGGTAATAGTATATCTGGCCAAGCTGCCGGCACTGGGTTTATTATTTCTAGCGATGGCTACATCTTAACTAACAAACATGTGATAGAGGACGCCAGCAGTATCTCTGTTGTAACTGATGATGGTAATACTCACACTGATGTAGAATTCATCGGGACAGACCCACTCAACGACGTTGCCATCATAAAGATCCCTCATGCCGAGAATCTCCCCACCGTCAAGCTCGGCGATTCTAAGACCATCACCATCGGGCAGCAGGTCATCGCCGTCGGCAATACGCTTGGGCAATATTCTAACACCGTTACTGCCGGCATCATTTCTGGGCAAAATCGTTCCATCACTGCCACCGACAATTCTGGTGGCAAGGCCGAGACTCTTACCGATATGCTCCAGACCGATGCTTCCATCAATCAGGGCAATTCTGGCGGGCCACTAGTTAACGCCGCCGGGGAAGTTGTCGGCATTAATACCGCCGTAGCCACTTCAGCTAATAATCTCGGCTTTGCCATACCGATTGCTAGTGTTAAGGGTATGGTCAAGCGCGTCCAGGCAACCGGCAAGGTAGAGCGCGCGTACTTGGGGATTTATTATATCAGCGTTACTCCAGAAGTCGCTAAAAAATACGACCTGCCAACTGACACCGGCGCTTACCTTCATGTTTCTGACCGTCGTTCGGCGATTTTGCGCGGTAGTACTGCAGCCGAAGCCGGGCTAGAAGATGACGATATTATTGTATCTGTTAACGGTATTAAGGTTGGCAATGCTGGCTCTGTCAGCACCTTAATCGGCGAGTACGCCGTGGGCGATCATGTCCAGCTTGGCGTAGTCAGAGATGGCAAAACCATCGCCATTAACGCTACACTTCAGGCCTATCCTAACGATTAAATTTAAATACTAGCCCAAAATCTTTTGTCTTTACCAAATCAAACCCCTTCGTCTTAGCATATTCGGCAATTTTTTCATGCTGACAAGGGTCTGCTTCTAATACTAAATATTTCGTACATTTACGTCTGGCCGCCTGATGAATCAACTTTTTAATTAAGGCTAGACCTTCATCTTTTGCATAAAGCGCTTCTGCCGGCTCATATGCCAAGGCTTTTTTATCTAGCCAGTCCCATTTCTTATCTACATATGGCAGATTAGCCACAATCACTTCTGTACGGATTTTTAAGTCTCCTAATAAATCTGAGTACATCAGGCCAAACCATTCTGATGAATGTACCGGATGATCCCACTCCTCTAGTAGCCTCCACTCTATTGCGTTGTCTCGCGCTAACATTAAGGCATTTTCTGAATTATCCAACCCCACTATTCGTGCATCTGGTAATTCTAACGCCAAGGTAACAGCAATACAGCCAGAGCCAGTCCCCACTTCTAGAATACTCTTTGGGTTCAGCTCTTTCACTAAATCTATCAACGCTTCTGTTTCTGGGCGGGGAATCAAGGCACGTGAATCTACTAAAAACTTCCGTCCGTAAAACTCCTTATATCCTAAAATATACGCTAGCGGCTCTCCGTTCTTGCGGCAATCTACATTAAGCTCAATCCTCTTCATCTGCCCGTCATCTAGTTTTATGTCTTCATGCGCCGTCAGAAAACTTTTATCTTCACCTGGCGCAATTTCATTCAAAATTATCAGATCCAGCTCGTTTTTATCCAAGCCAAACTTTTTCTTCCTTAATTCCTTTACTAACACTATTCCTCTTTAGTAATTTCTCGCTCGTGACGCGTCAACTCTTCAATTAAGTCATCAATCTCACCATCCATCGCCGCACCAATATTACTACGTGAGTAATGAATGCGATGATCTGTGATTCTGTCTTGCGGAAAATTATAGGTGCGAATTTTTTCGCTACGATCACCCGTACCAATTAAAGATTTGCGCGCGCTGGATGCCGCCGCTAGCTCCTCTTCCTTTTGTTTTTGAGTCAGGCGCGAACGCAAGATTGTCATCGCTCGCTCTTTATTCTGTCGCTGAGAACGCTCATCTTGCATTGCCACTACAATTCCGGTAGGTAAATGGGTAATGCGCACTGCAGAATCTGTCGTATTAACAGATTGCCCACCATGCCCACCAGAACGATAAATATCAATTCTGAGGTCTTCCGGCTTAATCTCAATCTCGCTCTCCTCGGCCTCCGGCAATACCGCTACTGTTACCGTGGATGTATGCACTCGCCCTTGACTTTCCGTCACCGGCACACGCTGCACCCGATGCACACCACCCTCAAATTTCAGCTGACCATACGGCTGCTCACCACTCAGGCGAAAAATCACTTCCTTCATCCCGCCAGCCTCGTTCTCATTCTGAGAGATTAACTCTGCCTTTAAGCCATGAGTTTCTGCATAGTGCAGGTACATCCGATAAAGCTCCGCCGCAAACAGTGACGCCTCATCACCACCTGCTCCTGCCCTAATCTCCATAATCACTGGCTTGTCATCGTTCGGGTCACGCGGAGTCAGTAGTTCTTCCAGCTCGGCAGTTTTTTGCTTAATCTCCACCTTGGCATGATCAATGTCTGCCTGCGCCAGCTCCCCCAACTCGGCATCATTTACTAGCTCTTCTGCTGTTTTTAGATTACTCTCCAGCCGCTCTAGCTCCTGGGATAGCTCAATAATTTTATTAACTTCTGCTAATCGCCGAGATTTCGCCGCAAAATCGGCACTCGCATAAGCTTCCGGGCTAGCTAAAAACTGCTCAATATCCTTCGCTTCACTCTTAAATTTATTTATGTCTACTTCCATATATGTTATAATTATACCATGGATCCTTAGCTCAGTTGGCTAGAGCGTACGATTCACATTCGTAAGGTCAGAGGTTCAAGCCCTCTAGGATCCACCACGTTAGGATTCAAGTAAAAAAGCGCTCCTTTAGGAGCGCTTTTTATTGTTACAATTCGTGAAAAATCTTGGCAGTCTCTTCAAAACTAGCCGGCTTGCGATGATAGTTAACATGGATGGATGTTGGCCCACCGTGTGCTTGAATTGCCGCACCACAGCGCCAATCCGGGCCATAAAGCACCTGCGCCTTCGGCAGACGTTCGCTTAAAGCTCCAGCAATCATCTCCGCCTTTTCTGGTAGGTTACCATGCGCCACCGTAATTACGCCCCGCTCGTCATCAATAGTAGCTTTTACAAATTTTGACAAAATATTAACAAATTTATGCGTGCCTCTAATCTTGTTAGAAATTGCGATTAGTGGACGCTCACCTCTTAAATATTCTGCAGAACATAGTGGACGAAGCTCTAGCATCTTACCAATCGTTGCAGATAATGCATTTACTTTGCCAGACTTCACAATATAGGTAAAGTCAAGCCAAGTAAACACGTGTGCAATTTTAGACTGGTTTACTGCTACATGCTCACGGACGTCGTCTAAGGTTTTTGGCTCGCTCGCTATTAAATCCATAATCAGCATTGCCAATCCCGTAGAAGCACACTCGGTGTCAAGACACAGCGCCATTGCTGAATGGGCATATCGCTCGTTCAGCTCGTTGTAGAGCACATGGACTTGGCCATAAGTGCCAGAAATCGCCGAATTCATCGCCAAATAAACCACGTCTATACCCTCTTCCAAAAATTGGCGGGTTAAGCGCTCCACACTAATAATGTCTCGCTGCTCTTCGTCTTCAGTCTCCCAAATAATCGGCAGGCTAGTCCGTGTGGTATAGCCCTGCTTTACGTAGGCGTCCGCCCGGTCAAAAGTATCTGGTGTTAAATCTTTAAATATTATCCCTCGGCAGCCACGTTTTGTGGCAATGACTGGCGTATCTACTACGATGATTTCTGGATGAGACTTTAGCCATGTGGCCGGCAAATCGCACACTGCATCAGTCAAAATCTGAAAACTTCTTGCCATTTTTCACCTCCTAAGTTACTACAACTCCCACCAAGTTATCTATTTATATTTTACAACTTTTTCTATAAAAATCAAGGAATTTTTTCTTTGCATTTTTTACACGAACTGCTTATAATTAAACTAAGTAAACAAGGAGTGTGATATGAAAAAATACGTCGCCGAATTTATCGGCACAGCCGTTTTGGTGCTGATTGGCTGCGGCACCGCCATGGCGGTAGGGTGTAATCCTGCTGCTGGCAGCGGCTATATTCTAACTGCCTTTGCCTTTGGCTTAGGTCTGCTGACCATGGCTTACAGCATCGGCAATGTTTCTGGCTGCCATATTAATCCAGCCGTATCTTTCGGCATGCTACTCTCTGGCCGCATGAAAGCTGGGGAATTTGTCAAATACATCATCGCTCAAGTGCTCGGTGCGTTGGCTGGCGCAGGGATTTTAGCCTTCGTCTTCCATATCGCCAACATTAACGATATGACTGGCGGCCTAGGCAGCAACGGCCTTACCGGCGTCAATGATAATATCTGGGCTGGGCTAATTATTGAGACTCTGCTCACCTTTATCTTCGTGCTATCCATCCTGGGCGTCACCGCCAAAAAAGCTGCCCACGGGCACGTCTTTGGTGTTGTCATCGCCTTCTCTTTGGTGGCCGTCCATATTCTTGGCATTAACCTCACCGGCACCAGCGTAAATCCAGCTCGCTCCATCGGCCCAGCTGTCATCTCTGCCGTCTTTAACGGCAACGGTGCTGCCATGGTGCCACTCTGGATTTTTGTGTTAGCCCCCATGGTCGGCGGCGCACTTGCAGCCTACACTTACAAGTATCTAGAGGCTAAATAAACTAAACCAACAAGAAAATCCCTCTCGCCTTGGCGAGAGGGATATTTTGATAACTCAAGCTGTCGCGAGTAGGGCAGAAAGCCCCAGGTAATCAGACTGGCGCAGGTGTACCATTTTACACCGCATGTCATTGAAAGTTGCCACAATATCATCAGAGAGGTCTTTTTCATACAAATTTTCAATTGCCTCCCAGATACAATGGTCTATTTCCACCATCAGTGGCAACAGCTGCATTCGCACCAAGTCTTCTCTAATCCGAGAATCCATGGGCTCCCAAGTCTTGGGGTCTAGCAGCATGGCTAGCGCCACCAATGTTTCTGCATTGTGTAGACGTTCTGCCGTAATTCCGTCGCCTCTTACTTTGCGTATCAAGGCTTTGACTCGGTTGACTTTATTTCCTGACATAATCCACCTCCTTTGTCAGAAACACTCCGGTATACCGGACTTCAGTAACAGTTATCAATAAAAATGTGCTACAACCTATCTATTGTAGCACACTTATGCCTAAAAGTCAAGTATTATACCACTTATGCTTCAGCTTTCTCAGGCTTTTCCGCCTTTTTAACCTTAGCGGCAGCGGCTTTTTCAGCCTTTTTAGCCTTGTTACCAAGCGCCTGCTTTAGTGCGGCAGCCTTCTTAGCGCGCGCCTTAAAGCGATCTACGCGACCCTCAGTATCAATAATCTTCTCCTCACCGGTAAAGAATGGGTGAGAAGCAGATGAAATCTGCACTTTTACCAGGGGATATTCCTTGCCATCAGTCCACTTGATGGTTTCTTCGCTCTTGGCGGTGGACTTCGTCAAGAAAGAGAACTTTGCAGTCTCATCAGCAAAGACCACATAGCGATAATCTTTAGGGTGTAATTCTGTTTTACTCATAGTTGCACCCAATTATACCAGAGAATTCATAATAAGTCTAGACTTGTTTTACAGAATGTGCTAAAATAATAGAGTTACTAATTTTAATGAAACAATTCTCCGCAGTTTTCCTGATGACGAGCGGGGAATGAAGGGAAAGGAAAACATGTCCATAAAGCCTGACATGAAGGCCCTCTTAGAGTCTGGCGCCCACTTTGGTCACAAGACTAGTCGCTGGCACCCCAAGATGGCTCCATACATCCACAGCAAGCGCCAAAACGCGCACATTATTAACCTAGAAAAGACCGTAGCGGCACTAGACAAAGCCCTACCAGAGCTAACCAAGTTAGTTGCTGGTGGTAAGAAAGTGCTCTTTGTTGGCACTAAAAAGCAGCAGAAAGACCTAGTAAAGGCCGCTGCCGAGTCTGTAGAGATGCCCTACGTCACCGTACGTTGGGTTGGTGGTACGCTCACTAATGTAGACACCATTAACCGCCAGATTAAAAAGCTCCAGGACTTAGAGCGCCGTATGGCTTCTGGCGAGCTAGAAAATCGCTATTCTAAGCTAGAGGTACAACGCTTCCAGGAAGAAATTGACACCTTGAACGAGCGCTACGGAGGCATTAAATCCATGACCGAGCAGCCTGCTGCTATCATCGTGGTGGACTCATTTGTAGACAAAAACGCCATTCGTGAGGCTCTCGCATTGAACATCCCGGTCTTTGCCATCTGCGACACCAACGTAGATCCATCCGGCATTACTTATGTTATTCCTGGTAACGATGATTCCGTTAAAGCCACTCAGCTATTTTTGGATTATTTTGTGGCAGCAATTAAAGAAGGTAAGAAATAGGAGGCTATTATGGCAGATGCAAAAATCTCCATTGACCAAATCAAAAAACTTAAAGAATTATCCGGCGTAGGTCTAACTGACGCTAAAGAAGCCCTAGTGGAAGCCAAGGGCGATTTTGACAAGGCTCTAGAAGCCATGCGCAAAAAAGGCCTCACCAAAGCTGAGAAACGCGGTGACCGCGAAACTCGCGAAGGTCTAATTGACGCTTACATTCACGACGGCCGCATTGGCGCCATCGTAGAGGTCAACTGCGAAACATCCTTTGTTGCTAAGACTGAGGAGTTTAAAGACCTCGCCCATAAAATTGCTATGCAGGTGGCCAGTATGGCTCCACTCTGGGTGTCAGAGGATGACATTCCTGCCGAGGTAATGGACGCTAAGATGAAAGAGCTAGAAGAAGGCTTTAAAGGCCCCGCCGACAAGAAAGAGATGATTCTGGGCGGCCAGGTTAAGAAAGCCTTTGCCGATAAAGTATTGATGAATCAGCCCTACATCTTAGACGACACCAAGACTGTGGCCGACTTCATCAAAGACCACATCGCCAAGACCGGCGAAAACATCACCGTCAAGCAATTCAAACGCATTGAGCTTGGCGTAACAGAATAAATAAATTATGTTATAATGCTAAGTATGGGCATCATACTTAGCATTATTTTATTAATCGTCGGCTTTCTCTTACTAATTAAGGGCGCCGACCTTTTTGTTGACGGTGCCGCTAGCACTGCTGCCAATTTTCGCGTCCCCAAGATTTTAATCGGCCTTACTATTATCGCCTTTGGCACCAGCGCACCAGAGTTGGCTGTTTCTATTCAAGCCTTAGCTAGCGGCAGTACCGACATGGTGCTCGGCAACGTCATCGGTAGTAACATCCTTAACATTTTACTAATTCTTGGATTAGCTGCCATCATCAGACCTATTAAATCCGCAATAATACTATCAGAAAAGAAATCCCCATCACCATCCTTATCACCAGCTTACTTGCAGTACTATTTTTAGACGTGCAGCTTACTTCTGGCACGATAGATCAAATCACTCGCTCTGATGGTATCGCCATTCTCCTATTCTTTGCGGTTTTTCTTTACTATCTCATCTCTCTGGCTTGTCGCGACCGCAAAAACATGAAAAAATTTGAAAAGCCCCGGTGGAAGCTACTAAAATCATTGCTATTCACTGCCATCGGCATCGTCGGGATTATTATTGGCAGCCAGCTAGTAGTAAACAGTGCCATGGCAATCGCTACTGGCGTTGGCGTTTCTGAGCGCATTATCTCCCTTACCATTATCGCGCTAGGCACTTCATTACCGGAGCTTGTCACCACAGTGGTGGCCGCTCGTAAAGGTGAGGTGGACTTAGCACTTGGCAACATTCTCGGTAGCAACATCTTTAACATTTGCGTGGTGCTTGGTATCCCCGTGGCGCTCTTTGGCACAGTCACACCAGAATCCTTTGCCATGATTGACCTTTACATGCTTCTAGCCTCTGCCTTCATTCTCTTCATCTTCTCTTTGTCTGGACGTAAGATTACTCGCGCAGAAGGTGCCGTAATGCTGCTTGGCTTTATCGCTTATTACACATTGATTTTCGTGCTATAATTATAGTAATAAACGGGAGCTAAATATGTTTGACACTAAAGAGGAGCGGTCTAAAATGGAGGCCGTGCTAACACGCTTTAATGATGAAATGAAAAAGGTTCGCACTGGTCGTGCTCACCCAGATATGCTCAGCTCTATTAAGGTAGAAGCTTACGGCCAATATATGCCACTTAATCAAGTAGCCAACGTCACCATCTCTGATGCCACCATGCTACTCGTCACCCCGTTTGATCCGGCCAATATTCCTAATATTTCTTCTGCCATCCGGGCAGATTCCACCCTTGGGCTTAACCCTTCTGATGATGGCCGTGTCGTCCGCGTGCCAGTACCACCATTAACTGAAGAGCGTCGCAAAGAGATCGTTAAGACCGCTAGCACCAAAGTAGAGGATGCCAAAGTTGCTCTCCGCAATATCCGAGAGGACGCCCGCAAAGACATTAAGTCCGCCGAACTACCAGAAGACGCCCAGCGGCGTGCTGAAAAAGAGATTGACGATCTCACTAACGAATACGCCAAAAAGATTGATGATGCCTTTAAGGCTAAAGAGTCAGAGATAATGCAGCTATAAACTATTTAAATAGTTTATGCTATAATCATTCTATGATATTGGGAATTATTATCGGTTTAATTGTTCTGACTTTATTGGTGCTAGTGCATGAATGGGGGCATTTTATTGCCGCCAAGAAAAACGGTGTAAAAGTTAATGAATTCGGCATCGGCTTTCCGCCTCGCGCTATTGGTTGGATTAAAAAAGACGGCAAATGGGTGAGGCTTAAGAAGTCCGAGTGGGATAAGCCCCAAAAATCCCTCATCTTAAGTATTAACTGGCTACCGATTGGCGGCTTCTGTGCCATGGATGGAGAGTCTGATGCTGATGTCAGAAAGGGCACTTTTGGTGCAGCCACCTTTTGGCAAAAAACTAAAATCCTCTTTGCTGGTGTCACTATGAACTGGCTCGTAGCCTTCATTATTCTCACTATTCTAGCCGTCACTGGTATGCCAGAATTTATTGATAACCAATTCTTCTTAGCCGGAGACAATCGCACCAATCCTCAGCCCATCTTAGTTGGCGAAGTACTAGATGGCTCACCCGCCCATCAGGCCGGGCTTATCGCTGGCGATAAAATCATCGCCATCGCTGACCGCCCAGTTGATTCTGCTCGTGCCGTTGCCGAATACAACCAAGCTCATCCTGGAGAAACTGTCACTTACGAAATCTCCCGCAACGACGAGCTAAAGATTGTGTCCGTCACTCTTAACCCAGCCGACGCCCCTTATCTGCTCGGCATCACCATGTCAGAAAGCAGTCAGGTCTTACATTATGCCACCTGGTCTGCACCTATCGTCGGTGCCGTCACTACCGTTCAGCTCACCGGAGAAACTTTTCGCGGACTTATGCAGATGATCTGGAATTTAGGCTCTGGCCTTGCCCGGCAGTTCAGCCCTGACGATTCCACTCGCCAATCTGGCAGAGAAGATATCGGTAAAGTTGGCGATTCTATATCCGGGCCAGTGGCCATTGTCGGCATATTCTTTCCTAACTTTACCGCTGCCGGGCCTACTAATCTTGCTTTCTTGGCAGCCGTTATCTCCATTTCGCTCGCCTGTATGAATGTTCTACCCATCCCAGCGCTAGATGGTGGTCGCTGGCTTTTAATTGCTATTTATCGCCTACGTAAAAAGAAGCTCACCACTGAGATAGAGGCTAACATTGTCTCTCGCGCCTTTGTCATTTTAATCGCCCTAATTGTATTAATCACCATCTTAGATATTGCGAGGTTCTTTAAATGATTAAGTCCAAAATGCGCCCCAAAAAACCTCGTACGAAAAATTTGCGTCAGCAAATTTTACCGGCTCTTACCCTCACAGTTTGGGTCGGCATCAGTGTAGTTGCCGGGCAGCTAATCGTCGGGGTACCGCTAGTTTGGCTACTTGGGGAAGAAATCAACAATCCCGTCTGGATGACTGTCTATACCGCTCTCGCTTATTTAGTGGGGCTACTCATCTGCATTCTTATCCCCGCCAAATTATTTAAGCAACTAAAAACCTCGCGCGAGGAACTAGGGTTACTAGGTTTACCTACCTGGACGGACATTGGTCTTGCTCCCATTGGTTTTATCGTTTATCTCATTGGTGCGGCCATTATTACTGCGGCCTTTTCCATCTTCCCGTGGTTCATAGTAGACCAAGCCCAAGATACCGGCTTTAATAATCTCTTTTCCGCACCAGATCGCATCGTCGCCTTCATCTCACTCGCTATCATCGCCCCCATCGCAGAAGAAATCATCTTTCGCGGCTGGCTCTATGGTAAACTTCGCGCCAAGCTCAGTATGCCCATAGCTATGCTACTGGTATCGGTCCTATTTGGCATTTTACATGGCCAGTGGAACGTTGGCGTCAACGTCTTTGCTATGAGTCTCGTACTCTGCGGCCTCAGAGAAATCACCGGCACAATCTGGAGTGGCATCTTGCTCCATATTATAAAAAACGCCATTGCCTTCTATCTGTTATATGTTATAATGTAGGGCATGAAATTAAGTCATTCTTTTATAAAAACTTTGCGCGAGGTTGGCAAGGAAGAGACCGCCAAAAATGCCAAGCTCTTAATTCGTGCTGGCTACATCCATAAAGAGATGGCTGGAGCTTACGCTTATTTGCCACTCGGCTTAAAAGTTATTGAGAATATCAAGCAAATCATCCGGGAAGAAATGAACGCCATCGGCGGGGAAGAAATCCTCATGACTGCTCTGCAGCAGCCAGAGCCGTGGCTTAAGACTAACCGCTGGGATAGCGACATGGACATTTGGTTTAAGACCGAGCTAGCCTCTGGCGGGGAACTAGGACTTGCCCCCACTCACGAGGAGCCTATCACCAATATGCTAAAGACTTACATTTCCAGCTACAAAGATTTACCCGTTTATGTTTATCAGTTTCAGACTAAATTTCGCAATGAATTACGTGCAAAATCTGGCATTTTACGTGGGCGCGAATTCTTAATGAAGGATCTTTACAGCTTCTGCACTGACAAAGCCACTCACGAGGCTTTCTATCACCAAGTGGAAGAAGCCTACATGCGCATTTTTAACCGGCTCGGCATCGGGGAGGACACTTATGAAACTTTTGCTTCTGGTGGAATTTTTGCTAAATACAGTCATGAATTTCAGACCATCACTCCAGTTGGCGAGGACACAATTTACTACAATAAAGATAAGACTGTTGTTTTAAACGAAGAAGTCCTAAATGACGAGGTCTTAAAAGATCTTGGTGTTAAGTGCGATGAGCTAGAGTCCACCGCCGCTGCAGAAGTAGGTAATATCTTTCCGCTCGTCTATAAGTATTCTGAGCCACTTGGCCTAGAATACAATGACCCATCCGGCCAACGCCAAACTGTCTACATGGGCTCTTACGGTATCGGCGTCTCTCGCGTCATGGGTGTAATCGTAGAAAAATACGCCGATGATAAAGGCTTAGTCTGGCCTAAGGAAGTTGCCCCGTTTAAAGTTCATCTCATTGGCATCGGTAGCGCTGGAGAAAAGGCTGCTTTAGATTTTTACCAGCAGCACTCCGATGAAATCCTACTGGACGATCGCGACCTGCGCCCTGGCGAGAAATTCAACGATGCTGACCTCTTAGGTGTTCCCATTCGCGTAGTAATTAGTGATAAAACTCTTGCAGAAAAATCTGCAGAAATCACCGAGCGCGCCACCGGCAAACAAAAACTCTTGACTATTGACCAGCTAGAGAGTATCTTATAGAGAGTATGAAAAAAACTGTCAACTTAACTAAAGAGGGCAAGGCCGAGCTTGAAAAAGAGCTGGACTCCCTCATTGCCCAGCGCCCAGCCATTGCCGAGCGCATTGCTACGGCCCGTGCTTTTGGCGACTTATCTGAAAACGAGGAATACTCTGCCGCCCGCGCCGAGCAAAAGCAGGTAGAAAACCGCATTCTAGAAATTGAAGACATCTTAAAAAATGCCAAACTCATTCGTGGCGGCGCTCGCAATAAGGTCGCCATCGGTGCCACCGTTACTATCCGGCTTGGCGGCAAAAAGCAGACCTATTCCATCGTCGGCCCAGTAGAGGCAGATCCGCTAAATGGCAAAATCTCCGATCAATCACCCATTGGCAAGGCCCTACTCGGCCATAAAGCCGATGAAGATTTTGTCATGCCTAACGGCACCAAAGGCAAAATCTTAGAAATTAGCTAAGATTATGTTATAATATCATTATTATGACAACATTAGCCGATTATCGCAATGAGCGTTTAAAAAAACTAGACGAAATTAAGGCTCTAGGAATTGACCCATTCCCAGCCACTTCTTATAGAGATACTAAACTTTCTGATGTAACCGATAATTTTGCTAAATTAAAGGGGCAGACTGTCACCGTCGCCGGACGCATCATCGCCATCCGCAGCTTTGGCAAAATCGCCTTCATTAAAATCCGCGACTACTTCGGCGAAACCCAGCTATTTATGAAGGAAGAAGCAGGTGAGGCGAGTGCCGAAGAAGAACGGTTCAGCATTCGTCACCTAAACTTGCTGGATGTTGGCGATTTTGTTGAAGCCACCGGCACCGTGGATAAAACCAAAA
>JAFRAP010000059.1 GCA_017405345.1 Candidatus Saccharimonadota bacterium
GAGGCAGTGCTGATTGGGCGCTTAATTGACCGTCCGATTCGCCCGTTGTTCCCGAAAGGGTACCGTCAGGAAGTGCAAGTAGTGGCGACGGTATTATCACTAGATCCGAGCTTCCGCCCAGATATGGTGGGGATGATTGCGGCTTCGTCTGCGCTACTTAATGCTGGAGTGCCATTTGATGGGCCAGTAGCAGGAGTGAGAATTGGCCGAGTAAATGGAGAATTTAAGGCTTTCTTAAGCCCGGATGAACGTGAAGCGTCTGACTTAGATCTGGTGGTGGCAGTGAAGGATGAGAAAGTGGTGATGGTGGAAGCTGGCGCTAAGGAAGTGCCAGAAGAGACAATCATTGAGGCGATGCGTTGGGCAGTAAAAAATGTGCAGCCAGCCCTAGAATTACAGAAAGAGTTGCGCAAGCAGCTGGGTGTGGAAGATTTGCCTTATGAGCTGGTTTTACCAGACACGAAAATTCAGGCGGAAGTAGATGCTTGGGCAGATAAAAAGTTTGCTGGGGGGAAGATTCGCGGCAATGTAGTGGAGCGTGAAGCGATTGTTAATGAGCTAAAAGAGGAGCTGAACGCAGAGCTAGCCGAAAAATATGGAGAAGGTGAAACTGCAGAGGAAAAGCAGGCAGATTATGATGAGCGCTTGAAAGGCGCCTATATGGATGCCTTTGAGCTGGCAGTGCATCATGAGGTGCGCAGGGGCATCATAAAAGATGGCGTGCGGCCGGATGGACGTAAATTGACAGAGGTGCGCCAGCTAAGCTCTCAAGTGGGGCTATTGCCACGCGTGCATGGCTCGGCTTTGTTTACACGTGGGCTGACGCAGGCTCTTAATATCGTAACTTTGGCACCGATGTCCTTTGCGCAGATTGTAGATACAATGGAAGTGACGGACGGAGTGCGCCGCTATATGCATCACTATAACGCGCCGTCTTACACGGTGGGTGAGGTGGGGCGATTAGGCTCACCGGGGCGCCGTGAGATTGGCCATGGTTACTTGGCTGAACGAGCACTGATTCCGGTGCTTCCAAGTGTGGAAGATTTTCCATACGCAATCCGCTCGGTGACGGAGATTATGTCTCAGAACGGTTCTACTTCTATGGCGGCGACTTGTTCATCTTGTATGGCATTGATGGATGCAGGAGTACCACTTTCTGCACCGGTGTCTGGCGTGGCGATGGGATTGATGATGGACGTGCCAGCTGGCGAGCCTGTGACGGCTGCAGATATAGATAAGGCTTATGTGCTGACAGACTTAATGGATGCGGAAGATTTTGCTGGTGACATGGACTTTAAGGTAACTGGTACAGCTAAGGGTGTGACGGCCTTGCAGATGGATATGAAAGTACACGGGCTACCGGTAGAAATTTTAGAAAAGGCGATTGCCCAGAGTAAGGCAGGACGGGCGCATATTTTGGAACACATGCTATCGGTAATTCCTGCGCCAAAGGAAAAGCTGTCTGATTTTGCACCGCAGATTGAAAAAATTATGGTGAAGCCAGAGAAAATAGGCACGATTATTGGTAAAGGTGGAGAAACCATCAATAAGATTACCGCAGAAACTGGTGCACAGGTGGATATTGATGATTCTGGCTTGGTGACGGTGGCATCATCTGATGCGGCTTCTATTACCAAGGCGGTAGAATGGATAAAGTCGCTAGTAGAAGAGCCGGAAGTGGGGAAGATTTATAACGGTACGGTAGTGTCTATTAAAGATTTTGGGGCGTTTGTGAATATTTTGCCAGGGATTGACGGAATGTTACACATCTCTAACTTGTCTGATAAGCGCGTGGCTAAGGTGGAAGATGTGTTGAAGATGGGGCAAGAAGTGCGTGTAAAGCTGGAAGCGATTGACGATAAGGGGCGGCTCAGCTTGACGATGCGCCACCTGGATTAATGTGTGGCTACCACTTGACGAATTAACAGAGGTGTGCTAGACTAAAAGTAATATTAGCTCAGCAAGCAGCCAAGAACGTGAGTGTGCTTGCTTTAACCAAAGGAGTATCTAGTGAAACAGTACGAATTGACTGTACTCTTTCATCCTGATTTAGAGATGAATCTGGAGCCGGCTCTTGCCAAGGTCAAGAAATTGATTGAGGAGAATGGCGGCAAAATCACGAAAGAGACTGACGAGGGGAAGAAACGCTTGGCGTATCAGATTGGCGCCCAAGAGTTTGCGATGTACTATAGCTACGAATTGGACTTGCCACCAGAGGCACCAAACAAAATTTCTGGTGTGATGAATATCACTGATGAAGTTTTGCGCTATCTGTTGGTGGTGGCTGATCCGCGCCGTGCCAAAATGGAGGCAAAGCGCAAGAAAGAGGCCGAAGCCCAAGAGGAAGCTACAGAAGATAATAATAACGAGGAGGAATAGATATGGCGCGGGGTTTTAGCAAAGTAATCATCACTGGTAATTTAACACGAGATCCAGAACTAAGAACTACACCTAACGGGAATACCGTCTGCTCTTTTAGTGTAGCGGTGAACCGTAGCTTTAAAGATGCCAATGGCAATACTCAAGATAGTGTATCTTTCTTGGATTGTTCTGCTTGGGGGCGAGGTGCGGAAATCATCAACCAATACGCGAGGAAAGGTTCAGGCATTTTAGTGTCAGGGCGCCTAGAGCAGCGCAGCTGGGAAGACAAGACTACCGGCCAAAAGCGCTCTAAGGTAGAAATTGTCGTGGAAGATTTTAACTTCCTTGGTGGAATAGACCGCGAGGGTGCGAGTAAAGATTATAGTGGCGAGGCTAATAATGCAGCAAGCGATGCAGCAGCCGCTGGTCCAGAAGAAGTCGCTGATGTCGCCCCAGATGATATACCAGAAGAGATTGAAATGAGCGAGATTCCTTTCTAGGAATAATACTTAAAACCTAACTATCCAACAATAGTTAATAAGAAGAAGGAGTAAAGAGATGCGAAGATTGAAAAATGATCCAAATCTGTATTTTGATTATCGCGATGTAAAGACTTTACAGCGTTACATTGATGCGTATGGTCGGATTGAGCCAATTGCTAAAACTGGCTTATCTGCAAAGCAGCAAAGACAGCTAGCGGTGGCGGTGAAGCGAGCGCGCCACTTGGCATTACTACCATTTGTTGCGGAGAACTAAAATGTACGGGCCAACAGATTTAAAGAAGAATGTACTGATCACTCTGGATGGTCAGCCGTACAAGGTGGTAGAATATTCCCAGAAAGTGATGGGGCGTGGTGGGTCTATCGTAAACGTGAAGGTGAAGAATCTGATCACTGGAGCGCTTTTGCCAAAGACTTTTAAAGGCCAAGAGAAGATTGAGCCAGCTGAAGTAACGACGCGTAAAGTTCAATATCTGTATAAAGATGATGAAAAGTTTTACTTTATGGATCCAGAGAGCTTTGAACAGTATGAGTTAGCGGCAGACATGGTGGGGGAGATGTCTGACTTTATGAAGGACGGCGACGAAATGGAGATTCAATTTTACAACGGTACGCCGATTAACTTGGTCTTGCCAAAGAATCTTTGGTTGACGGTGAGCTATACAGAGAGTGTGGTAAAAGGAGATACGACATCTTCTGTGATGAAAGATGCTACACTAGAGACAGGCGTGGTGATAAAAGTGCCGGCCTTTATTAAAGTGGGGGATGTGGTTTCAGTAGATACTGAGACATACGCTTATCGTGAGCGTAAAAAATAACTTTCCGGAGGAATTATGACTAGAGCAGGGGAAAAGTTAGAAGAGGCAGTAAAAACCTTTAAGTATGATTTTGATGGGAAGGTGGTGCTAGATATTGGTTCATCTACGGGTGGCTTTACGCAGTGCGCACTCACGCATGGAGCTAGAAAGGTGATTGCCATAGAAAAGGGGACAGATCAGATGCTGCCACAGCTCGTGACTGATCCGCGAGTGGAGCTACACGAAAAGACCGATATATTTAAGATGACCTTTGGCAGAATTGGATATGTAGATACAGTATTGGCGGATGTGTCGTTTGTGTCACTAAGAAAAGTATTGGCTTATGTGGAGCGAGTCTTAGTACGGGCGGATGCGGACTTTTTAGTAATGCTAAAGCCCCAGTTTGAAGCGCGGCCAGAGCAGTTATTTAAAGGAGTAATAAAAAACGAGCGAATACGCAGAGAAATCTGTGCGGAGTTTGAGACGTGGGTGAAGCGTAAGGGTTTTGTGATTAGGGCAAAGCACGATAACGAAACAACAGGGAAAAATGGAAATGTAGAACGATTTTATTGGTTGGCACTGAGCCGCTGGCAGAAACAGACTAAGAATAAAGAGAAGGTGATATAATGATAAATATGTGGGAATTGATGGTTTTAATTTTAGTAACTGTAATTACGGCAGCGGTATCTTTATGTGGAGGATTTTTACTCCTGAGTGGGTCTAAACTGGCGGCTTGGTTTCAAAAAATCGGGCCGTTTTTTGCGGCAGCGGTGCTATTATACGCAGCACTTTTTGACATTGTACCGGAAGTATTAGAAGATGGCGATTTACCGGTGTGGGGAGTGGTGCTATTAGTGGTGGGCGGGCTAGCGATTTGTGAGGTGCTGGGGCTAGTTTTAGGTAAATATCACCGCCATGGTGAGGAAGAAAGAGAGCTGAAAGGTAAGCACCAGGCTACTGCAATGCTAATAGTGGATTCTTTGCACAATATCGCAGACGGTGTGGTGATGGGAACGGCTTTTGCCGGGGGGCTTTCTACGGGCCTTTTAACCGCTACGGCCACAGCAGCGCATGAAATTCCGCAAGAGGTGGGGGATTTTTCTATTATGATGCGAGCAAAAATTCCTAAACAGAAGATTGTAAAATTACAGACAATCTCAGCATTACTTTTGGTGCCGGTGGCGGTGGTGGCATATTTTATTGGAGATATGCTATTGCCGGCATTGCCGGTGTTTTTATCCTTGGTGGCGGGGTTCTTGCTTTATATTGCCTTGGGCGAAATAGCAGTGATTATACGAATGATAAAAGATAAGAGACCTAAGCTAATGAAAAAACGAGTAAAGAAGGAGAAAAAATGAGTACAAAGATTACCAAGGCGATTATTCCAGTGGCAGGATGGGGGACGCGTCGTTTGCCGATTACAAAAATTATTGAGAAGTCAATGTTGCCAGTGGGGAACCGGCCACTGGTGGACTATTCTGTGCAAGAGTTAATAAAGGCGGGGGTAAAAGACATTTATATGGTGATTTCTAATGTGGAGCCATGCCAAGTGCGGGAATTTTACAGAGATAACTTGGCGCTTAATCAGTATTTAATTGAGCGAGGGAAGGAAGACCGGCTAGCATTAGCAAAGACTCTGCCAGATGATGTACAAATCCATTATACGGTGCAAGATCCGGCTGGAAAATACGGTACGGCAGTGCCTATTGCTTTAGTGGTGGAAGAATATAAGATTGATGAGCCAGTGCTGGTATTTATGGGTGATGATTTTATCTGGAACCCAGAGGGGAAGAGTGCAGCAGAAGCACTACTAGCAGCAGTGGAAGACCCAGAAGATTCAGCAATACTTGGAGTAGAAATAGAGCAGAGCCAGGTGGAAAAATACGGGGTACTATCTGCTAAAGATGGAAAATTGACTGGCGTAGTGGAGAAGCCAACACCAGAAGAAGCACCATCTAATTTAATTAATGTGAGCAAGTATATTATGTCACCAAAGTTGCTTAAGGAGATTGTAAAATACGTGGCGGAGCATGATTTCGGCCCGATGGATCAAGAGTATTTAGTAACGGATCCGATTGACAGCTTTATTAAGGATGGCGGCGTAATGCGAGTAGCCCCGACGACCGGAGAATACCTAGATGGTGGCTCAGTAGAGGGGTGGCTGCACGCAAATAATGTAGTTTGTGGGTAGAAAAATTATTCATCTAGTGATATAATTTCTCTATGAGTAAAAAGCGGACTTATCGGGAGGAGATTGGGCAGCTGATTTCTCGCTTGCGCTTGGAGCGAGGAATGACACAGATTGAACTGGCAGAGTTGGCGGGGACTAGCCAGTCGGCGATTCATCGGATTGAGAAGGGAAACCAGAACATCTCGCTGGAGATGGTGAAGAAACTTTCTGGGTTGCTGGGCGGACAGATTATCTCCATAAATGATACGGCTTCACAGAGTTTTAAGATTAATGGGGGGAAGCGCCTGAGTGGTGAGGTGACTATTAACACTTCTAAAAATGCAGCAGTGGGGCTGCTCGCAGCGGCGCTGCTGAACGAGGGGAAGACCACTCTGCACCATGTGGCAAGGATTGAAGAGGTCTTTAGAATTATTGAAGTATTGGAGTCCGTGGGGGTGAAATGTAAATGGGTGAATCGGAAGAAAGACCTGGAAATTATATCACCGCGCGCATTAGATATGAAAAATTTGGACGTGGAAGCAGCTCGGCGGACACGCTCTGTTATTATGCTGATGGGGCCACTGATGCACAGGTTTGAGCACTTTGAGCTGCCTTATGCGGGGGGATGTTCGCTAGGGACACGGACGGTAGAGCCACACTTAAAGGCACTATCTGCTTTTGGAGTGGCGGTGGACGCGGTTTGTAAGAGTGGCTTTTATGATGTGACGGTGAACAAAAAAGTCTTGGCAAAAAACACGAATAAGCGAATTGTCTTAATAGAACGAGGTGATACCGTAACAGAAAATGTACTGATGGCAGCGGCGCTTTATCCGGGTGAGACTACAATTGTGGGGGCGTCACCTAATTATATGGTACAAGACGTATGCTTTTTCTTGCAGAAGTTAGGTGTAAAGATTGAAGGGATAGGTAGTACTACCCTGAAGGTCACAGGGAAAAGTAAAATTAATGAAGACATAGAATATTGGCCGAGTGAAGACCCGATAGAAGCGATGTCTTTTATTGCGGCGGCGCTAGTGACGGGGTCTGAGATTACGGTGCGGCGAGCGCCGATTGAATTTTTAGAAATTGAGCTGGAAGTTTTAAAGAGTATGAACGCTAAGATTACGGTGGAGAAGGAGTATCGGGCAGAGAATGGTCAGACGCGGCTAGTGGACTTAACAATTCATGAATCAGAGTTAGTGGCACCAGCTGATAAGATTCATCCGATGCCATTTCCAGGGCTAAACATTGATAATCTGCCGTTTTTCTCAGTAATAGCAGCCACGGCGAAAGGCCGGACATTGATACATGACTGGGTGTTTGAAAATCGGGCGATCTATATTACGGAGCTAGCAAATTTAAACGCTAAAGTGGAGCTACTAGATGCACATAGAGTATATGTGGAAGGCCCGACGAACTGGCGGGCGGCAGAATTAATGGCGCCACCGGCGCTAAGGCCAGCAGTAGTAGTGCTGATAGCGATGTTGGCAGCACCAGGGACTTCTATTTTACGGAATGTGTATTCAATTAACCGTGGATACCAAGATTTTGCAATGCGTTTGAATAAACTGGGGGCAGAGATTAAGCCGCTAGAGGGAATCTAATGGGGGATTTATTAAAAGGATTGAATCCAGCACAAAAAGAGGCCGTACAAATCTTGACTGGCCCGGTGCTGATACTCGCGGGAGCGGGAAGCGGCAAGACGAGGACGCTGACGCATAGAATTGCGAATTTACTGAGACATGGGGTGCCGGAAAATCGGATTTTGGCAGTGACATTTACTAATAAAGCTGCGCGTGAAATGCGTGAGAGACTGTGGAAGTTGTTAAACCCAGACCTTAAACATGAGCCGCCACGGTCTTTTATGCCTTATATGGGGACATTCCATGGGATTTGCGTGAGGATATTGCGGCAAGAGGCAGAGGCGGTGGGGCTAGATAAAAACTTTGTGATTTATGACACAGAAGACCAAATTACGTTGATAAAACATGCTGTGCGCGACTTGAAGATTGAAGATAAGGCGCTGAAGCCAAAAAGTGTGCAAGCGGTAATTTCTAAGTGTAAAAATATGGGGCAAACTCCTGATGAGTATGCAGCAGAGACTTATTATCCACTACAACGCAATATAGCTAAGGTGTATAAAAAATATGAACAGGAAAAGAAAAAGGCTCAGGCGCTGGACTTTGATGATTTGCTACTAGAGACGGTGCGGCTGTTTCGGGAGAGAAGAGAGATCAGAGAAAAATGGCAAAAACGCTTTCAGCATATTTTAATTGATGAATATCAGGATACCAATGCAGTGCAGTATCAGCTGGTGAAGCTGCTGGTAAATGAAGAACGGAATATCTGTGTGGTGGGAGACGATTGGCAGTCAATTTACTCATGGCGAGGGGCAGATTTTACTAACATCTTAAACTTTGAGAGAGATTTTCCGGGTGCGAAGGTGATAAAACTAGAGCAGAACTATCGTTCTACTGGAAATATTTTAAAAGCTTCACAAAAAATTATTAATGAAAACAAAGAGCGGACAGAAAAGACACTTTTTACAGAGGCGGATGATGGGGCGCCAGTGGAAATTGAGGTGGCAGCGGATGAGCTAAAAGAGGCGGAGCTGGTGGCGCGAAGAATTCACCTGATGGTGGATGAGGGGAGAAACTACGGTGATGTGGCGGTGCTGTATCGGACTAACGCACAATCTTATGCTTTTGAGAAGGCGCTGATTGCGGAGCGGATACCATATAAAATTGTGGGGGGAGTGAGATTCTATGATCGTAAAGAGGTAAAAGACGTGTTGGCAGTGTTAAAACTGCTAGTAAATCCGATGGACAGAGTAAGCTTGGAGCGGGCGTGTAAGAATATACTAACAGGAGTGGGAGCGGCCAGTCTGACGAAGGTGTATGCATATTTAGACAGGGGAGGGAAATTAAATGATGCTGAATTAACAGCAGAGCTTTCGGCTAAGGCGCGCAATTCGTTAATGCGACTCCAAAATTTTATCACCAGTACGGATTTAACGGTGGAACCAGAGCAGATTGTGGAGAAAGCGGTGAAATACTTCTCGTTTCAAGAGTTACTTGATGACGGCACGCCAGGTGGAGAAGAGCGCTTTTTAAACTTGGGAGTGATGATTGGTAACGCAGCGGCCTATGAGAACTTGGAAGAATTCTTAGCGGATGCGGCGCTGATGTCTAGTGCAGATGAAAGCTCAGATAAAAATGCGGTGACCCTGATGACCTTGCATGCGGCTAAAGGATTGGAATTTCCGGTGGTGTTTATGGTGGGGATGGAAGATGGACTGTTTCCATCTGCCCGTTCAGAAGAGGAGCGAGATATAGAAGAAGAGCGACGCTTGGCTTATGTGGGGATGACGCGGGCGATGGAAGAATTGCTGTTAACCTGGGCAAAGTCTAGATTTAGCTATGGCGGAAGAAGCTATGGTACGCCATCAAGATTTTTGATAGAGCTGGGATATAATCCGTATGGAGCGAATGATTTTACTGATAACCTGTGGGATGAAGAAGAATTTGACGCTTTTCCGGAAGATTTGCCAGTCTGGGAATAAATAATAGTTGTCTTCTTAAAATGCTTGTGTTAAAATGAGATTATGAGTTTACTACATGGTGTGGGCGACTTCTTCGCGCTAGATATTGGGACAAGTTCAATCCGTTTAATACAGCTGGATGGTGACATGCAGCGAGGTTGGGTTTTACAGAAATATGCTTATGTGCCAATAGAGTCTAAGATGACAATGGACAATAGTGAATCTGGTAAGCGTCGGATGGGAGAAGTAATCTTGGGCGCAGTGGAACAGGCCGGTATTACTACTAAAAACATCGCAATAGGTTTGCCAGCGGGGAAGACTTATACAGCAATTATTGAGGTGCCGAATGCTCCAGAGAAAGAGCTAGAAAATACCATTAAATATGAGTTAGACCAATACATCCCGATGGCAATTGAGGAGGCCAAGGTGGATTATGTACTATTGGGGACTAGCCCAAATGATCCAGCTAAGGCAGAGGTACTGGTATCCTCCACAGCTAAGGATTATGCAGAATCACGGATGGAAATGGTGGAAACACTAGGTTTTAACGTGGTGGCGCAGGAGCCAGAACCAATTGCAATGGCTAGGGCATTGACGCCAATTGGCGTGAATGATGCGCGGTTGATCATTGATTTGGGCGAGAAGTCGGCAGATCTTGTGATGGTTTATAATGGGGCACCGAGATTAGTACGTTCTATTCCGGGTGGTTTGCAGCTACTAGTAAAGACAGTGGCGAGCACTTTAAGTGTGCGCGAAGATCAAGCACGGCAGTTTATTCTAAAATTTGGCTTGGCACAAGACAAGCTAGATGGACAGGTATTTAATGCGCTAGATAGCACCCTAGAAAACTTTGCTGGAGAGCTGTCTAAGTCTGTGAAATTCTTCCAGAGTAAATATGCCAATGTGGGGGTGGGCGGCATTATTCTGGCGGGTTTTGCTGGGATTATTCCGTTTATTGCAGAATATATTGAGATTAAGACGGACGTGCCAACAGTCCAGGGTAATCCGTGGCAGTTTGTACGGGTGACGCCAGAACAACAGCAGGCATTACTAACGGTAGCGAGCGAATACGGAGTAGCAATTGGCCTAGCGGAAAGGAGCAATGACTAATGTACGAGATTAATCTAGTTCCAGATATAAAGCTGCAGATGATTAAGATGCAGAAGATTCGTAATTTGGTGTTTTTCATCTGTATTGTGGTAGCGGCAGCGGCAGCTGGTGTGGTGCTGATACTTTCAATGATTGTGGGTGGGCAAAACTTAGCTATGAGTGGGCAAGATCGCCGCTTGAGAGATATGAGTGCGAAGGTGTTAGGCTATGAAGGCCTAAATGAGTTTTTAACCATTCAGGATCAGCTGAGTAAATTGGCCAGAATTAGTGATGGCCGGAAGATGCTATCTAGAACCTTTAGTATCTTAAATGTGATGTTGCCGCAGGGAGCGGATAGCGTGACGCTTTCTGAGCTAAACATTAACTTGGATACGAATACTCTGATATTTGATGGTCAGGCGGATGCAGGAGAAGACCCGCTGATTGATTACCGTGTACTAGAAGCCTTTAAGAAGGGAGTGGCGCTGACGAAATTTGACTATGGGCGCTATGTGGATGCTAACGGTACGGCGATCCCGACGCGCTGTATTGAAGAGTCTACTGAGGCAGGTGAGATTTACAATGAGAACGGAAACATTTATGCCATCTGGAAACGTGGCGAGTACGGCTGCGACCCACAACGCGACGACAATGCTGCAGAAGAAAACAGATATAGCGTGGAAGATGTGATGGGCGTACTGGATACTTCCGGAGTGACTGACATGAGTAGTGGTACAGCGTCTAATAATCTAACGACAGATAACTCTACTACCAATAGTTTTGCTACAAGCAATAGTGAGGTAGAAGTGGTGGAGACGACGACCGAGGAAGGGCAGCGAGGTGATGCTTCTGTGCCGGATGAGATTATTTATCGGACGCCACTGTTTAACGAGTGGCATGAGAATGGTGGCAAAAGTACTAGCGAAGGGGGCTATGCACCAAATATGACACTCTCTGGAGAGATTTCTGGTGTACCACACTTTGACAGTAGCTGCTTTAAATATACTGGTGCAGACGCATACAACGGTAACCAAACTGTGGTGAAGTGGTCTGCAGAAAATACCTGTATCTTAGCACCAAATGGAGTAGATATTAGGGAATCCTCTAACGGTAAAGATAATAGCGGAAACTTAGTTCTCCGATTTAATGCAACGATTGAGCTAGCAGAAGAACTGTTCTTCTTTAAGAACAAGCATGTGATGGCGATTGGCCCGGCTGGTCAGAACGTGACGGATTCTTATGTACAGATTGAGGGGATGTTTGATGAGCGTGCACAGGATTGTGCAGCGGAAGATGATTCTTGCTCGGCCAATGTACAAAATATGACAGGAGGGAATTAAGATGGCAGAAGAAAAAGTAATCGCAATTGGTAAGAAGATTAAGATTTCTAAGACTCAGCAGCAAATGTTGCTGGCGGTATTGGGAGCTTCTTTGACGGTGGGGGTGTGTGCGGTTCTGGCGATTTACTTCGTGAAGACGATTGGATTTAATACGAAGGTGATTACTGCCAAGGATGAGGCAATTGCCTCTTATGAAAAGACGATAAAAAATGTGGGAATTTGTATTGATCGGAACGGAGATGGTCGCTACAATAACGATGAGCTAAACGAATGCGATCCAAATGCAATTAATGCAGAAGATTTGCCAAATACCTTGCGCTATAATGTGATGGTAAATATGGCGAATAACGTTGACCTAGAAGAGGTGGGGCGAGAAAGCTTGGATGAATGCTATGGCATTGATAAGAAAAAGATTAACTTCACGAAACTTTATAACGAGGCAGAAACGGAAGACCAGCGGCTATACTACTTGTATATGACCAGAATGTGTTCGGCATTGCGAGTGATTCCGGATGCCCTGCCATCACAGCGTAACACTGAGGCGTTAATGGCGAGCCTAAACCAAATCTTTATCGTGTCTGACTGGCAGCCAGAATCGTTAGCACCAAGTGATATGGTGCCAAACGTGAAGATTGAGGGCCTGGAAGTGATTCCGCTATCTCTAATGGTAGAAGCAGATAGCGAGAAGACCCTGAATGTGCTAGACAACATTGAAAAGTCTATTAGAACCTTTGAGGTGAGTTCGGCGACGATTTCTTGGAGTGGGGAGAATCGTCTAGAGTTGCGCGCTTCGGCCAACGCTTATTATACAAATAGTTTGGCGGTGCAAGAGACTACAAAAACAGTTTACGCTAATGAAGAGGCGGGGAAGAAGGCACAAGGAGGGTCAGTTTAATGAAAAAGTCTGATATTATTACGGTAATCTTGATTGCGTCAATTGGGACGATTATCGCGGCGTTTATGACTAATATGATTTTAGGGAATCCAGATGAGCGCTCGGTGAGCTTTAATACGATTGCAGAGATTGAGCCGAGTCTGGACGAGCCAGATCCGGAGATGTTTAATGTGACAGCGATTAACCCGACGGTGGAAGTTTACGTGGGTGATTGCCAAGACATTGACCAAAATGGAATTATTGACCGGGCAGAGTTAGTAGCCTGTAGTAAAGCGGCGCCAGAAGAGATTCAGGTTTCTAACGGAGAGGAGTAGCAGTGGCGCTACTCACAAAAGACGCTCAGGAAAAGGTCGTAAAACTCCTCGTGGATGAGGGGCTAGTGGATGCTGACCAAGTGCAAGCGGCAGAGCAGGAGGTGGCGCAGAGTAAGCAACCAATCTTGGCAACACTAACCGCTAAGAAATTGGTGAGCGACGATATTGTGACTCATGCTACGGCAGTAGTGATGGGAGTGCCTTTTGTGGATTTGAGAAATGTACGGATGGATCAAGAGGTGCTATTAAATCTACCAAGAGATGTGGCAGAACGCTCAATGGTGGTGCCGCTAGGTGAGGTAAATGGTCAGCTGGTGGTGGCGATGCTGGATGTGTCTAACGTTCAGTCAACGGATTACCTGGCAACTTTAACTGGTAAGCCAATTAGAGCGGTAATGGCGTCTGAAAACGGTATTAGAGCGGCGCTCTTGCAGTATAAGGGTGACTTCTCATCAGTGCAGCAGGCGGTGAAGGCGACTAACGAGGAAACAGCACAAAAGGCACGCAGTGCAGACGTAAAGACCATTACCCAAGATTCACCAATTTCTAAAGCACTGACAACGATTTTAGATTATGCGGTGAAGTCTAAAGCTTCTGATATTCACATTGAGCCGCTAGAAGATTCTTTGATTATTCGTTGCCGGATTGACGGCGTGCTTCGGCAGGTGATGGATTTGCCGAAGTCAATTGAGCCGGCGCTAGTATCTCGTATAAAAATTTTAGCCAACCTAAAAATTGATGAACACCGAATTCCGCAGGACGGTCAGTTTGCGGTGCTACTAAATGATAAAGAGATTGATTTGCGTATTGCAATTTCTCCAGTAATCTGGGGTGAGCAGGTGGTGATCCGGCTTTTGGATAAGACTGGTACCACGATGGAAGTGGAGAAGATGGGGATGACTGGGCGAGCACTGCGCTCAGTATTAAACGGGATTTCTAAGCCTAATGGAATGATTTTAACCTCTGGGCCAACGGGTTCTGGTAAGTCTACAACGCTATACGCCTTAATTAAGAAGATTAAAGATGAGGCGATTAATATTGTGACGCTGGAAGACCCAGTGGAGTACAAGATGGATGGGGTGAATCAGATTCAGGTGAACGTGGATGCGGGGTTAACCTTTGCGTCGGGGTTGCGCTCAATTTTGCGTCAAGACCCGGACGTGGTGATGGTGGGTGAGATTCGTGATGCAGAGACGGCGAGCTTGGCGGTGCAGGCGGCGCTGACGGGGCACTTGGTGTTTTCTACGCTTCACACGAACTCAGCTGCAGGTATTTTGCCGCGTCTTTTAGAGATGGAGATTGAGCCGTTTTTGATTGCATCAACACTTAATACAGTGATTGGTCAGCGCTTGGTGCGCCGAGTGACAGAGAAGCGAGAGGCTTTTGCATCTAGCGATTTGCAAACGAATGAGATTAACCAATTAGTGGGAGAGCTTTTACCAAAGACTCAGCAAGATGTGGCTAGAGTGGGTGAAGATTTAGGTTATCAAGGCTTACCTCTTGGTGGACAGAGTTCTTATACGCTGGTGAAGGGAGTGGAAGACAGGGATAGTCCAGGTGGATACTCTGGCCGAGCTGGCCTTTATGAAGCGATTGATGTGGATGAGGATATTCAGAAATTGATTGTGGCTCATGCAACTTCGGCAGATATTATGCGAGTGGCAAAGTTAAAGGGAACAATTACGATGCGTCAGGATGGGATGCTGAAGGCCCTAACTGGCATAACAACAATGGAGGAGGTAAATCGCGTGGCTTCTGACTTGGCATAGGAAAGAGGTTATGCTAAAATGTGATTATGGAAAGTGGGCAAAATATGAATAACACACCAGCAGTGCCAGCGCCAGCAGCTCCGGCGGCTACTCCGGTTGCTCCAGCAGCGCCAGCAGCTCCAGCGGCGGCTCCAGCGCAGCAGCAAGCAAGCCTGGTTCCGGCGGGCACTCCAAAGGCAACTAAGGGGAGCGTACGGATTGAGACTTATCTAGAAGAATGTATTAAGAAGAATGCGTCGGATTTACATATTCAGGTGGGATTACCCCCGATTTTAAGGATTGATGGGGCACTAGGGCCAGTTCATGGTGCGCCGATTTTAACCGAGGAAGTGGTAGAGACGTTGGTATTTTCTACGCTTGACTCCACACAGCGAGAAATCTTAATGAAAGATAAGGAATTTGACTATTCCTTCTCCTTTGGTGAGTTGGGGCGCTTCCGTGTAAACGCTTTCCATGAGCGAGGTAATTTGGCGGCGGCCTTCCGGTTGATTCCTAATACTATGCCGACAATTGATGAGCTAGGGATGCCTCAAGTAGTATCCACCTTTGCGGATTATCCGCGAGGCTTAGTGCTAGTAACTGGGCCGACGGGTTCTGGTAAGTCTACAACTCTGGCGGCACTCCTAAACAAGATTAATGAGGAAAAAGCAGTACACATCATCACAGTAGAAGACCCGGTGGAGTTTACGCACAAGTCTAAGCGTAGCGTGGTGGTGCAGAGAGAAGTCCACTATGATACATTCTCCTTTTCTAGGGCACTAAAGTCTATTTTGCGTGAAGACCCAGATGTAGTACTAGTGGGTGAGATGCGTGACTTAGAGACGATTTCGGCGGCGATTACAATTGCAGAGACGGGGCACTTGGTGTTTGCGACGCTACATACCAACTCTGCGGCGCAATCAATTGACCGTATGATTGACGTGTTCCCAGCACATCAACAGCCACAGATTCGCTCACAGCTCGCCAATATCTTAATGGCGATCTGTTCACAGCGGTTAGTTCCGGCAGTGGCCGGTGGCCGAGTGGCGGCGACAGAAATTATGATTGCCAATACAGCGGTGCGCTCAATTATTCGGGAAGGGAAGACACACCAGTTAGACACGGCGATTCAGACGGGTATTAATGAAGGGATGCAGACGATGGATCGGACGTTAGTGAAGATGGTACAGGGCGGAATTATCTCTTATGATAACGCTCGTGAATTTGCAGTGAATATGGCAGAGTTTGAAAGGCTCGCGAAAGGCTAATAGATGAAGCGATTTACCTACAAGGCGAGAGACGGTAAGACTGGAAAGATTGTTAAGGGCAACATCCAGGCTGAAAACGAACGCACGGCGGGTAAATTGCTATTAGAGCAAAAGCTAACGCCGCTATCTGTAAATGAAGAAACTGATGGGATTTTTTCTAATTTTGGTAAGAAGATTAACAACAAAGATAAGATCGTCTTTACCAGACAATTCGCAACTTTGATTGGGGCGGGCTTGCCACTCTCTACTAGCTTGAAGATGGTGGCGGAACAGACGAATCGCAAGGGGATGCGCGCGGTAATTGAAGAAATCATGGCAGATGTGGAAGGCGGTAAGACTTTAAGCCAAGCTTTTGGCAAGCATCCAGATGTGTTTAACCGGGTATATTTGGCTTTGATTGATGCGGGTGAGGCATCTGGTACTTTGGATGAATCATTAAAGCGCTTGGCAAACCAGCAAGAAAAAGATGAAGAAATGATGTCTAAGATTAGAGGGGCGCTAACATACCCGATTATCGTCTTAGTAGTGATTATTGCAGTGATGCTTTATATGGTGCTGATGGTGGTGCCACAGGTGAAGGGGCTGTATGATGATTTGGGCAAACCATTACCGTGGATGACGTCGCTGATGGTGGGAATTGCAAATTTCTTGGTAACTTATTGGTGGTTAGTACTGATCATACTGGCATTTTTGGTATGGTTCTTCTTTCAATTTAACAAGACTGCAATGGGGATTAGATGGGCGGCGACTTTTAAGCTGAATGTGCCGCTGTTTGGTGCGCTATTTAGGAAGCTGTATATGGTGCGGTTTGCCCAGACGGCTCAGGTGCTTTTAGCGACGGGCGTGTCTATGCTTGACACGATGAGTATCTCAGCTAACGCTATGAATAACGTGCGGGTAAAAGAGCAGATTGATATTGCGGCAGAGAAGGTAAAAGGTGGTAAGCCACTGTCTGAAGCGCTAAAGGATAGAGAGTTTATCTTGCCACTGGTGCCACAGATGGCTTCTATTGGTGAGCAATCTGGTAAGATTGATGAAATGCTGGGGAAGGCGGCTAAGGTGTATTCAGATGAGCTAGACGAGCAGATTAGAACGCTTTCTACAATGATTGAGCCGGTTTTGATGGTGGTGATGGCGCTTTTGGTAGGCTTCTTGATCGGGGCGGTGCTGCTGCCAATTTACTCCATCGTTAGCGACATCTAAATCTTATAATGCTAATAAAATAACTGATAATAAATATGATATAATAAGAATATTAGTTATGAATGAGCTAAAGGAAAATTGGCAAGAGATAAAGGCTAGTGAACGCCGGCTTTTGGCGATGATGATTCTGCTGATGTTGGTAGCAATGATACTGCTGGTATTTTCTTTAGTGTCGCTTAGGCCAGGCTCGTCTGTGGTGAAGGTGTCTTATGGCGATATCGGTAGATACCAGGGAGGAGAGTGGTCTGGCATGTCTAACGCTGGCGGCTACCACGATGGCAGCTGGATGAATATGCTGGCCTTTCCGATATTAGCCGTGGTATTTGGCTTTTTGCATAATTTGTTAGCGGTGAAGTTATATGGTAAGCGTGGGGCAGCAATGGCAAAAACGTTAGTGGCAGTGAGTATTGGCTTGGTGATATTAGCGTTTATTGTGCTGATGCGATTACTTGGAGAAGGTTAATGCACAATGACGACCTAGAGATTCCACTGGGTAAACGGACGCTGAAATATCGGTTGTTTGAAATTTTACCTGGAGTGCTTTCTTATGGAATGATTATCCTCTTAGTGGTTCTTTCAATCGTTAACCCAACGCTCGGTGCAATCTATTTACTTTTAATTATTACTTCTACGTTAGTAAAGGCGGTAGGGGTGGCCTATCGGACGGTACAGGGTTATGGAATCGTAAAGAAGGCTGAGCGAGTAAATTGGCGAGAACGTTATGAAGATTTAGCAAAACCACATAAAAACTATGAACGATTGTACGGGAAGAATTATAAAAGCTATGGCTTTCATGAGCATGTAGAGAATTTGCGGCTGCTGGCAGCGGGAGAGATAGAATATCCTAACCCAAAGGAGATTTATCATGCAGTAATTATGGTGGCTTATAATGAAGGGCTAGAGACATTGGTGCCATCAGTGGAAGCGGTGAGAGATACGGGCTTTCCAAACGAGCGAATAATTTTTGTGCTGGGCTATGAAGAGCGTGGTGGACCAGAAATGGAGAAGACCGCCAAGGCGCTAGAGCGACAATTTAAAGGGACATTTAAAGAATTTTTATTGGTAAAACACCCAGATAATTTGCCAGGAGAGATTAAAGGTAAGGGGCCGAATTTAACCTATGCAGGAGAGCATGTAACAAAGTGGATAGAGAAGCAGAAGATTGATAAGTCTAAGGTGATCGTAACTTCACTAGATAGTGATAACCGGATGAGCGAGCATTATCTGGATTATGTAGCGTATGAATTTGTGGTGCATCCGGATAGACAGAGACTATCTTATCAGCCGGTGTCGTTATTTATGAATAATATTTGGGATGCGCCGGCGCCAATGCGGATTATAGCGGTGTCTAACTCGTTCTTTAATGTAATTTCCTCAATGCGGCCGCACACTTTACGAAATTTTGCCTCGCACTCGCAGCCGCTACTAGCACTTTCTAATATGGATTTTTGGAGTAAACGCACAATTGTGGAAGATGGGCACCAATATTGGCGGAGTTTGTTCTATTTTGACGGAAAATACGACGTGATCTCCATTCACGTACCAATGTATCAGGATGCGGTGATAGAAGAGACATTTAGAAAAACTTTGCGAGCGCAATTTGTCCAGTTGCGGCGCTGGGATTATGGAGCTAGTGATGTGGCTTATGTGGGCGTAAGGCTATTCGGACGGAAATGCACAGTGCCATTTTTAACCTTGTTTCCAAAGTTTGTAAGGTTGCTGGATGGGCATGTGACACTGGCGGCGATGTCGCCGATAGTAGCATTTGGTGGCTGGGTGCCAAGGCTTCTGAATTTTCAATCCCGAGAACTCTTAACTTATAATTTGCCCAATACTGTAAGCGTGATTCAATTCTTTGCGAGCATTGGTTTAATGATTACGATTTTACTGTCACTTAGGATGTTACCACCGCGGCCAGCAAAGTACCGGAAGAGGAAGTCTTTTATGATGGTGTTGCAATGGATATTGATGCCAGTGGTGGCGATTGTATATCAATCTTTCTGTGCGTTTTATGCTCAGACGCGGCTGATGCTGGGGCTTTATATGGAGAAATTTGACGTGACCCGTAAAGTGGTCAAAAAATAAGCAGTGGTGTATAATAGAGTTAAGTTGTAGGAGGTTTTATGTCAGAGAAGAAGAAGGCCATCGTGCTGATAGTGGTGGGGGTGATGGTGGCGGTAGGGATGTTTTTGCTATTGATGTGGTTGCGTAAGCCAGAGCCAGAGCCGGTGCCAGAGGAGCCAGTAATAACTAAACGGGAGGAGAGTGTGGGAAATATCAGTTTAAACGTAAACGGCCGAGATTTAAAAATTCGCCTGAGTGGGAACTCATCGGCAAAGGCGCTGTATGAGCGGCTGGCAGATGAGACTGTGACGGTGATAGCAGAAGATTACGGAGGTTTTGAAAAAGTGGGTGAGCTAGGATTTAGCCTGCCAGAAAATAACGAGGAGATTA
>JAFRAP010000060.1 GCA_017405345.1 Candidatus Saccharimonadota bacterium
GCCCCACCGCCTGCAGTGGTTGCTGCGCTCCAATGCTACACCTAGAGACAACCCTGGCGGCACTATAGCACAAATTTAAAAATACTTGCAACCACTACTGGAATAAAGTTGTGGAAAATTAACGGGCGACGCAGCGGATGGTTAAGCCATTACCCTTACTGCTGTTGGTCTGAGGATAAACATTTACGGTATCAGTACTGAGATAATAAGCGTTAGTGACCGAAGCTGCCGCCGTAGACCACCAATAACCATGCGCACCCTTACGGAAAATCTGGCTCCTAGACCAGTTATAAAAACCATCACGGACAAAATTAAGCGGGGCTTGGAGAAACTTGGTGAGAGAGGCAGTATTGCTGTCACCTAGGCCATAGGTAGTAGTGATGAGATTAAAGAAAGATTTGGTACCAGTATTATCTGGTAATTTCCACCCTTTGGGACATATACTATCTGTGGCATTTCCGCTAATCATGGCGGCCGTGCCAGTACCAGCCGTAGCCGCATACCAGTTATAATAGTTACCGATAAATTCCCAAGGTTCGCCCGAGGTGACACCGGCTAAATTAGCATTAGCATCAGCAGCACCAACTCCTGCACCATCTGGGAAGTAGATGTTGCCCGGATCCATGCTTCTAGCAGTATTGCCGCCGTCTTCTGCCCAGGCTACCCCAGTAGTGGTCTGAATATTGTTTTGCGGAGTCCAGGTGCGGCCAGCAGTTAGGTCTGAAGTGTTAGAATCAAGCGTCACTGAGGTAGAAAGGTCTAGGTCTAGATTCTTCAGCATCCAACAATTCCCATCAGCTAGCTTTCTCACTACATAGGTCTTAGAATCGCGTGTGTCGGACAAGGTAGATTGTGGGACATTAGTTAAATATGTTACAATATTTTCTATGGACACTAATCAGATTCGCCAAAAATTCCTAGATTTTCAAAAAAAGCGTGGCCACGCTGTCATTGCACCGGCACCGCTAGTCTTAGAAAACGACCCTACCACCCTCTTCACCGGCTCTGGCATGCAGCCACTTTTACCGTATCTCTTGGGAGAGCCTCATCCAGAGGGTACCCGTCTGGCAGACTCCCAGCCGTCCATGCGCTTGCAAGATATTGAGGACGTGGGCGACCCACGCCACACCACCGTCTTTGAAATGCTTGGTAACTGGTCTCTGGGCGATTATTTCAAAAAAGAGCAAATTCCGGCGTTCTTTGAATTTTTAACCAAAGACATTGGTCTAGACCCAGAAAAGATTTACGTCACCTGCTTTATTGGCAACGAGAAATACGGCATCCCTAAGGATACCGAGGCCGCTCAGATTTGGCAGGAGACCTTTAAGAAGGCCGGCATAGATGCCAAAATTGCCGAGATTGACACAGCAGAAAATGGCGACAAACGGGGAATTAAGCCCGGCGAGCGTATCTTCTTTTACAACGATAAAGAAAACTGGTGGTCTCGCGGTGGCGGCATAGAAACCACCCCTATTGGTGACCCTTGTGGTCCAGATTCCGAGGTGTTTTATGATTTTGGCGAGGACAAGCAAGACGAGGAGCGGTACGGTAAAGCCCACCCCGCTTCAGATGGTGCTCGCTTTATGGAGATTGGCAACCAGGTCTTTATGCAATATCGCCGCAACGAGGACGGCACCTTCTCCGAGCTAGAGAAGAAGAACGTAGATTTTGGCGGTGGCTTGGAGCGTATCGCCGCTGCCGCTATCAATAGTTTTGACGTCTTTAAGATTAGTTTGCTTTGGCCTATCATCACTCACCTAGAAAAGATTTCCGGTAAAAAATACGAGGTTAGTACGGACGAAATGCGTATTATTGCAGATCATCTGCGTGGCGCCTATCTCTTAACTGCCCAGGGCTTAACGCCCGCTAACAAGCAGCAAGGCTATGCCCTACGTCGCCTCATCCGTCGCGCCGTATTAAAGGCACTAGACCTCGGCATTTCTAGTGATTTCTTGCCAGAGATTGTGCCGATTATTGCCGAGAATTATGCCGAGCTGCCAGATAGTATCCTCACCCATCGCAGACAAGTCCTCTCTGTCTTGACACGTGAGGAGCAAGCCTTCCGCAAAACGTTAAATCGTGGGATTAAAGAACTTCATCGGCTAAAGGCTAAGGGCTTAACTGGTTTAGAAATTTTCAAGCTTCAAGATACCTATGGCTTTCCGATGGAGCTTTCCGTAGAGCAGGCCTACCGTGAGGGTATTGAGCTTTCTAAAGATTGGCGCGCCGAGTTTGACGCCGCATTAAACGAGCAGCGCGAGCGCTCTAAAACTGCCAGCAAGGGTATGTTTAAGGGTGGCCTAGAAGATCACGGCGAGCAAACGGTTAAATACCACACCGCCACTCACCTGACGCTCGGTGCTCTGCAAAAACTGATATCTGACGATATAGTCCAAAAAGGCTCCAATATCACCGCAGACCGTATGCGCCTAGATTTTAACCTAGATCGCAAGCTCACCCCAGATGAAATTAAGGCTGTAGAAAATCAAGTTAATGCTTGGATTAAAGAAGATTTACCCGTAGAATTTGCCGAGTTTGATAAAAATTACGCTCGTGATAATCTCAATACCCATGGCCAGTTCTGGGAGCGCTATCCAGATAAAATTAAGGTTTACACCATCGGTGATTTTGACGCCCCCGCCTCGCGCGAGGTTTGCGGTGGCCCCCATGTTAAGAGCACCAAGGAAATTGGCCACTTTAAGATTGTTAAAGAAGAGTCTTCCGCTTCTGGCATTCGCCGCATTAAGGCGATTGTAGAGTAGCCCACCTCTGTTACGATTTTATCCCACCCCGGTTATTCCCATTACGCTTATGCTTGACTTTTTTACTAAAGTATGCTATAATGGAAGCATAAGTCAGTTAATTGGGCTTATAGCAACTTAAACTTAGTTATCGTTTGTTCAAACCCATAAGGAGGGGAAATTATGGATAAAAACGAGATTACAACTGAATATGGAAAGACCTATCGGCTGAACGGACAGGAAGTAGATGCAGCTGGAAACCCTATCCAAAAAGAACACAGGAATGACTCGTTTTCAGAGTTCCTGAAATGGATGTTAATAGTGGCCTGTCTTTGTGCCATCGAGTTTGCAGGAATGTTAGTGGCTGCCACAATATTCCTCCAAACCCCCAAACTGAAAGACCAGTCGCTGGCGCCAAACGCTCCCATAGGGAGTGGGTACAATCTTCCGTCTGATGGGCCCGGCGATTTTCAGCCAATCGACCCACGAATTGAATCAGAGGATGGGAGTTCAAAGCTGGATTACCTTCCGCCCCCGCCCACGACCACTCCACCCGCTGAATCAGAATCAGAAATTGTCAACGAATCTCTTGAATCGACTAACTAAGCTATCCGAAAAGGCACAGCTATCTGTGCCTTTTTCATGTCATAAGCTCATCATTAAATCTGACTGTATTTGTAATTCTCAGCCAAAACATCTAAAAATAGAGTAAAATAGACTTAATGGAACAGTTGATCAATTTTTTCAAGCCGGAGCATTACGATTTAAAGCTCCATATCAATAAA
>JAFRAP010000061.1 GCA_017405345.1 Candidatus Saccharimonadota bacterium
GTGGCGGCTCTTAGCGGGTTTAACGGCACTCGCAATACACTCTGCCATAATCTCATCGTCTTCAATGATGAAAATCATCCTAGCTCCGCTCTTTAGGAAATAGTGGGGTGGATGGAGGAGTAACTTGCTGGCTCAAGAAAACCTGCTCCACCTGCTCAGTAATGGGCAAGAAAGGCTTTAATAAGTGATTAGCGGCTAACAGTTGGTGGGTGAGCTTAATCAGCAGCTCTTTAGCCCTGGCTGGGTCGGACTTAGCAACGGCCCAGGGGGCGGTATCGTTAATCTCGCGGTTAAGCTCTTGTAGTTTGCCCCAAGCGTAATCTATCGCCTTAGTAAACTCAAAATCATCCATCAGCTTTTCATAAGTTGGATCGGGCTGCGGCGTAAAGACAAGGCCGTAAATATTATTCTTCTGACAGAGCACGCTCAAGCGCTGAACGATATTGCCAAGATCGTTAGCTAGCTCGTTATTATAAGCATCGTCAAACTTCTCCCAGGTGAAATCAGAATCCATAAAAGTATCAAAGTGACGCGAAAAATAATACCGAAAAGCGTCCAGGCCATGACGCTTAAGTACGTCAAGTGGGTCAACTACGTTGCCGAGTGATTTGGCCATCTTCTGGCCGTCCGACAATACAAAACCATGGGAGAGAATCACCTTTGGCAGAGGCAACCCCAGCCCTAAGAGCATGGCTGGCCAAATGATGGCATGGAATCGTAAAATATCCTTACCGACAAACTGCACATTGGCTGGCCAGTATTCGGAAATGTCTTGATCTGGATAACCTAGAACGGTGATGTAATTAGACAGCGCATCAACCCAAACGTACATTACCTGCGAATCATCATCTGGCACTGGCACCCCCCACGGCAAATGTTGCCTGGGGCGAGAAATTGAGACATCTGGAGCGTCGCTAATTAGCTTGAGCATTTCCTTTTTCCGAAATTCTGGCAAAATCCGCAAATCGCCAGACTCAATTGCAGCGGTAATCTCTGGCTTAAAATCGCTGAGCCTTAAGTAGTAATTCTCTTCTGTGAGCTTTTGGTATGCGGCTTGATGATCTGGGCAGATGCCGGAACTATCGGCGTATTCTTTATCTGTGACGAAGCGCTCACAGCCCTCGCAGTACCAGCCTTCATAAGTGCCTTTATAAATATGCTCTTTTAGGCGAGTCCAAATTTCTTGGACGCGAGCCTCATGAGTGGCATTTGTCGTGCGGATAAAATCGGTATATTCTACACCTAGAGCCTTGATAAAATCTTGGAACTTCTTAGAATTCTCATCAGCAAAATCTTGCGGCTCCTTGCCAGCGGCCATGGCTTTTTTATAAATTTTATTGCCATGCTCGTCCGTACCAGCTTGAAGACGGACAGTATCGCCATGCAGCCGACGATAGCGAGCATAAAAATCCGCCAAAAGATAATCTAGCGGATGACCAAGATGTGGCTCGCCATTAACATAAGGAATTGCAGTGGTAAGATAGACTTTTGTCATATAATATATTATACCAGAGAGCCACCCTACTTAAAAGGGTGGCTACTTGAGGCAAGAGCTACTTTATGACGCAAGTGTAATCTTTGCCGGTGTAGATTTCCTTGATGGTGTTTATGTCGGTCTGGACGTTTCCTTCTTCATCTACGCGCAGATCAAAGATGGCAAAGTTTTTCTCTGTGACGGCGTCAGCATCGGCCAAGTGAGTGATGGTGAGAGTGCTGTCCACCACGGGGTAGGTGCTGTCAAATGGGTCGCTAGCGAGGTTTAGAGCGGAGAGGGTGCTCTCATAGGCACTCTTTAGCACTGGCACACTGGCAGTGGCGTGCTCTGGAGTATCGTACTCAATCACTCGCTTATCGGAAATATCGTTAAGCTTATCATCATTGTAGGTAACAGTAAAGGTGACCTCGGCGTTTTTTGCGCCCTCGCCTAGTGCGGAAAGCTCTGTAGCATCTAAGATCTTATCGCAAGTGATAGAGGAGAATACTGGCTCTGGCTCTGGTTCTGGCTCTACGACAACTTCTTGCTGCTGAGGTTTAGACTTGGGCTTGCTGGTGATGGTGACGACGGCAAAGATAGCCGCGGCAATCACCACGATGGCGGCAATCACGATACCTAAGATTAGGCCGGTGTTAGTGGTCTTTTTAGTGTTAGCATCTTTCTCGGCGCGGTCAGCGGCACGAGCGGCCTTGTCTGCCTCCTTCTCGGCACGATTAGCCTCGTCTGTTTGGTAATCCTCATAAGACTTAGCGCTACCAATGGAGCCAGGGACTGGGGCGGCGGGCTTAAGCGGAGGAAGCTCCTTCTTTTCGTCATCTTCCTTATTCTCCTCAGAGCCTTCAGTAGACTCCTCGGTGGACGGCTCGGTAAAGTCGGCGACCGAATCAGATGGAGTAGACTCTGGGGTAGACTCTTCTGAGGCTGGCTCAGTGGGAGCTGGCTCTTCTGCTGAAGTTTCCGCTGATGTATCGCTTGGAGTATCAGCTGGAGCGGCAGGCTCTTCTGGAACGATTGGCCCAGATGGGACTTCTAGCTGTGGCTCATCTGGAAGCTCGGCGGCAGCGGCAGCTTCACTTGAACTGGAATCTGTAAGAGAAGTGCCCGGTAAATCGCTAGGAGTCTCTGATGAATCTTCTGAGGGAGTATCTGAGGAAGTATCCGATGGAGTATCTGACGAAGTATCTGAAGGGGCAGAGGCAGCATCGCTAGCGGTCTCTGCAGCAAGGTCAGAAGCCTTAAGATTCTCTAGCTCAGCCGTCAAATCTTTCAAAGCGTCCGCAGAGTCGGTGTTGTCTTGGTTGTTATTATCGGAATCCATATGGAAAAACCTCCCTTTTATAAGTCTTATGCTTATTTTACCGCTATTTTAAAAAATCTGCAAGACCCTTCCAGTCTTTTAATGAGAGATTGGCTGGGCGGACATGTTCGGGTATCCCCAGTTTATTAAAGGCCGCTAAAACCTGCTCCTTAGGATACGGCAGGTTCTTGACTAATTTCTTGCGAGGGTTCTGAAAGCCACGGCTAGCTAGCTCTAGGGCGTAATCTGGCACTAGTGGAGCTTTGCGAGGGGTAAGCACGATAGTGACAGAGTCTACTTTGGGTGGCGGCGTGAAAAAGGCCTTAGAGACAAAGAAGCCTGGCTCTACCTTGGCGCGGTTCTCAGTGGTGAGCGAAAGTAGCGAATGCTGACCAGAGAGTGCCAGGATGCGCTCGGCAACTTCTTTCTGAATCAGCAGGACAATGCGCTT
The DNA here is from genome assembly GCA_017405345.1 of Candidatus Saccharimonadota bacterium. Lineage (GTDB taxonomy): Bacteria > Patescibacteriota > Saccharimonadia > Saccharimonadales > Saccharimonadaceae > Nanosyncoccus. Next base: position 3,244 of record JAFRAP010000061.1, read on the forward strand.
CGGAGCGGGATTAGCAGAAAGTAGTTTTGTAATGATGGGTGAAGTGATGTAGTAAGGGATGTTCCCGGCTACTACATAATCCCCTGGCAGTTTGGAAAAATCAAACTGTAGAATATCTTGATTAATTACGGTAAGATTCTTACCAGGAAAAGATGCCGGCAGCTTGGCGGCAAGATCTTGATCATACTCCACGGCAATTACTTTAGCAAAACGCCGGAGCAATGCGCTAGTAAGGGTACCGAGGCCCGGCCCAATTTCTAGGCAAGTGTCTGCTTCTTTAACCACGGCAAGCCCAGCAATCTCATCCAGGATAGTCCGGTCTTTTAGCCAGTGCTGACCGAGAGATTTTTTATTCTTCATCTTTACTCCTAATACCAGTGGTGTGCTTGCCAAAAGGCCCAGGCTTGGCTCCAGCCACCATAACGGCCGTTAACATAGCCAATCATCCAGCGAATCTGCGTGACGGGGTTAGTCTTCCAGTCGGCACCGGCGGAAGCCATCTTGCTACCAGGAAGCGCTTGCGGAATACCATATGCTCCGGAATGCCGATTGGTAGAATCGGGCCGGCAACCACTTTCTCTATAAATTAAGGCGAGCGCTACCCACAAGTCAGCCTCTGATACGCCGGCCTCGCGTGCCCAGCTGGCACAAGTTTCTTGCTCTGGCGGAATAGACTTACGTGCGCCAACAGCAGTGACCCGAGCAACTGGCTCACGCACGACCTCTTCTGAAATGAGCTTACGCGAAACTTCTTTGCCGTCTTTAAAATTGACCTCGTACTTGGTGACCTTAAGGCCATCCTCACCCATTTGTAATAGCTTGGACTCACCGGTGGGCATAGTGTAGTCTGGCTCGGATACTTCCGTGAAGGGGATGGGAGCCTCTTCTGTAATGGTGCGGCCGCCATTGCGAGAAATTTTATAGACGGACGTGATGCCGCTTTCTAAGAAATTAACGTTGGTAGCTAGCTCAATTTTATCGCCATCATAAATGGTGAGGCCGGCGGCTTCTGCAATGGTGTGAGGGTCATAACTGGCAGACATGATATATTTGCGGGTAATGCCGTCTTCAACAATAACCGGGCGGGAGCGATAAATGTTAATATGAAAATTATCTGAATGAATTGGCTCAGAAGTGGCTGGCTCAATTAAATCTGTTTCCTGAACCTGCAGATTGGCACGAGCGAGAGCGTCGCCCACGGTGGCGGCGTCGGTCTTGATGGTGAGCGTCTCACCAGCATCGTGAAAAGTAACAAAGTGAGGCCCGGTAGAAAAGCCGGGATCGTCCCCCTCGGCGTAAGTGTTGTGCGTATTGCCCACTAATAATAGCAAAAATAATCCTAAACAAAAGAAAATGTTGAAACAAACGAAAAGCTGGTAAGGTTTTTTAGGAAGCCTCATCCTGCCTATTATAGCATAAAGTCAATGATTTCTGGTAAATCCTGGCCGGTTTCATGAGCATAAGCGGTGTTTTTAGCTAAAATATCCTGATACTTTTGGACAAGATCACCGCGCCCGACTATTTCCGCCACCGTCATAGCGAGGTGATAACGAGAGGCGCGGTTAAGGCTCAGCATCTCAAACGGAGTAGTGGTGCTTCCCCGCTCGCTAAAGCCATGCATGTGCAAGCGATCGCAGGCGGTGTAATTAGAGAGAATTGCCTTTAGAGTATCTGCGTAGCCGTGGAAATTACCGATGATGGGCTTATCTGCGGTGAAATACTGCTTGAACGTAGGCTGATCTAGCTGGCAAGTGGTGGTACCGATGGCGCCGTGAGTGAGTGCAGTAATGCCAACAAAGCGGAACTTTAGCTCTGGCAAGTCCTGTCTGAGCAGCCTGATGGCAAAGATGGCCTCGCGGCTGACGATGTCGCCAGCGGCCGTAAAGACAAAATCTGGCTCTGGATTAGAGATAAAATCAAAGATACTAGCCCCACCATTTTCAAGCTGGAAATAGGCGTGGTTTTGGTCAATCCACTCTGGCTCATCAGTCTTATTGAATGTTGTTAAGTTTACAACGTTTGTAGTATTGAGCATAAATTTAAAGGCGGCCTCGGCGGCAGTGGCATCAATCGGAAAGAGGCAGTTAACAAAGCTACCAGGGCGCGTTAACAAGGTGGAGATGAGCATTGGTGACTGATGAGAAAAACCATTGTGGTCTTGACGCCAACATGTACTGGTGGAAAATAGATTAAGCGCTGGATAATCTGGCCGCCAAGCAACGGTGCTAGCTTGCTCCAGAAACTTCAGATGCTGCAGCAACTGTGAAGTAACAATGGGTAAAAAAGCCTCGTAGCTAGCGAGCATAGCAGGCTTGCCGCTTAAGACGTGCCCCGTCATCAAGCCCAAAAGAACATTCTCAGATAATAGCTCGGTAATTTGGCCACTGGGTGACTCTGGTAAATCCCATTTTTCTGTGGGCAAATTCCAAAGCCTAGCGGAAGCATCATACGTGGCGGATAGTTTATTAGAAGTGGTCTCGTCTGGTGAAAAGAAGTAAAAATCAGGATTTGCCTGAAGCTGTTGTTTTAATAGCTCGCCAATGACGCGAGCGGATGAGGCGTAGTTCATAGGTCAAATCCTTTCCGTGAGCTAAAAATCTGCATGAATTTGTAACTCTTTAGCCAATCTTCTAAGATAGCAAGCTCGTCAGGATCAGTCTTGGCATGGGGCAGAGGAATCTGATGGGCAAGATAGTTGCCAGAAATCTTTTGGCCGTTAATAAAGTCCGGGCCAGTGGCACCCTTCTCGCTACGAAAAATGATAAACGGATAGGGCAGGCTCTTTGCTTGCTCTAGAATCTCTCGCAAATTAACTGCGGTGGCCTCAAGTGGAGTGTATCCGCAACCGCGCAAAAGCTGATGCAGCTCCCGCTCTGAAGTGCGGGCGGAAATAGTTGGTGCAGAAATCTTATAGCCGTTGAGGTGAAGGATGGGCAGCACCCGGCCATGGACTTTATGGCTAACCAGCTTGGGCAAATTAAGGCTGGCAAAGGCCGTGGCGGTTTCTAGCTCGCCATCACCCAATAGTACAGCGATAGTCTTTTCTGGAGCACCGAGTGCGGCGCCATAAGCAATCGCAAGAGCATAGCCTAGTTCCCCGCCCTCGCTAATCACTCCGGGAGTGATGGGGCTAGAGTGAGAGGGAAAACCACCTGGCCAGGAAAAATTCTTGCACAGGTATTTGATGCCATCGGAAGTGCGCGTGGCATGACCATCTACCTTTTCTAGCTCTCCGTCAACGAATAAATTGGCCTGTAATGCTGGAAAACCATGCCCCGGCCCTAAAATAAATTGAAAATCCCCTACGGTAGCCTTTAGGTTGGCATAGACAATATTGATGCCTGGGCAAGTACCCCAATGGCCAAGTAGCCTGGGCTTGATATGCTCTGGAGCAAGTGGCTCATCTAACAAAAAGTTGTCCTGCAAAAAAAGCTGAGCAAC
>JAFRAP010000062.1 GCA_017405345.1 Candidatus Saccharimonadota bacterium
AAGTTTTTAGCTATACTCAGGAGACTGAGAAGCCACCTAGAAATTAACTTGCAAATAAAAAGCGGGCCCGAAGGTCCGTTTTTTGTGGTGCCTGATATGGCTGGTGCCCCGGATGAGACTTGAACTCATATGGATTGCTCCATTCGATTTTAAGTCGAACGCGTATACCAATTCCGCCACCGGGGCGCTGTTAGGCTTGGGGGCACCGATAGCCCCTTGGGACGCTACTGTGCCGACAAATTCGTTAGAATTTGGAGGCACCGACCGGAATTGAACCGGTGTACGCGGTTTTGCAGACCGCTGCGTAACCACTCCGCCACAGTGCCACTCTATTATTTTAACATAAAATCCGCGCTTCTTGACCAAAAGACGGTTTTTGGTATAATAGTAGTAGCACTTTTATGCGAATGTAGCTCAGTTGTTTAGAGCGCTTCCTTGCCAAGGAAGAGGTCGAGAGTTAGAGTCTCTTCATTCGCACCAAATATTAGATGAGATCAGTAATCCCAGCCGATTCCCCCTCGGCTGGGATTACTGGTTTTTATGATACAATAGGCTTATGGAAAAATTGCGAAAGTGGGGCGAGGAGTGGAAAACAGCTCTAGAGGGTGTGGTTCTTGCGACGAAGCAGTGGCAGTTTGATGTTATCGCTATAGCCAGTTTTTTAATATTTGGTGTCCTGATGAACCTGCTCGCCAGTGGCCCGGCGGGTTTTTCTTTGTTGATGGCGGCGGATTGGGGCGGCAAATTTCAGGTGCTAGGCAGTGCCTTTTTGTCTCTGTTTGGGGTAGGGAGAAATTTCTGGGACTTTTTGTTGATACTGATTATTTCCCTGTTGCAAGGCATTTTAATTGGCCTGGTGGTTTTAGTCTGGAAAAAACGCAAAGATAACGCAGACAACTTGCAACGTACGGGTATCGTGGCAGGGCTGGCGGTGCTAGGTTCTGGCTGCCCAACCTGCGGCACAACCTTGCTGGGGCCGCTGATTGGAGCGGTGATTGGTAGTAGTAGCGTGGCCTTGGCCGGAGCAATCTCTGGCGTGTTGACGGCACTATCAATTATACTGGCGCTCTTTGCCCTGAAAAAATTAGGCTTTGAATCCTATGCTATAATAATGGATGAAAAATACAGGAGGAAGCATGCTAGGAAAGATAGTTAGAAATGTGGCGATAGTGGCGATTATTGGCGTGCTGGTGGCATTAGTGATTTTTAACGCTAATCAGAAGGCGGCCATAGACACGAAAGTCTGGGACAGCAGAACTACCATTGGAGACGCTGCCACAGCAAAGCATCATTACATTATGTATACAGACTTAATGTGCCCGTATTGCGATGCGTTTTCTCGGGTAGTGAAGGATCATTACGACGAATTTAAGTGTGATTATCTAGATGAGAAAAAAGTCCTGTTTGAGATGCGAATAACGGATTTTCTTTATGAATTTGGTGCGCATAAGACAGAATATTCACGTCAGAGCGCAGAGGCGATTTACTGTGCCACCGCAGAAGATAGATTTTGGGACTATTATTATGCTGCGCTAGACAAACTGTGGGAAGATTACCACTCTAAGGGTATTGGCACATCTAAAACTTCCCCGGCAATCACTGGGATTGATGATAGCTATTGGCTAGAGATTGGCAAGAGTATAGGCCTAGGTGAAGAGTTTAATAATTGCTATTCAGAGCATCAGCAACTAGAGGCAGTAAAAGCCAACACGGCCAAGGCCTACAAGCTAGTGGATGGAGGGTTGCCATACTTTCAGTTTGGGTCGTTTAAGACTGGTGGCTTTGACCAGAGTTGGGGTTGGGAACAGGTGAAACAATATTTGGACGCTGGGCTACAGGGTAGGAGTAACTAAATACTCGTCTAAACCTTGTAGCTCGCCAGTTTCCAGATTTTTGACGGTGAGATTGCTGCTTGTGACCTCGTTCTCGCCAATCACGATGACATTCTTAGCAATTTTGGCGACATAGGAAAGCTTATCTCCCAGCTTTTTGTCGGTTAGAATAACGTCGGTAATTTTACCGTGAGTACGCAAATCTTTAGCAAGATTAAAGCAGAACTGATACTCCTGCTCAGAAATTGGCACGATAGCAATATCTATAGGTGCGGCGGTGGCAGTATCTAGTAAGTTGTGCTCGTTTAAAACATAAAAGAGGCGAGTGAGGCCAATAGAAAGACCAACTCCTGGGAGCTGCTGCTCAGTATAGTGGCCAGCAAGATTATCATAGCGGCCACCAGAACAGATAGAGCCAATCTCTTTATATTCTGGCAAAAAGGTCTCTACCACAGTGCCAGTGTAATAATCCAGGCCACGCACAATTAGCATATCAGCAATGATCGCGTCTTCTAGACCTTGCAGCTCAAGCAGCTTTAATACTTGCTCTAGCTCTGCGACCCCTTCCTGGAAAGTAGTATCTTTTACTGCCATATCCTGGAGATTCTGGATGGCTTCCTGGCGTGAGCCTTTGATACTCATAAAGGTGCAGATGCGGCCATACTGAGCCTCGCTGATGCCAAGCTCATGCAAGGCTTGCTCTGTTTGAGAGATAGACCATTTATCTGCGTGATCTATGATGCCAAAAATTTGCTCTGACTTATCTGATAAACCAAGCTCGTCCAGCAGACCGGTAAGAATCTTGCGGTTGCTGATGCGGAGCTTCATCTGCGGCTTGACAAAAGTTTTTAGTGCAGCGTAGGCAGTGGCAATTACCTCTGCATCATATGCTATTGGCAACTGACCGCGGCCAACTACATCTACATCCAGCTGATAAAACTCGCGAAAGCGGCCTTTTTGCGCACGTTCACCTCGGAAGTTTCGGCCAATCTGGCTAACTTTAAACGGAAAGCTCAAGTCATTTTCATGCTCTACCACATAGCGAGCCAGCGGCACGGTGTGATCAAAGCGCAGAGCCTGATCAGCATCGTCTGCTGTCTCGGCGGTTTTAACAACTTTGTAAATTTGCTTCTCAGTATCGCCGCCGGCCTTGGCCAGGAGAATCTCGGCACGATCAATAGTGGGGGTCTCAATATTCTGAAACCCATGCAAGCGATAAACCTCGGCAATTTGGTTTTTAATTTGGTTAAAAATTGCCTGACGTGCGGGGGTTAGCTCCTGCATGCCAGAAATTGGAGAGGTATTGAGCTTTTTCATATCTATTATTATACCATGAAAAACTGCCCAAGCGGATATCTCTATTATACCATATATTTTATTTTTTGTCAATGGTTAGAAGTGGCCAGGTATTTTAGATTAAAGAATACCGTGGCACCAATTGCGACGGCTAGCCCAAAAAAGAGCGAGCTGTATTCTATAGCGGACTGATTATTAATCTTTAGAATAGGGCCGAGAAGACAGAACAGTACGCCAAAGGCAGTGACGCCATATGCTATAAAAATTGGCGTGGAGATTAAGCATCGTTGCCCTATTTTAATTGGAGTGTTTTGAAGTTTTTTGACAGCAAAGAAAGCGAAAAAGCAGTAACCCACTAGCGCGAGTAAAAAAACTGCTAGGCAAAGAATGAAGGCCCCAAAGGAGCGGGCGAATCCGCTGCCGGCTCCGGCAGCAAAAACGGCAACCCCGAGAAAAGGTGGGGCTAGCAGCCCTAAGTAGAGCTGCTTGATGGTACTAGAGACGGGGTTAGCGCTGCTTGGGCTAGAGAAATCGCTAACTTTATCGTGCCAATCTGGTTTATTACTCATTTAAGATTATTCCTGACGTAAGTGTGCGGTTAAATGATCAATGCGCTGAAGGTCGTTCAGGCCATAGTTCACGTCATTCCAAGTTTTGGGCATGGACAGTCCGCGCTCTTTTAAGATTTTCTTAAACCTGCGCTTGTCGGCTTTCATATTTTCTTGAGATTCGCGGAAGGCACGCTCTTTTTTACGGCCGTAGTTTTCTTTGTCAGTATCGCTACCGAGATTCTGGATGCTTTCTAGTTCTCTAAAATGTTGCCTTTCTTCCTCCGAGACGGTTTCGCCGTGTTTTTCACGCTTACGCTCTGACTTCAGTCGCTCTTTGGGCGACATCTCGCGCTCTTTTTCTATGGCGCGCTTTTCTTTCTCTATCTTACGACGCAGGTGATAATATTCTTTGTTAAATCCGTTACGCGCGGTTTCGGCAGGGATGTTGGCGCCGTAATGTTCTACGTTCCAATTGACCTCTTCCCTGGCGCGATGAGCCTCCTCGCTTTTAGCGCGGTCGGCTTCTTGTTCGGCGAGGATGGCTCGGTCGGCCGAACCTAATCTCTTGGCTAGCCTGGCCTCCTCGGTAGCCTGTGATTCAGCGGCACGCTCCTTGATCTTAAATAGGCCAAAAATCTCGGCGCGCATGCGGCCGAGCGTTTCTGACTTTTTTTGCTTGGCGATTTGGCCTTCAGTGCGGGTGTCAAAATCTTTATCTATGCTGGCGGATTCGGACTTTGTATCATTAAACGGAACTTCTTCATGAATGCCGTCCGCAAAATCATCCCAACCGGATTCCCCGCCTGATTCTGAACTGTTTTCATAGTTTTTTGGCATATGCTTTTCTCCTACGTGTTAATTATAACATGTATAATCAGAATTTTTGTGGGAGAAATATCCGAGTTTTTGCATCTTTAGGAACGAACGGACGCGCAAGTGGTTTGCGCTGGTCAGCCGAATCACAGCACAGCAGCTAGGTATAGATGCGGATGGTGAGGTGGAGATATTGAACTTACATTTTGACCGACACCAAGCGCGAGATTTTGTGCAGACGCATCCTAATCTCTTCCCTGCTTATCACATGAATAAGGATAATTGGTTTTCTGTATTGCTGAATGGGGGCTTAAGCGACGAGGCGATTTTTGAGCTGATTGAAAAGAGTTATTTGCTGAGCAATTAGTATTTAAACGGGTGTTTCAGGCGGTCTTTAAAGGCGGCTTTTAAGATTTTGGTGGCGACGGAGATGATTTCGTCGGCTCTTTTTTCGGTGTAACCGAGCTTTGTGATGAGGTCTACCACTTTAGCACGCTGGCGCTTGCCAAACCATAGATTGCTTTCTAAAATTTCGTCTAGCTGAATACATTTAGCGTGTGGCTCGCCAGTAGC
>JAFRAP010000063.1 GCA_017405345.1 Candidatus Saccharimonadota bacterium
CTCACAGCTAAACTATGCTACAATAAATTCATGGATATGGACTTAGATGAAATCACTGACGCCGGATTTTTAGACGGGGAAGCAGACGCTCTCAATGATGCCGGAATGTATCAAAGTTACGGGCTATCTGTGGATGAGGACGAACTATCTGATGAAGAAAAAGAGGCCTATGAAGAGGGCTACTTTTCCGGCTATCAGCTTAACGAAGACGATTCCGACGCTGACGACAATCTCTAGCTTCACTATTTACCCCTGCCCATCTAGCTGCGCTATTACCATTTCTCCGGTAATTTCAATCTTTGCTCCAGAGCCTACCTCATTAGCTAGCACGGCTTTTGCTACTAAGTTCTCCACCGTCTTCTGTACGATTCGCCGCATTGGCCGTGCGCCCAGCATTGGGTCGTAGCCCCGCTCCACCAGCACCATTCGCGCCTCATCTGTCAGGCTCACGCTAATCTTCTGCGGAGCCAAGGTTTTGTTCACATCCGCCACCATAATGTCTACCACTTTTAACAAGTTTTCTTTAGATAGCGGCCCAAATAAGCAAATCTCATCAAACCGGTTTAAGAACTCCGGCTTAAACTCGCCCTTAGCAATCAGCTCGTTTAGCAGCTGCTCCTTTAAAGCGTTTAAGTCCGCCCCAGCGGCAATTTTCTCCCTAATTTCGTTTGCACCAGCATTGCTAGTGGCGATAATGATTGTATCGCGGAAGCTCACCTCGCGATTCTTTTCGTCTCGCAGTACCCCCTCGTCTAAAACTTGCAATAAAGTAGTTAAAACTTGCGGATGCGCTTTTTCAATCTCGTCTAAAAGTACCACTGCAAAGGGTTGCTTCATCACCTGCGCTGTCAAGCTATGCTCATTTTTTGCCCCTTCTTCAATCAGGCGTTTTACATCCTCGGCGTTAACGTATTCATTTAAATCCAGCCGGACGATGTTTTTCTCTCCGTTAAAATACACCCGAGAAATGGCCTTGGCCAGCTCTGTCTTACCCACACCAGTTGGCCCGAGGAATAGAAATGTCCCAATCGGGCGGCCTTCATTACGCACCTTTGCTCCCGCACGGCGCAGCGCATCAGACACAGTCTTTACCGCGGCCTCTTGGTCTATCATTCGTTCATGAATCAGGCTTTCTAGGTTTAATAGTTTAGAGCGATCTTCCTCACTCCCCACCACCTGCACCTTTACGCCCTCGGTCTTTTCAATTGCCTGCTGCACAGATGCATCCGTTACCAAGCCGTTTCCTGCATAGTTCACCGCAGATTCTAGCAAACTTAAAGATGCGCCCGGCTGTGCGATGTCGTGTAAGTAACGCTCACTTAGGCGGTAGGCCTCTTTTAAGGCCCAATAATTAATCACCACGTTGGACTTGTGCTCTATCCGCGGTGCTTGGTCTTGCATTACTAGCATAGTTTCTGTTTCGTCTGCCGCGCTCACCATGATTTTATTAAGCGAGTTAGACAGCGCGCTGTTCTTAGCGGCAATCTCCAAAAACTTTTGCTCGTCCATGGTTAAAATTATTCGCAATTTACCAGCTTCTAGCATTGGCATAATTAAATTACTAATGTCCACCGAGCCAGTCCCTTCCTCAAAGAATAGCTGAGCATTGTTTAGGCAGAGGATGATGTTCTTCGCACCAAAGGCCTCACTAAGTACGCGCATTACCAGCGCTTCTAGGTCGTCCTTGCCTCGCGCCGCACTTACCAGCAAGCTAGCATCCAGTACAAATACTTGCCTAAAGCGTAAGTTGCCCGGCAGCTTTTCTCTAGAGTCTAGCAGCTTTGCCGCAAAAGCCTGCACGATAGTCATTTTGCCGCTACCTTCTGGCCCAATCAGCGCCACATTTTGCCGACCATTCCCGCTAAAGAGCTGCAGCATTTTCTCCACGTTCTCATGGTGGCTCGCTTGCAATACTTGCGGCCCCATGTTGCCCAGTTGCTGAGAAAGATTCTGCCCAAAGCGCTGCAAGAGGGGAATATAGCCAAAGGATAAATCTCTGGCAATACCACCATCATGACGCTTCTCCCTAGATTTCTCTACTAAGCCGTGCAAATGGTTATACCACTCCATTCCTTCGTATAAGTCCTGCGGCTCCAGGCGCAATTTTAAGAGGGCAGTCTCCATTTCTGGATGGCAGCTCATCAGCGCAATCGCTAGCATCCCACCAGAAATTTGCTCAGCGTTTAACTTTGCACGCACTTCACGCGCTTGCTCTAAGATTGGGGTGATATCGTCTCCCATATTTGCCGCAAAGGCCGCTAAAAGTTCTGGCGTAATGCCAAAGCGCAGTGCTAAAAATCCGCCACTTCTGGTTTTGTATAAGGTTGCCGCCATTGACTTTGGTGTGGGGTTTGGCCCCAGCAGCCGCAAGCAGTTAGCAGACAAGATATCATTTATATCGTCCGTCTTGCCTATTGGTAAACGGCTTAGCTCGCCCTTAGCCCAGATTAGCAGCATCATCACCCAGCTGGCCAGCCCTATCAGCAGCCACCCAATAGCCAGCTGTTGCAAGATTGCCCACACTCCTGCCACTGCTAGGGCAATCATCGCCACTGTTAAGAGCAGCTTTATGGCGGAGCTATTTAACTTGCCACCAAGCCGCGCCTTACGGGCGCGAAGACTGTGATAATTGTAATTATTCATAGAGTTATGCCCCCTATGGTCATCACTAGTCCTACCAGTGGCAAGAAGGGAATCACCGGCCATATGATGATCAATGCCAGACCCAGAGTCAATTCCACCAGCACCACCAGTATTCCCACTAGTAACAGGCCAATTCGCACTACCGCGCCAATTATTCTGGAGAATAGTCGGTCAAAAAAGGCTTGCATCTGTGCTCCTGGTGCGGCCTCACCTGCAGAAATTTGTTTAAACGGCTCAAACAAGGTTTTTAATAGTAACCCCAGTGAGAAAAAATCCATTGCATTGCTAAGTTTCGTGCCTAGGCCCTTTACCACACGCGCCCAGCCACTTAGATACCACCAGACATACATCTGCGCTATTATCATGGTTATGATTATACCGCATCCCTCTCTTTAATTCTAGATAAAACTACAATTTTACAGTATAATATCTCTATGCCGCCGTAGCTCAGTGGATTAGAGCATCTGTCTTCGGAACAGAGGGTCGGGGGTTCAAATCCCTCCGGCGGTACCACGGAGA
>JAFRAP010000009.1 GCA_017405345.1 Candidatus Saccharimonadota bacterium
GTGGTACATGGCCGATGCGCCCCATGAGGTCATTTTCTGCATAATCTTTAACATTAATACCGTTAACTAGTACTTCCCCGCTGGTAGCCTCGTGGAAGCGCGGCACAAGGTTAATGAGGGTGGACTTGCCAGAGCCGGTGGAGCCAATGAAGGCGGTGGTTTCACCGGCTTTAGCGATGAAGGAAATGTCTTGTAGTACCTTCTCACTGGCGCCAGGATAGGCAAAGCTGACGCTCTTAAACTCTACGGAAGGGCGAACTTCTGGGATGCCTTTGGTGGTATCCTTCCAGATGATTTTAGACTGGGTGAACAGGACTTGATTGATACGGCCGGCAGAAACATTGGCCCGTGGCAGCATGACGAACAAAATCGTGAGGAAAAGGAAAGACATAATCACCTGAACGGCATATTGCATGAAGGCCATCATGTTGCCTAGATAAGAAATATCATCTGTGAGGTGCTGGACGCCAATCCAAATACAAAGCAGCGTGGTGCCGTTAAAAATTAGCATCATTAACGGACTCTGCAACGACATGACTTTGCCGATGAAGATGTCTGTATCGCGCAGCTGATGGTTGGTATCGGAAAACTTTTTAGCTTCGTGGGCTTGATTATTGAAAGCCCGAATGACGCGCAAGCCGGTTAAATTCTCCCTAGTGATGAGGGTGATTTTATCTACGAGCTTTTGGTAAAGTTTAAACTTAGGGATGACGACGGAAAGAATCGTGATGACTAAACCGAGCAAAATGACCACTGCCAAGGCGATAATCCAGGTCATATTGGGTGCGGTGGCGAACGCCTGAATGATGGCAACGATGCACATCATGGGTGCGCGCAACAACATAGAAAGACAGAGGATAATAGCAACTTGAACTTGAGCGACATCATTAGTGGTGCGAGTAATGAGTGAAGCGGTGGAAAATTGGTCTGTTTCTGCGATGGAAAACTGCAGGACTTTTTTATAAATGTCCCGACGAATATCGCGAGCAAGCGCAGTACCCAGCCGAGCAGAAAAGAAGCTAGCCACGAGTGCACCAAGGGCGGCAAGCGTGGCAAAGACTAGCATGAGGGCGCCGGTCTGCCAGATGAACGGCATATCTTGCTGAACGATACCATGATTAACAATTTGCGCCATTAAGGCTGGCAGCTGCAAGCCAAACCAAGTCTGAGCGGCAATTGCGGCAAGCAACAAAACTGCTTGTAGCCAATATGGTCCCAGATAGCGAAAGAATTTTAGCATTACTTTATTATAGCACGGATATGATATAATAAGATGATGAGTGAACGTAGAGAAACTTTGTTGATTGTTTTTGCCGTGCTGGCGGCGGGAATTCTGTTGATTTCTAATTTAGTAGCCACCAAGCTGTGGAATTTTGCTGGTGTGGCGGTAGACGGAGGGATTATACTGTTTCCCTTTTCTTATGTGCTGGGAGACGTGATTGTAGAGATTTTTGGCCGGAAGAAGGCAGACAGAATTGTTTGGACAAGCTTGGGGCTAAATATACTGGCGGTGGTGACCTTTGTGCTGGTGGGGATGCTGCCACCATATCCGGGCTGGGACGGACAAGATTCTTACATGGCGATTCTGGGCTTTGTACCGAGGATTGTACTAGGGTCTTTAACTGCCTACGTAGCATCACAACTTTTAAACAACTTAGTCTTTACAAAAATCAGAGAGAAAACCGGCAAGAAATGGCTGGGGTTGCGTGCTATTGTGTCGTCTGTGCTGGGGCGAGCGGTGGATTCTACCATCTTTGAGACCATTGCCTTTTTTGGAGTGTTGTCCTTTGGTGAATTTGTGGGGCAGGCGATGTTTGCCTATTTTGCGGGGATGATGCTGGAGATTCTACTGACACCACTGACCTATTTAGCGGTGGGCGGAGCGAGAAAATGGTTAAGTTCAAAGTCCAACAAAAATTAGGCAACGGCCTGGGGCGAGCAGGAATAATTACCACACCGCATGGCGAGATTAGCACGCCGGCTTTCATGGTGGTGGGGACACGTGGCGAAGTGAGATTTATGAGCGCAGAAGATTTGCGAGCGGTAAATGCCCAGGCAATGCTGTCTAACGGCTATCATTTAAGGCGCATTTCTCCGGAAATTGCGGATGGCGGAGGCTTGAGTGAATGGAGCGGGTGGGGCGGCCCAACCTTAACCGACTCTGGCGGATTTCAAGTGATGTCGCTGGGAAGTGGGCTAGGTAAAGTAGTGAGCATGGAGCGAGAGCGTGGCGTGATGAACACAGCACATAAGGAGCGCTTGGCACACGTTTCAGAAAAGGGAGTGGATTTTACCGATCCATTTGACGGTCAGCCAGATTTTATTGGGCCGGAAGAATCTATGCAGATTCAATGCCGGATTGGGGCGGATATTCACATGGCCTTTGACGAGCTGACGTCACTGGCGGATGATTATGATTATAACGTGGAGGCCTTAGGCCGGACAGAGCGCTGGGCGGAGCGCTCTTTAAAGGAGCACTTGCGCCTGCGCGATACACTGGGATATAGGCAGTCATTATACGGTGTGCTGCAGGGCGGACGGTGGGAAGTTTTGCGCCGCAGTACCGCCCGCACGCTGGGAGCGATGCAGGTGAATGGCGAAGGCTTTGACGGGTTTGGCCTGGGCGGAGCGTTTTTAAAAGAAGATTTGGGAGAGATTTTACGCTGGTGCAATGAGGAGCTGCCAGAAGAAAAACCGCGGCATCTGCTGGGGCTGTCGCGTCCGGATGATATTTTAATTGGAGCGGAAATGGGAGCGGATACCTTTGACTGCGTGGCACCAACTAGAGAGGCTCGCCATGGCAAAATCTACACGCTGGATGGGGATTTTAACTTGAGAAAATTTGCCGGAAGCACTCAGCCGCTGGATGAAGGCTGCGACTGCCCAACCTGCCAAGCTGGCTGGACAAGAGGAGCTTTACGGGCGCTATGGCGAAGTGGCGACTCTGCAAAGAAGCAACAATATTATAACCTAGCCTCTATGCATAATGTGCGATTTATCGTGCGTCTGACGGAGCAAATTCGGGCGGCAATAGTGACGGGCGAGTTTGACGATTTTAAGCGCGAATTCTTGATGAGATATTCCGGTTAGAGTATAATATACTTAAGCTAAGGAGGAAAAATGTCTAGAAAAATTGAGGTTGACACGAAGACTTTTATAAAGTTTTGGCTGGTAATATTGGCCTTTGTACTGGCGGGGCTATTTATTGTGAAGGCATGGGGCGGGCTACTGATAGTCTTAATTGCGGCATTTTTTGCCATCGCACTGAAGCCGCTGGCAAACAAGATTGACCAGCTAGATAAGCGCAAGCAGCGCTCGTCGCTCTCTTCCATTGTAGCGGTGGTGCTGGTGGTACTGGGCGTTACGGCAGTGGTGGCCTTTGCGGCGCCGGTGATTGTGAACGAGACTTCTCGCTTTGTGGGGCAAATCCCAGAAATCCTTTCTAGCGGGCTGCACAGCAACACCATAAATAATCTTGGCAAGATGATTGGGATTGATAACCTGGGCGAGCAAGCGATTACTGCTCTGAAAGATTTTTCCAATGGAATAGTGAGCAACCTTAGCAACTTAGCAATGACAAGCGTGACGGCAGTGGGCGGATTTTTAACTAGCGCCGTGCTAACCATTGTGCTGACGATTTTATTCTTGCTGCAAGGCCCGGCGCTGATGGACGAATTTTGGGCGGCGATGTCTGGCAAGAACGACAAGCGAACAGTAGTGGCAAAGCGCATTGTAGACAGAATGGCGGGCGTGGTAGCAAAGTATGTTTCTGGGCAATTACTGGTGGCGCTGATTGACGGAGCCGTAGTGGCAACGAGCATTGCTGTGCTGTCGCTGATATTCGGCTTTTCTATGGGGCTGGCTATACCGATGGGGCTGATTGCTGTGGTACTATACATGATCCCGATGTTTGGCCCGATTATTACCTGCGTGCTGGTGTCGCTACTACTCTTTATCAGTAGCCCATGGTCTGGATTGGCCTTTGCCATCTTTTACATTATTTATGAACAAATTGCTAATAATGTCATCTCGCCAAAGATTCAGGGCAAGGGTATGGCTTTGCCACCGCTAGTGATATTGATTGCTATTACCATTGGTATGTACACTTTTGGCTTGATTGGCACATTAGTGGCAATTCCGATTGCTGGCTGCATCAAAGTCTTAGTGCAAGAATATCCTAATTTAAAAGCACTGAACGATTAAAGATATTGCCAGATTGGCCCGGAGGGGGTATCTAGCACGGTGATACCCTCTTTTTCTAGCTCGGCGCGAAGCTGGTCTGCACGAGAGTAATCTTTAGCATCGCGAGCGGCAGAGCGCTCTTTAATCAGTTGCTCGGCATGGGCGGAGGGCGGAATGATAGAATCAATCAGCCCTAAGCCAAAGAGCTGATCTACAAATTCCCAATCTGGATAACTGAGAGTGCTATTATCAATGAAAGAGAACCCCTCTGCGGAGTTAAGATTGTCTGAAACGAGCTTTAAGAGCTGGTCACAAAAATCTGGCGTGGCAGGAGTGGGAGAATCCTGCTGAGTGAGCGTGGCTAAACGGTTACGCCAGTTTAGCCGGCGCTGCTTGGCGGCAGCAAGGTCTGTAAAGGAGAAATTCCGCTCTGACTGATAGTGGCCTTGAAGTACCCAGAGTTTAAAATCTAGCGGGGAGAACCCTTGCTTGGCTAAGTCTGCCAGGGTGTAAATATTGCCTAATGATTTAGAGATTTTTTCTCCCTCAATGGTGATGAAATTGCAATGTAGCCAAAAGTGAGCAAGGGTCTGATCAAAGGCGGCCTCACTTTGGGCGACTTCATTAGTGTGATGAACTGGAATATGATCAATGCCGCCGGCGTGGATGTCAATTGGCTCGCCTAACTCTTCATGAATGATAGTGGAACATTCTAAATGCCAGCCTGGATAACCTGGCCGACCAAGATAATCCCACTGCATGGCGTGATCTTCCCCCTCGCGGACGAACTTCCAGAGGGCAAAGTCGGCAGGATTATGCTTTTCGCTGCTAAACTCCACCCGAGCGCCAGCACGAAGATGATCTAAATCTAGCCGAGCAAGCTCAGCATAACGTGGGAACTTGGCGGTGTCAAAATAAATACCGTCGGTGGTCTCGTAAGTGTAGCCCTGCTCTGTGAGGCGCTGGACGAGAGCGATACCCTGCTGAATATAATCTGTGGCCTTGCAGATTTTAGTGGGAGGGATAAGCTCTAAAGCCTGATAATCTTTTAAGAAACTGCCTGCGTAATGCTCGGCAATTTCCCAGACGGTCTTGCCCTCACGGCGAGCGCCTTTTTCTAGCTTGTCTTCTCCGTCATCAGCATCGGAAGTGAGGTGGCCGACGTCGGTTAAATTAAGCACCCGATTAACCTGAAAGTGGCTGGAGCGCAATAAGCGTACGAGCAAATCCCAATAGACATAGGCGGTGAGATTGCCGATGTGAGCGTAATCATAGACGGTGGGGCCGCAAGTGTAAATCTTTACGTTGGATGGATCTGCTGGATTAAAGACGTCTAGACTGCGAGTGAGAGTGTTATACAATTTCATTTTTAACCTCTGTAATAGCGGCGAGTAAGCCTGGCGTGATACTGACCAGCTCTTTTACGACGGATTCATAAGTGGTATCATAGGTGCGAAAACCGGCGGCATAAGGATGCCCACCACCGCCAAAGTAGCCAGCGACTTGCTCTGCAATAGGACGGCTAGCACGAATCTTGCCAGTGACTTTACCGTCTGGATAAGTCTTAATGGCGACAGCCACGGCAACGCCTTCTACCATGCGCATCTCTTCTAAAATTAAGACGTTGGGATTGTACTCGTCAGAATACTCCTTGATATCTTCCCACGGGATGTGGATGGTGGCAAGAGCGCCGCCTAAATGGTATTCTATGCGATTAATCAGCTCCGCCTTGTAAGACAAGACGCGGGGAGATTTCTTCATGTATTCTTTGCGAGATTCTTCTAGCTCGGAAACATTAACGCCAAGCTCGGTTAGGCTGGCGATAGTGCGGAAAGTCTCTGTGGTGGTGGAAGCAGAAGTAAGGCCGAGAGTGTCTGAAAGGATACCCTGAGCAAGATACTCGGCGGCGGTCTGGCTGATGGGGATGTGCTCTTTCGTGGCGATTTGGTAGATTAAATCGCAGCAGGCCGGGCGTGACTCTATGATGCTGGTGTGAGGGAAGGGCAAATCGTCTGGAGTCTCGTGATGATCTAAGACTAGCACCGGAGCAGAGCCGAGGCGCTGGCTGATGGCGGGATTGTCTAGCAATTTAGAAAGCAAAACTGCGGCGGCGGTATCTACGATAATGTAACCGTCTGCCTTGAAATTAAACTCGTTAGTGATGCGAGACCAATCTTTCAGATAATGCAAATATTTGGGAATATCTACCGGGCAGTAGAGTGAAATATCTTTACCGTCTAGGAGATAATCTAGTGCCAAAGCAGATCCGAGAGAGTCTGCATCTGGGTTCTCTGCCTGAATGATGCAGAGTGAAGATTTATCCGCAATGAAGTCAGAAAAAACGTTGTACATAAGTATATTATACCATGCTCACCTAAAGTTTACTGCTCTGCGGATTCTTCTGATAGCTCAATATATTCTGTGACTTTACCATCGGCACGGACTTTTGAAACGCGAGCGGCAAATTCTGTGAAAGGAATCTTGATGGATGCATAGCTGACTTCGCTGTCTGTCTTGGCGATGAGCTTGATAATATAATAACCGTCGCCATTAGTGGAGACAAACGGCTCGCTAACCTCACCCACTTGGAGATTCATGGCGGCGCTGGCTCGGCCGCCGTCAACGTTAAGATGATCTACTAAGCCACCGGTCTCTTCGTAAATGATTTTGTCGCTATCTGCAAGCTCATTTGCTACTTTGACTAAGTCATAATTGCTGGCGGCAAGGCGAGACTGGACATCAGCCAAGGCTTGCTCGGCGGGCTGGTCAATGGCTTTACTGACCTCTACCTTAATGAGTGAAAGGTAAACCATGCGACGGTATTCATTTAGGCTGAGGTTAAAGCTGTCGTTTAAGATTTGATTAAAGCTCTCCTCGCTGCGCTCAATACCACCGGCCTTGCGATGCTCGGCGATGGCGTTATTCACCATGTTGTCTGAGACGAAGAGATCTAGCCCGCGGGCAAGTTTAAGTGCGTAAGAGTAATCCTCGGCCTCAGTAAGGGCGGCTCGCTTGTAATAGGCACGCATGGTGTCTGAGTTAGCATCGTTACCAAACTGACCCTGCTGCTGCTCAATGGGGGTGATGGTGCTGCGATAAATCATCAGGTAATCGCTGTAGCGGACAAGCTCATCATCAATCTTTGCCACAGGAACTGGGATAGCGTTAGTGAGGCGATAGAGCATATCGTTAGTATAGCCAAACTTATACAGAGCAACGTACCCTAAGCCCACTGCGGCGGCAAAGGCCAAGATGACGATGATGATGGTGATGAAAATTAAGCGGTGCTTAGCATACTGCAAGGGATATTTAAACTTGCGCCCACGGGCAAGGACTTCCTCGCGACGTTCTTCTACTTTTTCCTTCTCGGTGAGATGCTCTTTTTTCTTAAATCTCTTCATTTTTAGCCTTCTTTGCAATGTTTTGCAATTTATTATAAACCTTGTCTGGGTGAGATACCATGCTGATAGTTAAATCTCCGGCGGCAGTCTGGATGAGGATGGTGCCGTAACCAAAAATACCACCCGCAAAAGTGGTGATACCGTAAGAAATACTTTGGATTTTATCTAGCCCTAAATCTACCACGGTCTTTTTAAAGAGGGACTTCTGACTGACTTGGCGAATACGCTCGTTCGTAACGATATAAATGGAAAAGTACCATAAAAGATAGGCGTAGCCTAGGCCTAACAAGCCAATACCCAAGCAGACGAGAAAAACCCAAAACATCCGGGAATCGTGCTGCCACAGTAACATGGGAATGAAGCCAGCGATGGATAATAAAATCAAAAACCATATCCCCTTGCGGGCGGTGATGAAGTGGCGGCGGAAGACCAGCTTGACCTTTTCCCCCTCACGCTGGCCGTCAAATAAAAGTTCTGCCATATGTATTATTATATCATAATTCAGTGGTACCCCGAGCGCGAGTTGAACGCACAACCTTCTCCTTAGGACGGAGCTGCTCTATCCATTGAGCTATCGGGGCAAGCCCGCGTTAGCGGGTATATTTCTCATTGAGGTCGCTGTAATCGTAAAGTTCTTCTGGGGTGAACCAGAGCTTGATTTCTTTCTTGGCCTCCTCTGGGGAGCCGGAAGCGTGAACGAGGTTGGGCACACCAACTTGCTTGGCATCAGAGTAGCCAAAGCTCATGTGGGCAAAATCTCCGCGGATGGTACCCATGTCTGCGGCCTTTGGCTCGGTGGAGCCGACAATCTTGCGGACTAGTGGCACGGCCTCTACCCCTTCTAAAACGATGGCGATGACGGGGCCAGAGAGCATGTAATCTACATTGTAGCGGAAGGCCTGCTCGCCACGGCGAGTAATCATCTGGCCAATGCCCTCATAGTGCTCTTTGTATTGATCCTCTCCTGGCATGACCATCTTCATGCCGACGATCTTTAGGCCAACACGCTCAAAGCGCTGCAGAATCTCCCCCACGATACCACGCTGGACGGCATCTGGCTTGCAAACAACCAAACTACGCTGAATAAAATCTTTTGCTTTCCCCATAAAAACTCCTGATTAGCTGGAATTATTATACCACAAAAATTAGTCGCAGACTATCTCTGTAATCAACTCTTTACAATCGCCAGAGCCGCGCTCGTAATGCTCTTGATAAGCCTTGCGGATGTACTCGTACATATCTTCAAAGCGGGCGTAGAGCTTGGCGGTGTCGGCGGTTTCTAGGACGTCTAGCTCCTTAATGTTAGGGCGGGATTGAGCTTCGTACTCGGTGAAGTCGCGCTGCTTTAGCTCCATTACCTGCTGCAGGGCGGCACGACGGTCTAAGTCTGCCATGCTGGAGAAGTAATATTCGCGATAGGCAGCGGCCACAGCCTTCTTGCGGGAGAGCCAACCTTCGCCGTAAGATTTTAGGATGTCGTCTCCGGAATCAATTAAGATTTTGGTGGCGGCGTCTAGGTCGGTGTCGGTCTGATCCCAGCCTTCTACGGCGGCGGAAGCAATCACCCACTGATGCCAAATGGTGTAGAGGTCTAGGGTCTTTTTAAGCTCCTCGTCGCCAGAAATGGCAGAAAGGTAAACGTCGTTAAAACCGTCGTATAGACGAATGAGATTTTCATCCTTGCGGACGCCCTCAGTGAGGCCGAGAGTTTCTACTAAATTCTTAGAATCGTTGCCGACGGTGCGGCAGCCCTCGGCATATTCAGAAAAGGCGGCCATGGTGGTGTAAGGGCTATCAACATAATCTAGGACTTTTTGGCAGGCGTAATCGCTGCGCATGTCACGGATTTTTACACGCAGCTCCTTAGCGATGCGATAAGTGTCTGCATACTTTATGTGCGTGGCGGTGATGATGGATGCAGTGATGATGGCGGCGACAATCAGGGCAAAGCTGAAGATACTGGACAGAATGATGCCTTTACGCTGCTTCTTAGGCAGGGCGGCAAATTGGTTCATCCACTTAGGGCGGCGGCGCTCACGCTCGGCGGCCTTGCGAAAAAGCTCGCCAGCATTATCTGCATCAGCCTTGGGTGGGTCAACAATCACACTGCTGCCGGTGGACGGCTCTATGACTTGCGTGGGATGGGTCTGATTATCCATGGTATCATTATACCATAACTGTTATGTTATAATAATAGTATGTACATCTCTGACCTAATCAACGAGTTTTTAGAATACGTGGAGATTGAGCGGGGGCGGAGTAGGCACACGATTGATAACTATGCACTGTATTTAGCACGCTTTTTAGAGTTAACGAGCGAAGATTTGCCAGAGGGCAAGGAGCTGGCACCAAAAGACATTACACCAGAACTTTTGCGCAGGTATCGGCTACGACTAAACCGCTTTAAGGACAATCAGAATAAAGAGCATCTGTCTGCTCTGACACAGACTTACCACTTAATTGCGCTGAGAGGATTTTTAAAATATCTGGCGCGGCGAGGGGTTGAATCGCTAGACCCTTCGCTGGTGGAGCTGCCACGCGCAGTGAAAAAGCAAGTGACTTTTTTACACTATGATGAAGTGCAGCGATTATTAGAATCTATCCCCACCGATACAGAAACTGGCCTAAGAGACCGGGCGATTATTGAGCTGCTGTTTTCTGGGGGGCTACGAGTAAGCGAGCTGATTGGGCTGAACCGAGATTCTATTAACTTGGGGCGGAGAGAGTTTATGGTGCGCGGTAAGGGCAGTAAAGACCGCCCGATTTTCATTGATAAAACCACAGCCGAGCATATCGGCGAATATCTAGAAGCTAGGACTGATTCCCTGCCGGCGCTGTTTTTAAATAATTCTAAAAACCAGCGGGTGCCGGATACTTCTGGTGACTACCGGCGGCTAACTCCACGCTCTGTGGAGCGGATTATTGAAAAATATACCAAGCTGGCGGGCATCACTAAGCATGTGACGCCACATACTTTACGCCACTCCTTTGCAACGGATCTTTTAATGAACGGAGCGGACTTGCGCTCTGTACAGTCCATGCTGGGGCACGCTAATATCTCCACCACTCAAATTTACACGCACATTACAGACCCGCACCTAAGGGAGATTCACGATAAATTTCACTCGGAAACTAACTAATCTTCTGCTTCTGGGATGACGGCGATGGAAGTGTCGTCTAGGAGCTTTTTGTCAACGGTGGCGGGAGAGCTCATCATTAAGTCTACGCCAGAGCCGTTCTTAGGAAAGGCAACGATATCTCGGATGTTTTTGTTGCCGTTTAAGACCATGAAGAGACGGTCTAGGCCAAAGGCACAGCCGGCGTGTGGCGGTGCACCAAACTTAAAGGCGGAGAGCATTCCACCAAAGCGCTCCTCTACATATTGCTCGCTGTAGCCGAGGATGCCAAAGACCTTGTACATGATTTCTGGATTATGATTGCGCACGGCACCAGAGCAAATCTCGTAACCGTTCATGACCATGTCGTATTGGTCTGCGGTGAGGCTAAGTTTATCTGCATCGGTCTGAGCTTTTTCTAGTGCGGAGAGACCGCCCTTTGGCATGGAGAAAGGATTATGGCCAAAGTCTAACTTTTGCTCGCCATCATTCCACTCGTAAAATGGAAAATCCGTAACCCAAAGCAGGGCGACTTGATCGTCATTTTTTAATTCAAAGTGATCGGCAAAGGCGATGCGCAGAGCGCCTAGGACTTTATTAACCTTCTCCCGCGTGTCTGCACCAAAGAAGACGGCGTCGCCATCGGCGGCGTGGGTGAGCTGCTGGATAGTGGCAAGCTCCTCTGGCTTTAAGAACTTGGCGATGGGAGATTTAGCCTCGCCATCTTGGTAAAGGATGTAGGCTAAGCCACCGGCACCGAGCTTTTTGGCTTGGTCTGTGAAGTTGTCAATCTGCGAGCGTGAAAGAGCGGCGCCGTTTTTAACGCAGATAGCCTTAACGCATTCTGTCTGAAAGACTTTAAAATCGGTATCTTTAAGTGCGGTGGTTAAATCTACCAGCTCCATACCGTAGCGCAAATCTGGCTTGTCTGTACCGTATTTTTCCATGACTTCAGTATAGGTAAGACGAGGAACATCTTGGTAAAGTAAAGTTTTGCCGGCAAAATCTGTTACGAGCTGCTTAATGAGTGGCTCTACTGTAGTACGGACGACCTCACCATCATCCACAAAGGACATCTCTAAATCTAGCTGATAAAAATCGCCATAGAGCCGGTCTGCACGAGGATCTTCATCTCGGAAGCACGGGGCAATCTGATAGTAACGTGGCACACCGCCAACCATTAAGAGCTGCTTAAACTGCTGCGGAGCCTGAGGCAAGGCATAAAACTGCCCAGGATGGATGCGGCTAGGAACAAGAAAGTCGCGTGCACCCTCTGGCGAAGAATTGGCTAAGATGGGGGTGGTGACTTCTGTAAAATCGTGGGCTTCCATGTATTCACGCAGGGCGTGATAAAACTCGGCGCGGCGCTTTAAAGTGTGCTGCATGGATGGGCGGCGTAAATCTAAGTAACGATACTTTAGACGCAAATCTTCTCCGGACTCGGCACCGTCATCATGAGTGTTGACGGGGGGAGTTTCTGAACGATTTAATAACTCTAAAGTTTCTACTACAAGCTCAATGTTGCCGGTCTTAATGTGAGGGTTTTTTAATTCTGGAGCGCGCTCGCGCATAATGCCGGTGGCAGAAAGGACGAATTCGTCCCGGACGGTCTCTGCAAGTTTAAAGGCGGCGGAATTTTCTGGAGTGATGACGAGCTGAATGATGCCGTCGGAATCTCTTAGGTCTATAAAGATAAGACCACCGTGGTCTCGCCGGGAATTGACCCAGCCCATGACGGTGACTTGGTCACCTAGTTTACTCTCTAACTCTCCTGATAAACTTCTCATAATATATTATTATATCAGATATTGGCGAGTTGGTCGAACTCTTCCATGGACGAGATGAGGACATCACGAGGCTTAGTACCGTTGGCCTCGCCGATGACGCCGATTTGCTCTAGCCAAATGGCCAAGCCAGAGACAAAGCCATGGCCTTTACCAAGGTAAGTCTGAAGCATGGCGGTGGAGAACTTACCCTTAGCGAGTGATAGCTCTACGGCCTTGCGAACTACTGGGTCGTTAGGGTCGTACTTGCGGCCAAGATCGCCGATGGAGCCGCCGTCAATTGGGCCTAAGCCCTTAACCTGCACCGTCTGGGCGATGACGTCTTCATTATACTCTGGGGGGCGCTGCTCTCTTAAGAAGCTGGTGACTTTATCTACGTCTTGGTCTGAACTCCAGGCGCCCTGGATGCGGCGAGGCTTACCCATCATCTCTGTGGTGAGCATGAGCATGTCGCCCTTGCCGAGCAGCTTTTCTGCGCCAGACATGTCTAGCATGATGCGGGAGTCTACCTGGCTACCCACGGCAAAGGCAATACGGCCGGGGATGTTAGCCTTAATTAAGCCGGTGATAACCTTAACTTCTGGACGCTGAGTGGCGAGCACCAGGTGGATACCAGCGGCGCGACCCTTCTGGGCGATGCGGACAATTAGCATTTCTAGATCTTTCCCTGCCATCATCATGAGGTCTGCCATCTCGTCAATGATGATGACGATGTAGGGCATTTTGCCACCATCGTGCTGCTGCTCGTTGCCGTCAGCATCTTTAACGGTGACGGAATCGTTGTGCTTGGCAATCTTGTTGTTATAATCTACGATATTTTTAACTTTCTCCTCGGCCATGAGGGTGTAGCGCTTTTCCATTTCATCTACGGCCCACTTCATGGCAGAGAGAGTCTTATCTACGGAAGTAATGATGGGAGTTAAGAGATGTGGGATGTCATTGTATTGAGCCATTTCTACTTGCTTTGGATCTACGATGATAAGCTTCATGTCTGAGGGGGCATTACGATAAAGTAGTGAAGTGATGAGGGTGTTAGTCATGACGGACTTACCAGAACCGGTAGTACCAGCAATGAGCAAGTGAGGCATCTTGGCGAGATTGGCGATGACCGCCTTGCCGGAAATATCTTTACCAACGGCAAAGCAGAGCGAATCGGTGGTGTTCTTCCACTCGGGACTTTCTAGCACGCCACGCAGGCGGACGTCGGCAGAGCGAGTGTTAGGAATCTCTACGCCCACAGAACGAGTGCCGGGGATGGGGGCTTCTATGCGGATTTTATCAACGGCGAGATTAAGCGCTAGCTCCTTATCACGAGAAACAATCTTAGAAAGATTAACTCCGGAAGGTGGGCGCATGGTGTACTGGGTGACGCGCGGGCCGATGTTTGCGCCTTCCATCTCTACTTCAATGCCAAATTCGGAGAGGGTGCTTTTAATAATCATGGCATTTTGCTGAATGTTGCCGGCATCAGCTGGGGACTGCTTCTTTTCTAGCAGGTCAATGGAAGGCATCTTCCAGTTTGGATCGGAGACGGTCATCATAGCACGCTCTGGCTCTGGGGCGGCGGGCTTTTTAGAGTCGGAGATTTTTAGCTTGGGGGCAGGCTCCTCGGCAATGGCCACACCAGAATTAACTTTTAGGTCTAGCTGCTCACCACTCTCAGCAGCACGGGCAACTTTGGCGTTGTCTGCGTCCTCGGCACGGCGCGGGCGGAACAGCCCCAACACCGCCCGAAACACTGTGGCTGGGCTAACCTGCAAGATGAAAATGGCGGTGATAAAGATGAGGACTAAGTAAATAAACATCACCACACCGGAGTCTAAAATTTGGGTGAGAGCGAGGTTTAGCCCCTCTCCCACAATACCGCCGGTGGGGCTAGCCAGCCCGATAGTGGGGATACCAAAAATACCCGCCAGCCAAAGTACCATGAGAAAAGAAGCAATCCAAACGGCAACTGGCAGACGATTTGTGTCGGAACGGAAGATTTTTACGGCCAAATAAACTAATAATAACGGGATGAAGTAAGCGGCATAGCCGATGAGCCACTGCGAGGCGGCATGGATATGATTAAGCAAAGAGCCACCGCTACCAAACCAAGTCATCACTAATATCACAGCGAGGGTAATCATCACCACAGCTAAAACCTGGTGCCAGAAGCCACCGGGAAGCTCGTGCTCTGGGCCAAGCTCACGGGTCTTTTTCTTACGCTTTTTTGCCATAAGTTTATTATAGCACACTAATGCAGTGAAGAGAGGTGGCGCTTGGCCTTTTCGGTAACACGGCGCCCGCGAGGCGTACGCTCTAGCAGCCCCAACTGCATGAGATAAGGCTCGTAATATTCCTCAATGGTGGGAGGCTCGTCCCCGGTGAGAGCGGCGATGGTGGATAATCCCACGGGGCGGTCACCGTAATTATCTAGCATTAGCTCTAGCATGTTGCGGTCTGCTGGGTCTAGGCCGAGATTATCTATCTCCATCAATTTTAATGATTGCTCGGCGATGTACTGGTCAATGATACCGTCGCCGTTAACATCGGCATAGTCACGCACACGCTTGGTGAGACGATTAGCGATGCGCGGAGTGAGACGAGAGCGCTCAGCCAGGAGCGCAGTGGCAGCCGGCTGAATCTCTGTGTTTAAGATGCTGGCGGTGCGAACGATGATTTTTTCTATCTCGGGGATTTTGTAATATTCTAAGCGGTGGATGATGCCAAAGCGATCTCTTAAGGGGCCGGTGAGAGCGCCGGTGCGAGTGGTAGCACCGATGAGGGTGAAGGGCGGAATGTCCAGCCGGACGGAACGGGCGGCGGGGCCTTTACCGATCATGATGTCAATGGCATTATCTTCCATGGCGGTGTAAAGATATTCTGAAACGGCCTTGCGCAGACGGTGAATCTCGTCAATGAAGAGGATGTCTCCTGGCTGAAGGTTAGTGAGGATGCTGGCGAGATCTCCACCGTGCTCAATGGCAGGGCCAGAAGTGATGCGCAAGTTTGCACCCATCTCGTGAGCAATAACGCCGGCCATGGTAGTTTTGCCAAGGCCGGGTGGGCCATATAATAATATATGGTCTAGGGTGGAGCCATCACCGCGCTTCTTTACTGCGGCAATGGCAAGTTTAAGATTGTTCTTTAAGCGCTCCTGCCCAATATATTCATCAAAAGTAACTGGGCGGAGCGACTGCTCTATGACTTGCTCCTCGCCATCTTCAGCATGAGTGATGGTATCGGTGACCCGTTCAATTCCCATATTATACTGTATATTATATCAGATTACTTTTTTAGTGCGGCTTTAATGCGAGCTTCTAGTGGCAAGTGTGAGTCAACTTCTGCCAAGGCGGCAGTGGCGTCTTTTAAAGAAAAGCCCAGCGCCA
Organism: Candidatus Saccharimonadota bacterium; assembly: GCA_017405345.1. GTDB lineage: Bacteria > Patescibacteriota > Saccharimonadia > Saccharimonadales > Saccharimonadaceae > Nanosyncoccus. The sequence continues at coordinate 15,855 of JAFRAP010000009.1, forward strand.
TGAGTGCATCCAGAGCTTCGTCATTAGCAGGAGCAAGCGTAGTGGGTGCAGTGCCACCATAATGTGAGGGCAGACCAACCTTATCTTTTAAGTCCACAATGACTCGCTCGGCGGATTTTTTACCAACGCCACTGGCCTTTGCCACAAAGGCGGTATCTGCATTGGCGATGGCGTTGCGGACTTCTTCTGCAGGGGCAAGGCTGAGAATGGCCATGGCGGCCTTTGGCCCTACACCGTTTACAGAAATAAGTAGCTGGAAAAGTTTTTTAGCGGCAAGCGTGGTAAAACCATAAAGCTCCTCGGCATTCTCGCGGATGCTGTGGTAAGTGTAGAATTTGGTGGTCTGGCTCAGCTCGGCAGTGTCAAAATCTAGTGCGGTTAGTGCGACTTCATAGCCTACACCATTTACGTCTACGATAACGGAATTTAAGAATTTTTCGGCAATAGTGCCTTTAATATGCGCAATCATATAATATATTATAGCACTAGTTGGAGGGAGTCAGCTCTGCCCGGTGAGAATCAGCAGCGTACTTTTGCATGAGCGAGTGAGTGATGGCGGCGGCAAGAGCATCGGCGGCATCGTCTGGCTTGGGCGGAGCGGATAATTTTAGATGCAGGCGCACCATTTCTTGCATCTGCTTTTTGTCGGCTTTGCCATAGCCGGTGAGGGTCTTTTTAATTTCGTTAGGAGTGTATTCAAAGGTGGGGAGATTGTGCTTTTTGCAAACCAGCAAAATCACTCCGCGCGCTTCTGCCACAGTGATGCCGGTAGTGATATTTTTAGTGAAGAACAATTTTTCAATGCTAACGACATCTGGATGATTTTGTTCAATGATTTCGTGCATGGAATTATAAATGTCTAACAGCCGGTCTGGCAGGGGGGTGCGGGGCGGGGTGGAGATGACGCCATAGTCCACGGCCTGAGCCTTAGTGCCGCTGACTTCAATCACACCAAAACCGCAGATACCGGTGCCTGGGTCAATGCCTAAAATCCGCATGTTAGTCCTTTACGTATTTTATTAGCGTGGTGCGGAGGTCTTTCACCGGGATGACGAATGGATCCTTAATGGTGGCGGGGGCGATGGCGTGCTGGAACCCGAGCTTTTTAGCCTCGGCGATGCGTTGGTCTGGGCGGAAGGCAGAGCGGATTTCTCCACCAAGGCCGACTTCACCAAAGACCACATAGCCATCGCTGAGCTTGCGCCCGGCGGCGGCAGAGGCGATGGCGAGGCACACGGCTAAATCTGCGGCGGAATCTTTTAACTTCATGCCACCAACTACGTTGATGTAAATATCTTTATCGTCTAGCTTTAGCTTGGTGCGGAGCTCTATCACGGCGATGAGCAACTGCAGACGGTTTAAGTCAAAGCCGGAAGCAGCGCGTTTAGGATAACCAAAGTTAGTGCGAGTGACGAGCGCTTGGATTTCTACTAGAATAGGCCGGGTGCCCTCGGTGGTGGCAAGGATGATGGAACCATCCGTATTCTGACGCTCAGCGAGAAGCGCGGCAGAAGGATTTTGGACTTCACGCAGGCCTTTATCATCCATTTCAAAAATGGCGACTTCTGAAGTGGAGCCAAAGCGATTTTTAATGCAGCGGATGGTCTTAAACCCGCCGTAACGATCTCCCTCAAAATTGATAACCACATCTACCAAATGCTCCAGGACTTTTGGCCCGGCGAGAGTGCCTTCCTTAGTGACGTGACCGACAATAATCACGGCGGTGTCTGTGGCCTTGGCGGCGCGGATGATGAGATTGCCGCAATTAGTGACTTGGCTAACGGTGCCGGGAGCGGAAGAAATCTCGTCCATGGCGAGAGTCTGGATGGAATCCACGATTACAAGATCATACTCAGCGGACTCGGTGGTCTTGGCAATATCATTGCCAGAAGTGGAGCTGGCAAAGTGCAAGTTCTCTGACTTTGCACCAAGGCGGGTGGCGCGGAGTTTAACTTGGCCGGCAGACTCCTCGCCAGAAACATACAGCACTTTATGAGTGCGGGCAACGTAAGCGCAAATCTGCATTAAAATGGTGGACTTGCCGATGCCGGGCTGGCCAACGAGCAAACTGACAGAACCCTTTAAAATACCGCCACCCAGCACGGTGTTTAAATCTTTAAACTCGGTCTTTAGGCGCTCCTTGGCGTCTGACGGGATGATGGAATTGAGTGCGGTGGGCTTTAATTTTTTACCAGAAACTTGACCACGGGCTAAGGCAAACTTTTTCTCGCTTTCTGTGGGGGCAACTTGCTCCACGAGCGAATTCCACTCGCCACAATTGTCGCACCTCCCCACCCATTTGGCATAGCTGGTGCCACAATTTTGGCAGACAAAGTTAGACTTTTGCTTAGGCATAGTTACAGTATAGCACGCTTTACTTGATGATTTTATCAACGATACCGTAGTTTTTAGCCTCAGTGGCGGACATCCAGTTGTCGCGATCCATGTCGCGCTCTACTTGCTCGGGCTTTTTACCGGTGTTTTTAGCGAGGATGTCAATTAAAATCTTCTTTAAAGTAATACCCTCGCGCAGGGCGATTTCTTGGTCCGTGATCTTCCCTTCTGTGCCGGAAGATGGCTGATGAATCATCACTCGGGCATTAGGCAGTAAGAAGCGCTTACCCTTAGTGCCACAAGAAAGTAGCATGGCACCCATGGAGGCCTGCAGGCCGATGCCGATAGTCTGAATGTCTGGCTCTATGAAGTTCATGGTGTCTATGATGGCGAGGCCGTCATGCACGGAACCACCAGGAGAGTTAATGTAGAGCTTGATATCTTTCTTTGGATCCACGTGGGCAAGGAAAAGTAGCTGCGCCACGATAAGGTTAGCCGTGTGAGGGTTAATCTCCTCGCCAACGAAGATGATGCGATCATTAAGCAAGCGCGAGTAAATATCGTAGGCGCGCTCGCCGCGGTTGGTCTCTTCTACCACGGTGGGGACGAGATAATTGGTTAATTTTGCTTTGGTCATAATAATCCTTTCTTTAATTAACTTCCTGCGGGGCGGCGTTAGAGTTGATGAGATTCTCTAGAGTTTCGCTGCGGAGGATGTTGTCATTGTAGCGGGTAACTTTATTGTTATACTCGGTAATGGCGGTATTGATGCTGTGATAGGCATCTTCTAGGGCGGACTGTTCTGAGACGAGGGCGCGGCGGCGGGTGTTAAAATCTGCCTGGGTGGCAAAGCAACCCACGGTGGAAGCGCACTGATTAAACTCGTCTATCCGAGAATTTAGAGCGGCAACGTCTTCATAGTAGGCTTTAGTGCGGGCGTCTATCTCGGCCTTGGCAGACTCTAGCTCAGTGGCGAGAGTGGATAGCTCGGCCTTTAGCTGCTCAAACGGCTCGTGATAGTGAGTGTAAAGAGCAACGATGGCATCTTGATCTGTGAAGTACTTGGCATAGTGATGCTCTAGGCTGGCAGGGAGATCGGCAATTTCTGTGCCGATACGAGAGTGCAGTTCGTCTAGGCGATCTTCTGGGGCATAAAGATCTAAATCTTCTGAAAGTGAATCTTGATTAGCCTCGTAAAGCCGCTCTAGCTCGGCAGAAACGGCGGCTTTCTCAAACACGTTTAGGCGCTCCCATGCAGCATGAAGCAGCTCGTGAGCGGCGGTGGATTCTACTACGTCGGGCAACTCCGTGGAGTTTACATTATAAAGGTAAATCTGCCCGCCGGTATAGCAGCCGAGTACGGAAATGTCTGCATTGTGGCTGTCGCAGTGATGGTTAAAATCGTCCCGGCCTTCCAGAGCGGGGCGAGTGGCGTAAAAAATCGTCCGAGCCTTGCCCGTTAAAGAGAGCTTATCCGCCAAGGCGGAAACTTCTGCTGGGGGAGTGTAGGTAATGTTACTTAAAACGTCGCTTAAGTCTGTGAAGATAAAGAGCGCGTAAAACGCTGCTAAAAGTGCCACGCAGAGGAAGATGATTCTTGCCTGATGCTTGGCTTTTTGGGGGCGAGCAATGGTGGCCATGATGTTACTCCTTATCTATGGTTAATTTTAACTGATTTTTAGAAAGAGAGATAGTGGCAACCTCGCCGGGTTTTAACTTGCCAGAGATGATGGCCTCAGACAATAGTGACTCTAGATGGTCTTCAATGGCGCGGCGGAGTGGGCGAGCGCCGTTTTTTGGGTCGTAACCTTTTTCTACTAGCCAATCTTTGGCCTTTACATCTACTTTTAAGCCAAAAGACTTTAGCGCTAGGCGAGAGCGCAGCTCGGCAATCATATTATCGGCGATTTGATTAACCTGACTGCGGGTGAGCGCATGAAAGACCTCAATGGCGTCTAGACGGTTAATCAGCTCTGGGCGCATGGCTTTCTTTAGGGCCTTCATGGCGGCATTCTTACTATTTTCATACTCGGCGGCAAGAGCCTTTTTATCTTTGGCGGTGCGAGCGTTAAAGCCCATTTCTTGATCGTCGTACATTTCGGCGGCACCGAGATTAGAAGTGAGAATCACCACGGTATTATTAAACTTGATTTTATTACCTTGCCCGTCTGTTAAGACGCCGTCTTCTAGAATTCGCAGGAGCATATTAAAGACATCTGGATGAGCTTTTTCAATCTCGTCAAAGAGCACTACGGAGTACGGATGGCGACGCACGGCCTCGGTGAGCTTGCCGCCGTCATCATAGCCGATGTAGCCGGCAGGAGCACCCACCAGGCGGGAGACGTTATGCTTCTCGCCAAATTCAGACATGTCAATCTTGATCAGGGCGGCATCACCACCAAAGACTTCCCTGGCGATGACACGAGCAAGCTCTGTCTTGCCGACACCAGTTGGCCCCATGAAGAGGAAGGAGCCAATGGGGCGCTTAGGATCTCCCACGCCGGAGCGGCCACGGCGGATGGCCTTAGCTACGGTGTGGATGGCGTCATCCTGGCCGATGATGGACTTTTTCAGGTGATTTTCTAGGTCGGTGAGGAGCTTTAGCTCGGAACCATGAACTTTAGACACGGGGATACCGGTCTTTAAAGAGATGGCGGTGGCTAGGTGCTCTTCTTGCACGGTGGGGTGGGCGGTCTTTTTAACGCCCTTTTTCTCTAGCTCTTTTAATCTTGCCTGCACCTGAGCTTGGCGTTGCTTGTAAAGGGCGGCACGCTCAAAGTTATCTTCCTCGGCAGCCTGCTCCATCTTCTCGGTGACATCCTTTAGCTCTACCTTTAACTTTTTATACTCGCCACCACCTTTTTTATCGGCGGCGACTTTAGCGATGGCAGAGGCCTCGTCTATGATGTCTATGACTTTATCTGGCAGAAAGCGGTCATTAATGTAGCGGACGGACATATTGATGGCGGCGCTTAGGGTGCTGTCTGGGATGCGAACCCCATGGTGACTCTCATAGTGGCTCTTAATTCCCTTTAAGATGCGGAGGGTGACGGCGGCAGAAGGCTCCCCCACCATGACCGTCTGGAAGCGGCGAGCCAGGGCCGTATCTTTTTCTATGTTTTTGCGGTATTCATCAATGGTGGTGGCGCCAATTAAGCGCAGCTGGCCGCGAGCCAGGGCGGGCTTTAAAATGTTAGCGGCATCCATAGAGCCTTCAGAAGAGCCGGCGCCAGCAAGCAGGTGAAGCTCATCAATAAAGAGGATTAAATCTGGCGTGGAAGAAGCCTCGTCTATGATGCCCTTAATGCGCTCTTCAAACTCGCCCCGGAACTTGGTGCCGGCTACCACGCTGGATAAATCAATCTGGTAAATGCGCTGGCCGATGAGATTACCGGGGACGTCATTCTTAGCGATACGAGTGGCCAGCCCCTCTACGATGGCAGTCTTGCCGACGCCGGCCTCACCGATTAAGACGGGATTAGACTTGGTGCGGCGGCAGAGCACGGTGACTACACGTTCTATTTCTTGGTTACGGCCGATGACATTATCTAGCTTGCCCTGGCGAGCCAGCTCGGTTAAGTCTGAGCCGTAACGGCTGAGCCACTTGAGCGGAGCCTTATGGAGAAAGCCCTGCTTCTTAGACTTTAGCTCGGCTTGCTCGGCTTGCTTAATGGCAAGGTCTTCAATGTTATTTGTGATGTGCTCTATATCTACTTTAAGATCGGTGAGTATGCGGGTGGCGCGAGAATTAGCCTGGGTGAGCAGAGCAAAGAGCAGATGCTCTGTGCCAATGAAATCTAGGCCGTGCTCCATAGTGAAGGCAAAAGCCATGTGCAGAGTGAGAACAGCAGACTCTGACAGAGACATCATGGCCATGCGAGAGCCACGGACTTCCTTGGTGGGAGTGCCGAGCTGCTTCTCTACGGCGTCTAAGTTTACGCCCTCGTCTGCCAAGAGACGGGCGCCGGTGGAGATGTCTTGGTCTAAAATGCCGAGCAAGATGTGCTCTGTGCTGATGTAGCCGCTATTATAACGCTTGCTGAAAAAATCTGACTTCTGGAGAGCGAGCTTGGCGTTCTCTGAAAGTTTATCCATAACTTCGCTAAAATCACCTGGAACCATAGTATTATCAGTGTAGCACAGATGATTAGCACTGTCAAGTGGAGAGTGCTAGCGTAAATAATGTAGTACAATAGTATTGGATGGTGCACCGCCGATTGGTGAAAAGGTGCCGTGGGCTTGGAGCTACTTGGAGCCACAGCATTCTTAGCGCCAACATGAAAGGGTGTAACCACATTAACAATTCGGGGGGGCCGAGACTCCCTTTATATTGAGGTCTATAAAAAACCTAGCTAGCCTACTGGGGTAGCTAGGCAGTGAGTTGTCTCAATCGTTTTTAGCCGTCGCGTGTCTGGGGTAGCTTGCTCCGCTCCGGCAACTACAACTGGTCTAATGGCCAGGTCTACAATAAGGGCGCGAACGGAAATTGGTGGTCTACTGCCGCCAACTCCACGGCCACGAACGCGCAGAACCTCAACACGAATAGTACGCGCGTGATCCCCCAGAATGCGAACAATAAGGGCAACGGCTTAACCGTCCGTTGTGTGGCGCGTTAGTTGTTCCCCCTAGACCCCCCGAAGAAGTTAAAATCCCAGCCATTAGCGTCAAAAACTCGCTTGGCGAGCATTTGGCCGTTAATGTGTTTGACATGCCCCAAGTAGGAGATAACTTTCTCCTTTGGGGCGATGTCATGGGAATAAAGATAGGCGGCTTCATAAAAATTTTCTTTAAGACGGCGGCCAGGAACGGTGCGGCCTGGATAGCAGACCGAACCAACAAAAGGCACGCCGTGGCTAACCGGCTGAACACGGCGCTTGCGTGGGTGCAACTCTAAGCCGCATTCATCTAATTTAGCGGCGATAGCGTTAATATCTCGCAGAGCTTGCGGAAGCTGCTCTGGAGTGACCAGGATGAAGAAATCGTCTACGTAGCGACCGTAATGTTTATAACCTAATTCTCCCACGATAAATTGGTCTAGGACATCTAGGTAAATATTAGAAAGTAGCTGTGAGGAAAGATTGCCGATGACGATACCGCGGCCAGGCTCCTGACCAAAGAGCGTCTTGCTGATGGGGAGCTTGTCCCAATCTTTTCTGCTGCCACGGCGAGTGACGCCAATGGTGGGGTCGTCAAAGATGATTTCTTTCCAGAGGAAGCGGCAGATTTCATAAAATACTCCCTTATTGGGGAACTGGCGCTCCAGCCCCCAGCAGACCCGCTCAAACAGCCCCTTGCGAGGGAGGCTCATAAAGTAGCCCTTGATATCTAGCCCGATGGCATAGGCCTCTTTAGAATAATTATCGGTGATGGACTGAATGTGCCTTTCTAGCCGCCGTGTGGCAAAAAGTGTGCCCTTGCCAATCCGGCAGGAAGA